>JAQVHY010000172.1 GCA_028695935.1 Desulfobacca sp.
AACGAGTTGAGCTTAACGTGTTTCAATGAAAGTCAAATAGCCTGGAAATCTCCTGATGAAGGCCCGGGGTGGGCTGAACTGTGATCAACTTGAGTAACAATACCCTCTGATGGGGTAATATCTGGCTGCTGCCCGTCCCCAGACCCGGGCATCAGGACAAACAAATCCCTGGACGGGGCACGCCCCCCCCAAACTTATGTCAAATTCACCAAATTCTAGCCGGCCGTCAGGCCCAAACCAACTGTGGTGGCGTGTTGCTGCGAGCCCAGAGCTGGGCAAACTGCAGCCGCGCCATGGTGGCCGCGGTCACTTTGAGGATGACCTGGCCCGCATGCCGCACAATCTTGGCAGCCACGTCGATAACCACACGCCGCCTTGCTGGCGATTCTGATACCGGCGCCACTGAAAGTTCGGGGCCCTGTCGGCGAAATCCTGGATTTCCTCATAAATTCGGCCACTGCAAATGACCCCCAGTCCCAGATCATCAAACGCCGGCATGAGCTTCTGGTCAAAAAAGCCGGCATCCATGCGGATGATGATGGGCATAGCCGCCCCCTAGTGTTTCCGGATAAACTTGACGGTAGGGCTGACCATCTTGAGGGCGGTATCCCCATGGTTGCTGTGCTTGCTGCCACCCCGAAACACCGCGTCGATGATCAGGCCCCCCCAGGTCAACTGCAGGGGCTGAAAGCCTTTCGCCTGCTGGTACGTAGGTTCGACGCCATGACGCTTCTGGGCTTCATCGTTATCCATGACCATCGTGTCCCAACCCAGCTCAATGACCTGGGGTTGGTGCAGCCGCAGCCGCCAGAGTGAGGACCCAGAGGGCCCACTGGACCGATGCCGACTGCATCGCCAGGCATTACGCCGAGGCGTGCGAGAGACTTCATCTTCCTCAAAATCTCTATGAGGTCGCTCTTGAGGAATATAAGCACAAGACGCAGCTCTTATTTCGCAAGAATTACTACAGGATCGGCCTATATATAGAGAAATTTGGCAAGAACATTCTAGTCACCGATCAAGCTGAATGGTCCACCGATCAGATCGTCCAGGCCAGCCTGGATCGGTATATGGTGGAAAAGGCCTTGCGCCAGTCCAAAGACCACGATCTGGTGAGCCTCTACCCCTTGCGGCATTGGACCGCTAGCAAGATCCGCTGCCATATTTTCACCTGTGTGGTCGCCCTGACCTATCTCAGGCTCATAGAAATTCGGCTCCAGCACGCCGGCCTGCCCCTCTCGGCAGCCACGGCGATGGAAAATATGCAAAAGCTCCACTCTTGTTTATGCTGGACCGCCTCAAAAAGAGGCGCCGAGAGAATGATCGCAGACCCGACCCCGAGGCAGGCCCAGATCCTCGCTGCCTTCGGCTATCAAGTTACTGGTGGGGTCTTACAAAAACTTGAGGTGTAGGATATTGATATTTTTATGATAAGTGGTTTTTTGACCTCAAGAAGTCTTAAACTCCTGTCTTACACGTTCTCCCGAATGGTTTTCGGCGCATCCGTTATTATGGATTTGGCTAATCGCCATCGCGCCGCCAAAATCCATCTCTGTCGGCAACTTCTTGGACAACCGGAAAATTCTCCCTTTGACACCACGGCTCAAGAAAACGACCCGAGAGCTTTCTGGGAGAATCTAACCGACAAAGAGCTATTCCTGTGCCCGGTTTGTCAAAAAGGCCGAATGGTTAGGGTGCAAGCCTTATCGCCTTGGCCGACTTTTCATATACGTCCACCACCAGAACCTGTGGTTCAGGCAAATATTTTGGCTTATCAAGATGTTTAACCGGCGATAATACTTCCCTCCAGGAAGACAGGATCAGTATGTTCAACTATCGACCAATATCTACAAATTTAGCCGATATTCCAACGTCTGGGCTAGTTTTTCCGGCCATTGACTATCGCCAAAATCTCCAAACTTCAGATCGCGGCCCGGTTTCTCTGCAAAAATTTCCTGTTTCCGAAGACATATTCTCATTCAATCCCCATAGGCGTTCATACTGCGGTTAAGTTCAATGAATTCTTTCGGAAATGCTTGCTCGCCGGCTCGCAGGACTTCCGAAAGAATCTTATTCATTGTCGCTGATGTCAGTTTTAATTGTCGTTGATCACCCTCTGATATAGATGCCACCAAACCATCACTTCCCATTTATGTAATGGCTGATCAGCTTGGCCGTTTTACCTGTTCGCGGCGATGCCAATAAATGCGAATAGCCCGCCCATTTTGGCTTATTGATTTCTCCAAGTTTGGTTATCGGAAAAGACCGCCTTCCGATAATTAAAAGCTGGCTATTTATTTTATCTTCCCGCCAGCATGGCCTCGATATCTTCCTCAACAGTACCAATGGGCTTGATATTAAATTTTTCCACCAATACCTGGGCCACGTTGGGGGACAAAAAGGCCGGCAGGGTAGGCCCCAGCCGCATGCCCTTCACACCCAGATAGAGCAGGGCCAAGAGTACGATTACCGCCTTTTGTTCATACCAGGCGATGTCGTACGACACCGGCAGTTCATTGATATCATTCAGTCCAAACGCCTCTTTGAGCTTCAGGGCGATAACCGCCAGGGAATAGGAGTCGTTACACTGGCCGGCGTCCAGGAGGCGGGGGATGCCGCCGATGTCGCCCAGGTTCAACTTGTTGTAGCGGTATTTGGCGCAGCCGGCGGTGAGGATCACCGTATCCGGGGGGAGGTTGGCGGCCACTTCGGTATAGTAGTTGCGCGACTTTTGACGCCCGTCGCACCCGGCCATGACCACGAAGCGCTTAATGGCACCAGACTTAACTGCGTCAATGACCTTATCTGCCAGGGCCAGCACCTGATTATGGGCGAAGCCGCCGACAATCTTGCCCGATTCTATCTCGGTCGGCGGTTTTGATTTCTTGGCCAGCGCAATAACCGCGGCAAAGTCTTTCTGGCCGCCCTCCGGCCGGTCAGGGATATGCTTGGCGCCGGGATAGTTGACCACCCCGGTGGTAAACAGCCGATCCAGATAGGTGTTTTCTTTTTTAATGGGAATCAGACAGTTGGTGGTTAGAATGATGGGGCCGTTGAAGGACTCGAACTCTTGGTTCTGGTGCCACCAGGAATTGCCGTAATTGCCCACAAAGTGGTCGTACTGCTTGAAGGCGGGATAGTAATTGGCCGGCAGCATTTCTCCGTGGGTGTAAACCTCAACCCCGGTCCCCTTGGTCTGCTCCAGCAGCTCTTCCAGGTCTTTCAGGTCGTGTCCACTGATGAGGATGCCCGGATTGCTTCTGACGCCTATATTGACTTCCGAAATCTCGGGATGTCCATAGGTGATGGTATTGGCTTCGTCCAGGAGGGCCATGGTAGTGACGCCCGTCGCGCCGGCCTTCATAACCATGCCGATCATCTCATCCACCGAAAGATCTTTGGTGGTCGAGGCCAGGGCCTCCATCAAAAACCCGTAGATCTCGTCCTTCTCATAGCCCAGGATCGCAGCGTGATCAGCATAAGCGGCAATGCCCTTGCAACCGATAATGAGCAGCTCCCGCAAAGATCGGACATCCTGATTTTCGACAGCCGTAATGCGCAGTTCATCGGCTTTGGCCTTGGCCAGGATTTCTGAATGGTCATCCGGATACCAGGTGGCGCAATCCGGGAGCGCCGCGGAGAAGTGTTTGCCGAACTTTTGCTGATAAGCGGCTAGAAATTTCTTTTTGACCTCTTCCCGCACCTTGAGAGCTTCTTTGATCTTAGCAATGAGGATGTCATCGTCCCAGGCCACATTGGTAATGGTGGTAAACAGTGCCTTGCAGATGAACAGGCCGGTTTTTTGGTCAACCGTGCCCAGTTCTTTCAGTTTTTCCCCGTAGACCGAGATTCCCTTGCAGACATAGATGAGCAGATCTTGGAGATCCGCGGTTTCCTCGGGCTTGCCGCACACTCCCTTAACCGTACAGCCTTGATTTTTGGCCGTCTCCTGACATTGAAAACAAAACATGTTTTTTCTCCTTTGCCTGACTTAAGTGATTTAAGCGGCCAACCGTTGCCGTTGAAGCAACTGTCCTTGTGGGCTGATGACGATTTGCTCCAGGGGAACTTTTTTGCCCGCGGCGGCCAGGGCCTGTTCCACTATACCGGCCAGGCCGGAGCAGCAGGGCACCTCCATAATGGCCACGGTGATGCTCTTAACGTCAGCATCCCGGAAGACTTCGGTTAATTTCTCCAGATATTCCTGGGAATCGTCGAATTTCGGGCAGCCCATGAGCACCACCTTGCCGGATAAGAGCTCCTGGTGCAGCCGGGGATAGGCGACCCCGGCGCAATCGGCCAGGACCAACAGATCAGCCCCTGATAAAAACGGGGCCTTAGGCGGGACCAGTTTAATCTTGATGGGCCAGTGGGACAGCGCCGAGCCCGTGGGGGGTTCCGGGGCTGGCGCCGGCTGAGGCGGACTAAAAGTCTGCACCTGGGCCGCGGGGCAGCCACGAGTAGCCGAGTCCACTGCTGGCTGGACCGGGGGCTGGGACTGCAAGTAGGCCTCCACCGCCTCGGGGTCAAAGTCCTCGGCTTCGCGTTCCACCATGCGCAAGGCCCCGGTCGGGCAATCTCCTAAGCAGGCCCCC
>JAQVHY010000173.1 GCA_028695935.1 Desulfobacca sp.
CTCGGGGTAGTTCGGCTGCCCCACATTTCTAATTATACCGATTTCGACCCCTTGGAACAGGAACCAGGAGTCGCCTTGTCTTACCTGGACCCGCGCCACGACCTGACGTCCATGGATATGGTTATCATTCCGGGTACCAAAAATACTATCGCCGACCTGCGTTATCTCCAGCAATCCGGCCTGGGGCGGCGCCTACAGGAGTTTGCCCAGCATGGTGGGCACCTGATTGGCATCTGTGGCGGTTATCAGATCCTCGGTCAGGTGGTCAAGGACCCCCTGGGAGTCGAAGGGGCGATGCCGGAGGCGGAAGGTTTGGGATTGCTGCCGTTAGTGACCACTATGGCCGGGGAAAAAACCACCACTCAGGTGGAGGCCCGGGTGGTCGGCCTGCCGGGTTCGGGGTACTTCATCAAGGGATATGAAATCCATATGGGGATCACCGAGGCGGTGGGGCCGGGCCAGGCGGTGTTCGAGATTTACCGCCGCCGGGGCGACTCGGTGCAGGTGCCAGACGGCTGGGCCAGCCCGGATCAGCGCATCTGGGGGAGCTATATTCACGGTCTGTTTGATAATGACGATTTTCGCCGGGCCATACTACAACGCTTCCGGACCCCAAAGGGCTTAGGCGCGGACCCGGCCTCGATGGCGTCTTTCGCGACTGCGTTGGAGGCGGAATTAGACCGCCTGGCCGAGGTCGTCCGCCGCCACCTCGATGTGGCTCAGCTCCGGGCGTTGATTGAGAATTGAGGTCAGCTGGTCAGTGACCAGTGGTCAGCGATCAGTAAGCTAAGCAAATTTGAACAGTTATCTATAAGACCTGGCCTTGGTGATTATAGCCTTTTCACAGATAAGTATTCATTTCAACCGGCAACGGGCAACTGAACACTTACTTCAGCTTTAAGTTTCAGTTAAATTGGTCTTGAGAGGAGGGCCAAGCATGGAAGTTACAATCAATAACTCTAAGCTAGAACTGGTGGAAGGGGATATCACTAAACAGGATACCGATGCCATCGTTAACGCGGCCAACAGCAGCCTGCGGGGCGGGGGCGGGGTTGATGGGGCCATCCACCGCGCCGGCGGTCCCAAAATCCTGGAAGAATGCCTACAGATCGGTGGTTGTCCGACCGGCGAGGCCGTGATCACCACTGGCGGCAACCTCAAAGCCCGCTATGTCATCCATACGGTCGGCCCGATCTATCAGGACGGCTGCCACCGGGAGCCGGAACTGTTGGCCTCCTGTTATCGCAACAGCCTGCAACTGGCTTCCCAAAAAGGCCTCAAAAGCCTGGCCTTTCCCTCGATATCGACCGGGGCCTATGGCTACCCGGTGGCGGACGCGGCTAAGGTTGCTTTGGGCACCATAATTTCTCATCTTAAGGAACATCCGGAGATCGAATTAGTCCGCCTGGTGTTGTTTGGCCATTCGACTCTGACCGCCTATGAACAGGCTCTAAAAACCCTGGTTTAAAGCGACGACCGAAATAGCAGGCCGCCCCCAGACCCTGGGCGCGGGTGGAGATAAGTTTCATATCGGACTTAGGCGATGAGGCTGGGATTATGAAATTGCTGCCCCATATAATTTTATTATAGACATACAAAAAAATATCTAGTATACTAACTTTACTCACCTTCTAGTCAAGAATTATAAAGACAGTTCTCTAACCAAACCGGAGCCGCCAGCCGGCCTGTTCGGTGAGTGAATTTGAGGTTAGAACCACTACCGCAAAATAAGTTGTAACCCTACCCCGGGGCCTCCCTGGACGGTAGCTGGGAGCAAAAATCTGGCTATCACCTTCCAAGAAACTGGGGACTATCACTGAATTCTACACGTTAGCGTAATTTATACCTTAACCAAGTAACTGCCTGTTCTTCTTCCCTCATTTAGAAAAAAGGTCTGGGTGAGAGGGAATAGTAAACCACCAAATTAAGTAATCTAGGAGCCGGTGCTCCAGCATTTTTTCTGCATTAAGGTTAGGCGGTTTCAATCTTCTGGCAGTTTGGGGAAAATTATCTCCTCAGGAAAGGAGGATTGGTTATGCAATTTTCCCTGCCGAGACGATTAAGGGCAGTCATCATGATTCTGGGGCTCGGCGCTCTACTCTGGTCGCAAGCGCCGCAGTGTCACGCTTTTTCGACCAACCTCAATCATGAATTGGGACTTTATAGTCTAAAAGAGTACGGCCAACATGGGGGCATGTCTTGGAAAACCAACCTGCCCATGCCGTACACCTCTACTTCCAACTACTTGCGCGACCCGGCCGGCGCTTTTTGGGACCTCATGACTGCTGGAACCACTAGTGAGTATGCCCATAACACTTCCCGGAAACGGGAGAATTCCCAGGTCAATATTCATACCATTTTCCCCATAGTTGGAGACGGTTGGAAGGATTGGGATCAATTCGACCTGGTGTTCTTTTTCGGCCACAACAACATGATCACCCCGCCTCATCCTTGTTATAGCAGTCATTTCTGGTCCAATGCCAGCGGGTCCTGGGCTGAAGTGACGGGAGGGATGTGTGATTGGGGGACCAGCGCGCTGCCTTACGAATATTATTATCAGGACCTTACCGCGGGAGCGTCCTCGCCCGGGGCCGTGGTCTACCTCCACGAACCCTTCACCTCGGCCTTATTGGGATGGCATTTTATCCCGGGGACCAATTCCGTGGTCCAAACTGTCGGCCAGGATACCCCCTCCGGAAATTCTCCTGGCACAACAATTACTTGTCAGGGCGGGTTGGGCGCTAACGATTTGGAGTGGCTAATCCTGCATGGCTGCCAGGCGGTCATTGTCGCCAACTACGCGGGTACGAGCTATCACCCCATGGGGGCTACGGCCTTCAGCCTTACCTGGGACGGTTTCCATATCATCTTGGGTCACTACCGCAGTTATAGTATGGGTGAGATGGAAGACCTGTCTGATATGGCCTATCATCTCCTGGCCGGAGATAATGTTCAGGCGGCATATTTTCTCACCTTCCCGCGCAACAACCTCTCGGCCATATCTGCCGAAAATTGTGGCGACATTGATCCCGAACATGATCCGGTGGCCCTGAACAATTTTTTAATCAACGATTCCTTTATGAACAACGATACCTGGACGACTCCCAAGCCCGACCTCAGCGGCGACCCCAACCTGTGGTATGTCAAATGGATTCGCCAGAATGGCACTGCCGCCGAAGACTGGCGGGAAACGGTCTGCGGGCGTTTCGCCAGTGCTAGTCCACCGCGCGAGGTTCCCGGCCTGCCCCAGGGTTATGAGTTCAACCTTACCGATTATCGCCTTAAAGACCCGGCGGTGCAAAAGGCCCTGGGGGTCAAAACCATTCCCATAAGAGCGCCCAGCTTTAAACTAGCCGATCAGGAACTGCCCATTCTCCAAATCCAGGAAATAACCGAAGAGCAAACGAAAGCTCAGTTTGGCCAAATCATGGGTCAGTTTGGTAAAGGCCCAGAAAAGGATCAGCCGGAGGCGGATAAGGGTCAGATGTTGGCCGCCAAGGCCGGGACGCGAGTGTTTTGGGTAGCCAAGGCCTCCGGTGCGGCCAGTTTTTCCGAAACCAAGGGTTCCATGGCAGTTCCCACCACCATTAACAGTCATCGCCAGGCAGTAGAGCTGGCCTTGAAGCAGGTGGTGGAAAATAAACTGGTGGAGCTTAGGCCACACGAAACCCTGGATGTGCTGTTTGTCTCCCACGTTACCAACGCGGTGGTTAAAAATCCCAAGCAAAAAGAGACCACGCGCCAGTATCCGGCTGATTATTTCGTCGGATTAGGCCGCCGCTATAAGGGGGTGCCGGTAATCGGCAGCCGCCTGGTGCTACGCCTCGGGGGCGAGGGCCAGCTCCTGGGGATGCAAAGGAATTGGCGGCCGATCATCGGCGAAACGGGCCAGGTGAGCATCAAAGAATCTGAGTGGATGCCCCAACTACAGGCCGAGCTGGAGGCCCAGAAGGTCCTCAAACCCGGCCAAACGGTGGCCAAGGATATTAACTTCGTCGGAATGGCCTGTGGCTACCTGGAAGGTTCGACCAGTTATGAACAAAAACTGATGGGACCCGGTTGCCTGATCAATTACCGTCCGGTGCAACAATCCAGCGAGGCGGATCAGGTAAGCCAAATTGTCATTCCCCTGGCCCAGGTGGATTTTCCCTTGCTGGGCAGCCGGAAGCAGTATCCGCCGCCGGAGATAATGCCAGAGGCCCAATGGCCGGTCACCGATACCGATGATAAAGGGCCGGACGAGTCCAAGTAGCTAGACCAGCGA
Source organism: Desulfobacca sp. (assembly GCA_028695935.1). Taxonomy (GTDB): domain Bacteria; phylum Desulfobacterota; class Desulfobaccia; order Desulfobaccales; family Desulfobaccaceae; genus Desulfobacca_B. The sequence continues at coordinate 4,265 of JAQVHY010000173.1, forward strand.
TATTGGACCCCATAAAAAAAACCCAACCATAAAAAAAATAACGGAGGTGAGAGAAAATTCTGAAAGTCAAACATCTGGCTCAAAACCGATAAAAGGAGATTTTATCTCTTCAGCCCGGAAAGGCACCGCAAGGTAATTAATGGACTTTAGCCTCATCTGGGGGAATTAATGAGTCTGCCCCAGGGAAACTTAGTACAGCAGTTCATAAATTCGCTAACGTATTTTTAGCCCTATGCCGCGAGACCTTCTGTGTCAAGCCAAGGGCCGTTGATCCTATTAAGCAGAGCGCTCAAATCGCGTCTTGTAAAACGCCA
>JAQVHY010000052.1 GCA_028695935.1 Desulfobacca sp.
CTCCGCAGTACAAACAGACTCATCGGCAATGATGGGGATTTCTACGGCAGCGCTGACCTTTTGGAGACCCTCAAAATCCTCTTTGGCTACCGGTTGTTCTACGGCACTGAGTCGGTACGGGGCCATCGCTTCGATCCGCGCCATAGCCTCCCTGGGACTCCAGGCCGCATTGGCATCGACGCGGATATCAATCTCCCAACCCAGCTGCTGCCGAGCAATCTTAAGGAGATCAAGATCGCTCTTATTGCCCACTTTTAATTTTAAAAAACGCATTTTTTTTAGCTTCACCAACTCGAAGAAGCGCGCCATCTGCGGCTCAGCAGCCATGGGTAAGACCGCGCTATAAATTGCCGCCGCCTGGGACTGAAATCCCAGGATCTCGGCGAGCGGTTGGCCGCAAGTCTTACTTACCGCGTCTAACCAGGCCATCTCCACGGCACACCACACCGCGGGATAGTTAGCGGCTCCCAATTGTTGACCAACGCCGGCCAGGTTTGCATAGATGCTTGGGCGGGAAACCAGCGGTGTCTGGCAGATCTCAGGGATGAGCACCTTTTTAAGAAAGGCCAAACTATCCGCCAGAACTTCACCGGTGACAAAGCTACGCGGGATACCTTCCCCATAGCCGGTCACCCCCGCATCCGTCGTCAGCTTGACGACAATATTGTCGGAGCCGTAGTGAGTGGCCAGATTATGCTTAACCGGAGCTTTAAAAGCCAAATTGAGGTGCCAGATATCCACTTTCCTGATGATCATACGCGGTCTCTTTCTCTTCGATATTAATCATGGTCCCGAATTTTTTCCATTGATACCACTGTTCCGGAGCGGTCTGGATGGCTTCTTCCAAAACCTTCAGGCATCTTTCTCCAATGGCTGGATTTCCCGGTTCCCTGCCGTTGGTAATGGCCGTAAAATTTAAGGAATATTTTTGGGAGCCGTTTCTTTTCATTAAACCGGTTACTATCGGTGATCCGGAACGCTTACTCAATACATCCAGGGTCCGGTCATAGGCCAGCCAGGAGCCCAGGAAGCGAATTTCCTGATTTTGAGATACCCGCCATTCGTCAAATTCATCACATTCGGTGATCAGAATCTGGCCCTGTTTCAGCGCCCTGATGGCCGCCAGCAGGGTATTTTCACTATCCGCGTCAATAAGATTAATATTGGCGGCCGCGGCCCGGGTCAGGAGAGAATTCCTGAGGTGGCCGGTCTTAAACCTACAGATCATCGACACCTGATAACCCTTGACGCCCAAAAACCCGGGCAGCAACTCCACTGCCCCGAAATGGCCGGTCACCAGAAGAACGCCCTTGCCGACCGCCAGGGCCTCTTGCAGAATCTCCTCCCCCACTGCCCGGATGCGGGACCGCAAGAACCGCTTCAAGCCCGGCAAGCGAGAATAAGCCACCACCAGCTTCTCATGATAATGATCGAAGATACCCTGAAAAGCCCGGCTAACCATAACTTTCAACTCTGGGGCCTTGAGCTTTGGTCCCCATATATGGGTAATCGTCCGCCTGATTAGCTTCCTTTCCGGTTGATTGATAACATAATACAGCCACCCCAGACCGGCCAGATACCACCTCGAAACCCAAAACGGCAGGAATCGGAAGAGCCAACAATTTAATTTCATCTGGCAGAATTTACTCAGATTGGGGAGTTTGTAGGGAAAAAACTTGGGGTTAACCATCGTGGTATTCTCCTTGGTAAAAAATTTATGTCGAAAAACAAAATTACCGACTTGTTATTATCTGATAAAAGATTTAAAATGGAGGACGAAAATAATGTTCAGAAATATGAACATTATACTTTAGCTACAAGGTATTGAATATATTATAATTATTTTTTTTGTTACCAAAACAATAGAATCATTGATTTTATTTATAATGTAGATCATACTAAAGTGTATAGAAAAATCTGCTGCAAAGTTCACTTTTCTTGACGTGCAAGCCGTATAGGAGTTTGCGAAGTCATGAATAAGCATCATAGTTGCCTCAATACCCGAGCTATCATTGAGTATTTCCAAGAAAATTTGCCCGAACAAGTTCCAAATTTATTAGAAGGTCTGGGTCCGGAAATTGAGGCCTTAAGTAATCCTCAAGATTTTTTAATAGAAATCAACAACTGGGTGTCCAGCGATGTCATGCTCAAAATGTTTGATAACGCCAAGCAGATCAGTAAAGATGATGACATTGCCTTTAAAATCGGCTTTGAAGCCGCGGCGCGCAAAAAGTTGGGCTATGTCCAGCGCATCATCATGTTCGCCTATAAGAATCCCCGGCGCACCCTCAAAAAGGTTCAGGCCATAAATGATAAATTTAATAGAAACAAGGTCATCGAGCTAGTCGAAACCAGCCGCGACCGAGCCACTATTCGCCTGCACTGGCTGAAACATCTCCCCAGTAGTATAGATTTCTGTCTCTATAACAAAGGCATTTATTCCGGCATCCCCACCATCTGGAACTTGCCCCCGGCTCAGGTCATTGAAAATAAATGTTTTTTCCGGGGAGATGAGTACTGCGAATACCAGCTCATCTGGGAGAAAAGATCGGTTTTTAAAGAAACCCTGTTGCGCACCCTGATCCCCTGGCGTCTCCTCACCTCGACTATTGAGGAACTGGAGCGCGATAAGGAACTCCTGAAGAAGAAATTTGACGAAGTCCACCGTTTAAACGTGCAGCTTAAAGAGAAAATTGACCAGCTTATGTGTCTAACCGAAACCAGCGCCGCGGTGCTTTCGGTCCTGCAACTGGAAGAGCTGTTGCAGGCCACCTTACGCTTGCTGATCAACTTCGCTAAACTGGACCGGGCCGGAATTTTCCTTTTGGACAACAAAGAAAAAGTCTTGGAATTACAGCATGCTGTCGGTATTGAAGCTGATCTGTTTGAAAAACTTAAAGGTTATAGAATACCTCTCTCCAAAGTGGACAATATTATTGCCCGGGTCGCCATGAATGGCATCCCGATCGTAATTCATGACGTTGATCGCAGTAAGCTCAACAAAACCAACATCTTGCTCCAACAATTCCAACCCAAGGTGTTCATCTTGGCCCCCCTGACGGTGCGCGGCAAGGTCATCGGGGTGATCCTGGCTGATCGCCTTGATCCGCAGGCCTCCATAACTACGGCGGACAAAGAATTCGTGGTCAGTTTCGCTAACCAGATAGCCATTGCCCTGGAAAATGCCATACTTTATCGGAAATTAGAGGTTTCTGAACGTAAGTATCGAGAATTGGTGGAAAATGCTCATGAAGGGATCTGGATCATTGACGAACAGGGGATTATTAAATTTGTCAACCGCCGGATGCGGGAGATTACCGGATATGCCGAGTTGGAGGGTAAAAATATCTCGGAGGTCTTTGCTCAGGATAATACCAAAATCTTCCTGGAAGCCTTATTCCAAAACTTGAAAGGTACTTCTGTCCAAAAAGAATTAGATTTTACGGTTAAGGGTCGCGGCCGGGTGTCGGTCATTATGAGTTCTGTCCCTCTGGTAGAAAAAGATCAGTTTCTGGGTGCTTTTGCCATGTTTACCGATATCAGTGAAAAGAAGAAGATGGAAAAGCAACTGTTACAGAAACAGAAAATGGAAGCGATCGGCACCCTGGCCGGCGGTATTGCTCATAACTTCAATAATATTCTAATGAATATCATGGGATTGACCAGCTTGGCGAAAACTGCCCTGGATAGTTTCCATCCGGCCGCGGTCGAACTGAAGCATATTGAGCAAGAGGTCGGAAAAGGCGCGGAACTCACCAAGCAGTTGCTCTCTTATGGTCGTGATAGCCAGCCTAAGCCCAAGGCCACCGATCCCAATACGCTCCTTAATCAGACTGCCGACCTATTCTGCCGCACTCGCAAGGAAATTCGCATAGTTAAAAACTTAACCCCCAACTTACCAGCAGTAGAGGTGGATCAGGGGCAGCTAGAACAGGTTATCCTGAATCTGTTCGTCAATGCCTGGCAGGCTATGTCAGAAAAAGGAGGATTGGTGCTATCCACCGAGGAAGTTATTCTCCAGGATGATTTTTGCCAACCGCATGGCCAAGCACCCGGGCCTTATATCCATCTGGCCTTAACTGATTCCGGCATCGGTATGGATGCCGAGACCAAGGCCAGAATTTTTGAACCATTTTTTACTACCAGAGAAATCGGCCAGGGAGCCGGTCTGGGACTGGCTACCAGTTACGCCATTATCAAAAAGCATAAGGGCATTATTGAGGTTGAGAGCGAAAAAGATAAGGGTACTACCTTCCATATCTATCTGCCGGTCACCCCAAAATCTATCGTCACCGAACCAGTTACTGATCTCGAATTTGTCAGAGGATCGGGAGTAATCCTGCTAGTAGACGATGAGGACATGCTCAGGACGGTGGGAGCCAAAATCCTGGAGCGACTGGGTTATAAAGTTCTACAAGCTGAAAGTGGTCAGCAGGCGATCTCCATATATCAGGACCAGAAAGACCAAATCGATCTGGTGATCTTGGATATGATCATGCCGGGTATGGGCGGTGGAGAGACCTACAGCTTTCTGAAGCAAATTAATCCTGACCTCAAGGTTCTGATTTCCAGTGGTTATGGTCTGGAAGGCAACGGCTCCAGGATGATCGATGCTGAACATCTGGACTTTATTCAAAAACCTTACCGGATAGAAGCCCTCTCCCAAAAAATCGCCGAGATATTGAACATCAGTTGATGTAGTCCCCGGAGGCTGACTCCAACGGGAGCGCTAATTATTCTCGCCCTTCCGCATTAATATATGCTATGGTTAACTGCATTAAAATAACCGGGCTCCTACTGACCAAGAAAGGGAATTCGCTGGTGTTTAGAGTAGGTCTGATCTTAATAGCGGTTATGGTTTTGGGGTTCCTGTTTAATTCCCCGGCCCAAGGGGCGGGTTTCGCCCTGGTGCAGCAAGGGACCGCAGCGATGGCTCAGGGCAATGCCTTTGTGGCGGAGGCTAACGACCCCTCGGCCATTTTTTACAATCCGGCCGGCCTCAATCAGCTAGAGCGGCCCCAATTCTATTGCGGCACTATTTTTAACTACCCCGATCGGGAATATCATGGCCCGGACGGCCAGTTTTCCCAAACCAATCACCGCTTATTCCACGCCGGAACAGTGTATCTAGCTATTCCTTTTAACCCCCGTGTAGCTGCGGGAATTGGCTTTTTCGCGCCTTTTGGGCTGGGCACCCAATGGCCGCCGGAGTGGACCGGTCGCTATATCACCACCTATTCCCAGCTCAAAACTTACAATCTTAATCCGGTAATCTCCGTCAAACCCTTAGACCAACTTTCGTTGGCCTTTGGCTTCAATGTCTTGTGGTCCACGGTAGAGCTGAAACGCAAAATCCAAATGCCCTTTGCCCTTCCGGACGGAGAAACGGCCCTCGACGGCGACGGCACCGGTTACGGCTATAATCTGGGGGTGCTTTACGAACCAATCGAGGGAGTAAAGCTAGGAGTAGCCTATCGCAGTGAAATTTCTCTGAGATATAAAGGCCAGATGAAAACTAGCTTGCCGGCCCCACTGGCGGGGATACCCGACATTCCGGGCACCGCCAATCTCACCTTTCCACCCTCGGTAACCACCGGCATATCTTTCAGCCGGTTTAAACCATTCACCTTTAACTTCGACGCCACCTGGACCGGCTGGTCCACCTACGATCAGTTGGAGGTCCGGTTCAACCAGACTTACCCGCTTACTGGGACCAACCAGATGGTTCAGCCCAAAAACTGGAAAGATGTCTGGGCCTTTCGCTTTGGCGCTAATTATGAGCTCAAAAACGGTATGAAACTGCGGGCCGGTTATATCTATGATCTTACCCCGGTCCCCGATGATACCTTAGATCCCCAGGTCCCCGACGCCAACCGCCATATTTTTACCGTCGGCGGTGACCTCAAGGTTAAACAGTTTATCCTGGGAATCGCTTATAACTACCTGCTGTTTGAAGGATGCCACAAAAATAATGCCCTGACCGGCGTTCCCTTAACCGATCAAGCTAATGGCCGCTACGACAGTAGTGTCCATTCCCTGGGCCTGAGCCTGGCCTACCAGTTTTAGCCTCCGGGACTTGAACCATCCTTTCTCCCTGAAGCTTAGGATACTCCATTTTAATAAGACCAGGTTGGGTAAGATCGGAACAGACAATATTTTGCTTGATTCAACTATGACAGAACATAGATCTTCCTCTAAGCCCTCTGACTCCAACCCGGCTGCGGAGGTGCGGATTATGGGTTTGGATTTAGGCCATAAACGCATCGGCATTGCCCTGAGTGACGCCTTGGGGATTACCGCCCAGGGTCTGATGGTGTTGGAACGCCAGGAGAACGCCGCAGCTCTGGCCAAGGTTATTGATCTGGCCCGGCAGCATCACATAACCGCCATCGTTATCGGTTTGCCCCGGCACATGGATGGCCGTCTGGGGAACCGCGCCGCTGAAGTTTTAGAATGGGCGGCCCAACTCCACCAAGTCTTGGGAATTCCGGTTCACACCTGGGATGAGCGGTTAACCACCGTCCAGGCGGAACGCATTTTACTGGAGGCCAATCTCAGCCGCCGCCGTCGCCGCCAAGTCATCGACAAAATGGCCGCGGTATTGATCCTGCAAGCCTTCCTTGATCAGCGCGGCTCAGCTAACGCTGGATAACCTGCGGCGCGATTAAAATCTTGATAAATCCGGCCTAGTTACAAAATCAATTATCAAGCTCCGCTGTCCAGACTTAATTTATAATCATTCTAATAGGTTATATTATTTTGTATTTCTTTTCACATAGCGATTTTTTTCTTGACATTAGATGCCAAACCCATTTAATTTGGGGTCAGGTGGGATGAAGTGGTATCAGATGGAAACTTTTAGGGGGTTAAGGTGTTCAGGGGGAGCTACTTCCATGTCATTGATGATAAGGGAAGAATTAGTATTCCCCAACGCTATCGCGAAATCCTTCAGGGACGTCAAGATACTTATTTAATTGTCACTAACCTCGACGGCTACCTGCTCGCCTTCCCGCTGTCGGAATGGGAAGCAATTGAGCAGCGACTGGGCCAATTAGCTCTACTGCGTAAAGATTTTCGGTCCTTCCAGCGGTTTTTTGTCTCAGGAGCGGCCGAGTGCCAATTAGATCGTCAAGGCCGCATCCTGATCCCGCCCCACTTGCGGGAGTATGCCAGATTAGATAAGGAAACCGTTCTGGCCGGAGCGGTGCGCTGTTTTGAGATTTGGAACCGCCAGGCCTTTGAAGAGGATCGGGCTCGAGTAGACGAAATGGATACCGAAGAGGTGCGGAAAGAATTGGGAATCTTGTAATTGACCAGGAGGTCGTCCATGAGCCGGTAATGGTCGCGGAAGTGGTTGCCGGTCTGAACTGTCAGACGGACCAGATCTATGTTGACGGCACCGTGGGCCAGGGAGGACATGCCGAGGCTATCCTGATTCACAGTGCGCCGGCCGGACAATTGGTGGGTTTGGATCGAGACCCGGCGGCTTTGGAAGTAGCAGTTCAACGGCTACAAGCTTTTCGATCCCGATTTCGACTCTTTCATAGTTGTTATACAGACCTAAGAGATATATTGGGGAAGTGCCAGATCGAACAAGTTGCGGGGATTCTGCTCGATCTGGGATTATCAACCCAACAACTTAAACAATCTGGCCGTGGTTTCAGTTTTCTCAGGGAGGAGATTCTGGATATGCGGATGGACCCCAAGGCCCCGGGCCCGACTGCGGCTGAAATCCTAAATACCTATTCGGAACCTAATTTAGCTGGGCTTTTCCTAGAGCTGGGGGAGGAGCGCTGGTCACGCCGTATTGCCCGCCGAATTGTGGTTGCCCGGCGGCGGACGCCGATTAACACCACGTCCCAATTAGTGGAGCTAATCAGGCAAGCTATTCCCTCCAAGGCTTGGCAGGGCCGTATTCACCCTGCCACTCGGGTTTTTCAGGCCCTAAGAATTGCCGTTAACCAGGAACTGGAAAAGTTAACGGCCTTTATTCCCTTGGCGGTCAGTCTCTTGTCCCCGGGCGGACGGCTGGTGATTATTGCTTACCATTCACTGGAAGATCGAATCGTGAAGCAGCAATTTCTAACCCTGGAGAAAACGGGACAACTAAGGCGGCTGACTCGAAAACCGATGATCCCCAGCCCGGCCGAAGTTCACCGTAATCCCCAGGCTCGCAGCGCCAAATTACGGGTTGGGGTTAAAGGGGGTAGTGGTAACTAAAAGCATTTACAATTAATGCCGGAGAACAGGAGGGGGAGACCGTGATCCGAAATCGAGCCACCCGGGTAGGTTTAGTCGACCAAGTTTTTTATCCCGAAAATCGTAGATTAAGGGGCCGAAGTCCAGTTCTGCAACTGGGAAAAGCCAAGTTTTTTGCGCTGGCCGTGGTGTTGGCCGCCGCGGTGGGGACTGCCCTGCTCTTCGTCTATGCTGATTTAAAATATATCACCCTAAATTACCAGATCTCCGAGGCCTTTACCGAGCAGAAGCAATTATACGATTTGAATCGCAAGCTACGCATTGAGTTGACCAACCTCAAGTCCCTCGGACGGTTAGAGAAACTGGCGGCCGAAAAATATCATATGTCTGCACCGGAACCGGAACAGGTAATCTATCTGCGATGAGCTCCAGATTTAATAAATGGCTCCGATTACGGATCATCCTGGTGGGCGTCTGTCTGGGTCTGCTGTTACTGACCGTAACGGGCCGGTTTATCCAGCTCCAGTTATTTGAGGGTCCCAGACTGCGGGCCCAGGCCCAAGGAGAGTATAGAAAACTCTGCCCAGTCCTAAGCATTCGGGGCTCTATCCTGGACCGTCAGGGAACGGAGCTGGCGGTCAGTACCTTTGTTCAATCGCTTGGTGCTCATCCTGGCCGTTTGCCGGATAAAACCTACTTAAGTACCCAACTGGCCAACCGGATCAACCTGTCCCGGTCCCAGATCCAGGAAATTTTAAGTAAAAACCGGTCCTTTGTCTGGATCAAACGTCATCTTACGCCCCAGCAGGCCGAAGCCATTCAGGCCTTTAAAGAAGAACAGTTAAAAAAAGCCAAAACTTCGGCCTCTTCCCAGAATGACCACGGCGACCCCAAAAAGTCCCTGGAAGCGATGTATTTGATTCCCGAAGCGCGGCGCTTCTATCCACATCGGTCTCTGGCCGGACCGGTCCTGGGATTTTGTAATATTGATGGTCAAGGTTTAGAAGGTTTGGAAGCCCAGTTTGATCAGTATCTTTATGGCAAGCCGATCAAGTGTATGAATCTATTGGATGCCAGAGGTCATATTATCATTACCAGCGAAAAAGAACTGGCCCACCAGACCATGGGAGATAACCTGGTCTTGACGTTTGATCGCACCGTTCAATACATTACGGAGAAAGCCTTGGCTAACGGCGTGAAGCAATGGCAGGCGGCCGGAGGGCTGGCCGTGGTGGTGCGCCCCCAGACCGGGGAAGTATTGGCCATGGCTCAATCTCCCACCTTTGACCCTAATCATTTTAATCAATACAGTAAAGAACATTATCAGAACCGTGCCATAACCATCGCCTTTGAACCCGGCTCTACCTTTAAGATCTTTACCGTGGCGGCAGCCTTAGATGCAGGTGTAGTCCGGGCTTCGGACCAGCTCCATTGCGGCTGCGGAGTCTTTAAGATCGGTAACAGCGGGGTTATCCATGATGTGCATCCCTATGGCAGTCTGACCGTTAGCGATATTATCAAAAAATCAAGCAACATCGGGACGGCCAAGGTCGGAATGCGAGTTAAGGGTGCCTTACTAGATAAATATTTCCAGGATTTTGGTTTTGGCCAACGGACCGGTTTATGCTTTCCAGGGGAAAGTTGTGGGTTGTATCGGACTCTGAAATTCTGCCGATCGCCCATTGACCGGGTGACGGTGAACTTCGGTCAGGGTGTTTCAATAACCGCCATCCAACTGGCCATGGCGTTAGCCTCCCTGGGCAATGAGGGCGTACTGATGAAGCCCTTATTAGTTAAAGAAATCATTAATCAGCAGGGCCAGGTAGTTCAGCAATTCAAACCCGAACCCTTACGCCAGGTAGTCTCGCCGTCCACGGCCCATAAAATGCTGGCTATCATGAGGACCGTGACCGAAACCGGGGGCACCGGCACCGAAGCCGTCCCCCCCGGCTATACGGTAGCCGGAAAAACCGGCACTGCCCAAAAGCTGGTCGGGGGGCGCTATTCCCATAGCAAGTTCAACGCCCTATTCATCGGTATGGTTCCGGCCGAACAACCCGTGCTGGCCATTGTGGTAATTATTGATGAACCCAAAGGGGCTATTTACGGCGGGGTCGTCGCGGCCCCGGTGTTTCGGGAAATCGCCGCCCGAACCATGAGATTTTTAGGATATTATCCCAAGATCGAACCAGTGGTTAATCCCCTCTTGGCCACCAAAATCGTGGAATGCAATCTGGAAGTTGGTAAGGCCGACACTGAACCGGTAAGCGGGCCGTTGACCGTGATGCCCAATTTCCAGGGCCAGACCATCCGACAGGTGTTGAAGGCCCTGCACCGCTCGGGACTGCGCTGCCATATTGAGGGCAGTGGGGTCGCCGTAAGTCAGCAACCCGAACCTGGAGTCCCGATCACTCCAGAAAGTATCTGCCTTATAAGATTTAGGCCGGAATCATAAATATTATTAGTAACTTAATTAATCATAAACCTGCCGTTATTGGCAGTTGCAAAGCCGCCGAAGTTAAGATAGGATAAATTTAATTATCGTATCCAAACTTCCTGATTAGAAAGTTAATTAGTCGAACCTAAGCCAGAGGAATTTTTGTTGTCCGGACTGAAGGATACCTATACTCCAAAAACCCTGCAGCGACTCCTGGAGGGTCTGGTCGGAATCCAGAGCTGGGGGCCAGGCGATGTCCAAGTCAGTGGTATTGCTTATCATTCCGGACAAGTTGAACCAGGCCAGATTTTTGTGGCGCTGCGCGGCTGTCAGACCGACGGCCATCTCTTTATCGATCAGGCTATCCAACAAGGAGCTCAGGTCATCGTCAGCGAGCAGGACCGGCCAGCTTATCCAGGGGTAGTTAATATCAAGGTTCCTGACGCCCGGCTGGCTCTGGCCCACCTGGCGGCGGCCTTTTATGATCATCCCTCCCAAGACCTCAGCATCGTAGGAATCACCGGCACTAACGGCAAAACTACCACCTCTTATATCCTGGAAGCCATGATGCAGGCCGCGGGTTTAAAGGTCGGGGTGATTGGCACGGTAAATTGTCGTTTTGGCAACCAGGTGCGGCCGGCACCGGTGACGACCCCGGAATCTTTGGACCTCCAACGCTTGTTGCGGGAGATGCAAGGCCACCAGATCACCCGGGTTATTTTAGAGGTCTCGTCCCACGCCCTGGATTTGAAGCGGACTCACCATTGCCAATTTGCCGCCGGTATTTTTACTAATCTTTCCCAGGATCACTTAGATTATCATGGTGATTTAGACCGTTACTTTGAGGCCAAGAGCCGGCTGTTCACGGAATTGTTGAATAATGAGTGTCGGCCGGCCCCCCTGGCAGTTATCAATCGGGACGATCCGCGCGGGGCCGCGTTGCAGCGCCGGACGCGGGTTCCGACCTTAACCTATGGATTAAATGGCCACAGCGATCTGTGCCCGGAAAGCTACCACCTCTCTTCCCAAGGATTGCGGGCCTGTCTGGTTACGCCTTACGGGCGGTTAGAAATTAACTCTACCCTAGTGGGCCGCCATAATCTTTACAATATCATGGCCGCCAGCGGTACCGCTCTGGGCTTGGGGCTGAGTCCCGAGGCAGTGGTCGAGGGTCTGAGGCAATTGGCCGGAGTCGAGGGTCGTCTGGAACGATTGGCCGCGCCCGGACAACCTTTAGTGTTTGTCGATTATGCCCATACCCCGGACGCCCTGGAAAAGGTGCTGACCGCGTTACGGGCCTTGAATTTTAATAGATTGATAACCGTCTTTGGCTGTGGCGGGGATCGGGACCGGTCCAAACGGCCGCAGATGGGCCAGATAGCCGCGCAAGCCAGCGATCTGGTGATTGTTACCAGCGACAATCCGCGCACTGAAGATCCCTTGGCGATCATTGAACAGATTGAAGCCGGGCTGCACGGGGGGGGTTATGCTCGGCTCGACCCGGGGGAGGCGCTGGACGCCTCCCCGGGTTACCTGGTAATCCCGGATCGCCGACAGGCTATTTTTCGGGCCATAGAATTGGGGCAGCCCGGAGACGCGGTCCTGGTAGCCGGTAAGGGACACGAGACCTATCAGATTTTCGGCACCCGCCGGATTCATTTCGATGATCGCGAGGTGGCCCGGGAAGCCTTGCGAGGTCAATGCCACCCATGACGGCCTATTTCTCCGGAGCAGAAATCATCGCCGCGACCCGCGGCCAGTTGCATCAGCCAGGTGCCTGGCCGCAATTGCTGGGCATCTCCACTGACTCCCGGACCAGTCAGACCGGCCAACTCTTTATTCCTCTCAAAGGAGAACACCATGACGGCCATGACTTTATCGGCAAGGCCATGGCGCGTGGCGTGGCCGGCCTACTGGTAGCAGAATCCTGGTGGCGGTCTCATCCCCGCCTGGTACCCAGCGAGGTAATGGTTATCAGTGTGCCCAACACCCTGACCGCCCTGGGAGACCTAGCCCAGGCCTGGCGTCAGCGATTCTCCTTGCCGGTAGTCGCCCTTACCGGAAGCTGCGGCAAGACTACAACCAAAGAGATGGCCGCCCAGGTCGCCCAGGTCGTCTATCGGGTTTTAAAAAATGAAATGAATTTCAATAACCTGATCGGCTTACCGCAGACCCTGCTAGATCTTAATGCAACCCACCAGGTGGCGGTAGTCGAGATGGGGATGAATCACTTCGGCGAGATCCACCGTTTAACTCAGATCGCCGCCCCCACTATTGGGGTGCTGACCAACATCTATCCGGCGCATACCGAAGGCGTCGGCGATGTCGAAGGGGTAGCCCGGGCCAAAGCTGAGCTCCTGGAAGGACTGGCTGCAAATCAGTTGTTGATTTATAATCAAGATGATCTTCGCGTTGCCCGGTTGGCCCAGAGGTTTCCGGGGCGCACCCTCAGTTTTGGCCTGAGTACACCGGCTCAGGTCCGGGCCTTCAATCGCCGTAACCATGGCATTGCCGGCCAAGAAGTGGGAATTAGTTTTCCGGGGCAAACCTGCTCGGTATTTCTGAAAATTTCGGGATTACACCACTTATATAACAGTTTGGCGGCCGCCGCGGTCGGACTGGCGCTGGGGCTGTCAGCCCCACAGATCGTCGCCGGTCTGGAAAGCTTCCGGCCCCTGGACAAGCGGACGCAACTCCTCACCTTGAAATCCGGGGTGCATATCATCAATGATAGTTACAACGCCAATCCCGGCTCCATGGCCATGGCCCTGAGGACTTTAGCTGACCTTAAGAATCAAGGTCGCGCCGTCGCGGTCCTGGGGGATATGTTAGAATTAGGGGCCGGTGCCATCCAGGCTCATCAGGAGCTAGGGGAGCAGGCCGGTCGATATAAGCTTGACTTTCTGGTAACTTGCGGGGCCTACGGCGACCTGGTAGCAGAGGCGGCGCGGGCGGCCGGAATGTCGGCCGGTCAGGCGTGCGCCGTGCCTTCCCACGCGGAAGGGGCCAAGATTTTAAAGGGTTTTTTGAAGCCCGGGGATTGGCTGCTGGTTAAGGGCTCCCGCGGAATGCGCATGGAAAACCTGATCAAGGCCCTGGGACCATAAGGCTAGGCTAAAAAACCAGAAGCATGCCAATGCCGAACTTGATGGTGACTAATACAAACTCTAACAGCCGGTAAGGAAGCGATCCGTGCTTTATCATTTGCTATTTCCCTTAAAAGCCTATTTTAGCATCTTCAATGTCTTTCGTTATATTACCTTTCGGTCCATTTATGCCTTGCTAACCGCTCTGGTAATTTGTTTTGTGGTGGGGCCGTGGTTGATCCACAAGTTAACTGAACTGCAAATCGGCCAGTATATTCGTGAAGACGGTCCTGCTTCCCATTATTCCAAGGCCGGCACCCCGACCATGGGGGGCATCCTGATTGTTTTTGCCACCTTGTTGTCCACCTTGCTGTGGACCAATTTGGCCAGCCCGTATGTCTGGTTGCTGATCGCGGTCACCTTAGGGTTTGCCACTATCGGCTTTGTCGATGATTATCTCAAGGTGATCAAGAAAAACAACCGCGGTCTGAGTGGCCGGGCCAAGCTGCTGAGTCAGATAATGCTGGCTTTGGGGGTGGCCCTGGTGCTTTACTATTCGCCCGGGTTTAGTACTACTTTAACCATTCCGTTTCTCAAGGCGGTCCAGCCCGATCTGGGCTGGGGGTTTATTCCGGTAGCCGTGTTTATCATTGTCGGCGCGGCCAATGCGGTCAATCTGACCGATGGCCTGGATGGCCTGGCTATCGGTCCGGTCACCATCGCCGCCGCCACCTATATGATCTTTTCTTATCTGGTCGGCAACGTCAAGATCGCCGAGTACTTACAAATCCCTTATGTGCGGGGCGCAGGAGAGATGGCCGTGTTCTGCGGGGCCCTGGTCGGGGCGGGAATGGGCTTCCTGTGGTTCAATGCCTATCCGGCCCAGGTGTTTATGGGCGATGTTGGCTCCTTAGCCCTGGGGGGGGTTCTGGGCACCATGGCCCTGGTTACCAAACAGGAAATTCTCCTGGCTATTGTCGGCGGCATCTTTGTGGTGGAAGCGATCTCGGTCATTTTACAGGTAGGGTTTTTTAAAGCCACCAATGGACGCCGGATTTTTCGAATGGCGCCCATCCATCATCATTTCGAATTGAAGGGCTGGCCCGAACCCAAAGTCATCGTGCGCTTCTGGATTCTGGCCATAATTCTGGGGTTACTGTCGCTCAGCACCCTAAAACTGAGGTAAGGGTGAAGCTAGCCGGTAAAAAGATTCTGGTGGTCGGCCTGGGCCAGACCGGGGTGGGGCTATGCAAGTTCCTCAGCCCGCGGGGCGCGCACGTCACCGTGACGGACGCGGCTCCGGCGGCGGCTTTAGGGCCGGTAATAGATGAAATCAAAGATCTAGTGACCGGTCTGGCTCTGGGTCAAGCCTACCCGCCTCACCTGGAAGCGGTGGACCTCATTATCCTCAGTCCGGGGGTGCCGCCCGAGTTGCCCTGGTTGCAGCGGGCCGTGGCGGCCGGCATCCCGCTGATGGGAGAATTGGAGCTGGCCAGCCGTTTCCTCCAGGTCCCGGTGGTGGCCATCAGCGGTACTAATGGTAAGACCACTACTACGGAACTGGTAGGCGAATTATTGCGGGCCTCCGGCCGGCGCGTCCGGGTAGGCGGCAATATCGGCACCCCGTTGATTGAACTGCTTCAAGATCAAGACCAGTTGGATTACTTGGTAATTGAAGTCAGCAGCTTTCAACTGGACACGGCTTGGAGTTTTAAACCGCAAGCCGCAACGCTGCTTAACATCAGTGCCGATCATCTCGACCGCTATGCCAGTTTTGCGGCCTACGTTAACTCGAAGGCCAGTCTGTTCAGGCTTCAGGGTCCAGAAGATTTAGCGGTCCTCAACGCTGACGATCCTTTGGTGGCGCCGCTGGCCGCCCAGTTGCGGTCGCGGGTTTGCCAATTTTCATCACAGCAGCCGGTGAAGACGGGGGCCTGGCGGATGGGGGGAGCTTTGTATATCCGCCTGGCCTCCGGTTTAGAGGCCCAGTTCCCGGTAGCCGATATCAAACTGGGCGGGCAGCATAATCTGGAAAACATCATGGCCGCCCTGTTGCTGGCCCTGAATCTGGGTGCTACGCCCCAGGATTGCCGGGAAGTGCTGGCCCGTTATCCGGGATTGCCGCATCGCTTGGAATGGGTCGCCACCCTGGCTGGCGTGCGGTTTTTTGATGACTCCAAGGGCACCAACGTCGGCGCGGTCACCCGCTCCCTGGCAAATTTTACCGACCCGGTGATTCTCATCGCCGGCGGTCGGGACAAAGGGGGCGATTACGGCCCGCTGGCGCCGCTGGTCCAGGAGCGAGTCAAGGCAATGATTCTGATCGGTGAAGCCCGCGACCAAATGGCAGCCACTCTTGGTCACCTGGCTCATACCCGATTGGCTGACGATCTCCCCCAAGCCGTACAATGGGCCTGGGAAGAGTCCCAGCCCGGAGATGTGATTTTGTTATCCCCAGCCTGCTCCAGTTTTGATATGTTTAAAGATTATGCGGAACGGGGTCAAGTGTTTCAGGCCGCAGTTCGGGGGTTAAGCAATGGCCGACCAAGCCGAGCCTCAAGCCAGAAATCAGTATGATCATGTGCTGTTGATCGTCACCTTTATCCTGGTGAGCATCGGGCTGGTGATGGTCTTTAGCGCCAGCGGCGTTATGGCCTATGACCGCTACCATGATCCATATTTTTTCTTACGCAAGCAAGGCATCTTTGCCCTGCTCGGCCTGGTATTGATGTTCGTGGTCCGCAAGATTCCCTACCGGGTCTATTATCGGCTGGTCTACCCGATTTTTCTAATCAGCCTGTTGACCCTGATCTTGTTATTGATCCCGGGTTTGGGCGTCGAGATTCGCGGGGCCACCCGCTGGTTAAGGCTAGGGCCCTTTCTGTTCCAGCCGTCGGAATTAGCTAAACTGGCGGTGGTCATTTTCTTGGCGTACTCCATGGCTCGCAAACAAGAAAAAATGAAGTATTTCGCCATCGGCTTCATCCCCCATATTTTAGTGGCCGGGGTCTTTATTATTTTGATCGAGAAGCAACCCGACTTTGGCACCGCGATGACCATCGCCGGGCTGGTGTTTCTGTTGCTATTCGTCGGCGGCACGCGGCTGACCCACATTTTCTTATCAGCCCTGGCCCTGGCACCGGTAGTGGTCTATGCCATCATCCGGGACCCCAAGCGTCTGGAACGGGTGGTTACTTTTTTAGATCCTTTCGCCTATAAACAAGAGAGCGGCTACCAGCTCGTCCATTCCTTGTACGCCATCGGCTCGGGAGGCTTGGCGGGGCTGGGGATCGGTAAAAGTCAGCAGAAACTTTTCTATCTCCCGGATATGCATACTGATTTCATCTTATCCATCACCGCCGAGGAGATCGGCCTGATCGGGGTGCTGCTCATCATCGCCCTATTCGTCGTTTTAGTCATGCGGGGCATTTCCTTAAGTCTCAAGGCCCCGGATCATTTCGGCTGCTACCTGGCCCTGGGGCTGGTCACCCTGATCGGTTTACAGGCGGGCCTCAACATGGGGGTAGTCAGCGGCATCTTGCCGACCAAGGGCATGTCTTTGCCATTTATCAGTTACGGTGGTTCGTCCCTATTAGTCAATCTGACCGCGGTAGGCATTTTGTTGAATATCAGCGCTCAATCTCAGCAGCCGGAAAGCGAGCCCCAATCGACCAAAGCTCGAAGCACCTCAATATCTCATTCTAAGCTTAAAAATGGACGATAACGTCAAAAAAAACAGTATTGGCGTAGTCATCGCCTCGGGCGGCACCGGAGGGCATCTATTCCCGGCCGTAGCCGTAGCCGAGGAATTTCGTCGCCGTTTGGGAGCTAAGGTCAGTTTCGTGACCACGGCCAGGACGATGGCTTTAGAAATTTTGCGACGTTACCAATTTCCCTGGCAGATTATTGATGCCGGGGCACTTAAAGGGCAGGGTCTCTGGCGGCGTTTGGCCACCCTGGCCGGTTTACCGGGCAGCATTGCACAGGCCCAGCGCGTGTTAAGGCAGGAATCACCAGATCTGGTGTTAGGCATGGGCGGTTACAGCACCGGCCCGGTGGGGGTGGCGGCCTGGCGCTTGGGTATCCCCCTGGCCATTCATGAGCAAAACGCCATTTTGGGCTTTACCAATAAGCTGCTGGCCCGCCTGGCGGACCGGATCTTCCTGTCTTTTCCGGATGCCGACGGGCAGGTTGACTCCGACCGGACGATCTGGACCGGGATGCCCTTGCGACCGGAATTTATCCACCCCCAACCCATGGAACGGCCAGCCACTCCCCAGACCTTGTTGATTATGGGGGGCAGTCAGGGGGCGCATCAGATTAATCTGCAAATGTTGGCCGCCCTGGAATTTCTTCGGGATTGGCGGGAACGGTTGCATATCATTCATCTTACCGGCACCGCCGATGTTGATCTGGTCCGCCAAGGGTATGCCCAGGCCGATTTTCCCGCCGCAGTCATGGCCTTCACTCCCGATGTCGCCACCTATATGGCCCAGGCTCACCTGGTGGTATGTCGGGCCGGAGCCTCTACGGTGGCGGAACTGACGGCCCTGGGACGGGCCGCGATCCTGGTGCCCTACCCTTTCGCGGCTAATCAACATCAGGAAAAAAATGCCCGTTGGCTGAGCGAGGCACAGGCTGCTTATCTGGTTGCCAATCAGAATCTGACCGGAGCCGGACTGGCCGCGATGATTAAAGAATTACTTGATAATCCCGAAAAACTGGCAGACATGGAAACCCGTTGTCACTCCCTGGCCCGTCTCGAGGCCGCGGCCACCATGGTGGCAGAATGTCAACGTCTGATTTGCACCACAACTCCCAAGGAATTAGATTAATGCGGTCCACAGCCCAAGGTTATCATTTTATCGGTATCGGCGGCATCGGCATGAGCGGATTGGCCGAACTGCTAGTCCGTCAGGGTTACCGAGTCAGCGGCTCTGATCTCGCGGCTAATGCCCAAACCCGGCGATTAGCCGGTTTGGGAGTCAAGATTTACCAGGGGCATCATCCCGATCATCTCCAAGCCCCCGACGTCGTGGTAGTTTCGGCAGCCATCCGGCCGGACAACCCTGAACTAATGGCCGCCCGCCGCCAGGGTCTGGAAGTGCTGTCCCGGGCCCAAATGTTGGCCCGCCTGATGGTCGGCAAATTTCAGATCGCGGTGGCCGGGGCTCACGGCAAGACTACCACCACCTCCATGATCGCCTCCATTCTGCGCCAGGCCGGTCTGGACCCCACCGTGGTAGTGGGGGCCGTAGTCGATAGCTTGGGAAGCAACGCGGTGCTGGGCCAGGGTAAATATTTTGTTGCCGAAGCCGATGAAAGTGACGGCTCCTTGGTGGCGTTAACCCCGCATCTGGCGGTAGTCACCAATATCGATCGCGAGCATCTCGATCATTACCGCGATCTGGCTCATATCCAAGAGACTTTTGCCGCCTTCCTTAATCAGGTACAGCCGGGCGGGTGTGTGGTCGCCTGTCAGGATAACCCGCATCTGCAACCGCTGTTGGGCAGGTTAAACGGTACGCTGCTGACCTATGGCTTGAAACCCGGCGGAGATTTCTGGGCCGCAGACCTACGGCTGGCTGGGTGTACCAGTCACTATCACTTATGGCGCGGCAACCAGGAATTGGGTCAGATCCATTTGCCGCTGGCCGGGAAGCATTATGTGTGTAATTCGTTGGCCGCGGCCGCAGTGGCCCAGACGCTGGGAGTGGAATTCCCCGCCATTCAGCAAGGGCTGGCCAAGTTGGGCCAGGTGCATCGGCGCTTTCAGATCAAAGGTGAGTCGCAGGGCATTACCGTGGTCGATGACTACGGCCACCATCCCACCGAGATCAGGGTGACGTTGGAGGCCATCGCCCAATCTTTCCGCGGCCGTCGGTTGTTGGTAGCCTTCCAACCGCATCGCTACAGTCGCACCCGCGCCCTCTTGACTGAGTTCTATTCCGCCTTTCCCAGCGCCGATGTCTTATTTCTGACCGAAATCTATGGGGCAGGAGAGCGAGTGATCCCGGATGTTTCCGGACATTGTCTATTTAAGGGCGTCAGACAGAACGGTCACCGGCAGGTGTATTATGTCGAAAACCAGGCGGAGTTGACTGACCAGTTATGGGACAGTCTCTATCCTGGAGATGTAGTGGTCACCATGGGTGCCGGAGATATCTGGAAAACCGGGGAAGAACTGCTAAGCCGTCTAAAATCGCAACCTTTGCGACGGTCTTCTCCTGACCTTCCCCAGACTTCTCAAGTTGGAAAGGTTCATTAAATGAATCGCTATTCCA
>JAQVHY010000053.1 GCA_028695935.1 Desulfobacca sp.
AGGAGCGGTAGGCCAGTCCCAACACTCGCAAAGCCGCCGCGGCCATCACCTCGGCCTGGACCAGGATGCGCTGCCGATCTTCCCGTAATAAAGATCGAACTTCGCCCTGGCACAATTGCCTCTGACACTGGCCCAGCACGCTCTCCGGCGCCCCTTTGACATAGGCCAACCGGCCCTCCGGAGTCTGATGCACGGTGGTCATGCGCCGGCGTTCAGCCGAAAACGGCACTTCGCCTACCCGAGGAAGCTCATGGCTTAGTTGGGTCAGGTCCGGACCAGCCTTGCGGCCCAGGACCAGCAAGGCTCCTTCGGTGGGATCTCCCCATACCGACCAACTGCCGTCGGCCTCCTTAAGAATTGCGTCATTACAAAGGAGGGCAATTTGGGCCACCCGGTCCAGACTCGGTAACTGATCCGGAGTTATTGGTTGGCCCGCCACTAGAAATTCCCCCTGGGGCAGATAACCGCTGCCGCTGACCTCTACCTCGGTGTCATCAATAAACAATTTTCGGACGGTCATTTCGTTGCGGGTCAAGGTGCCGGTCTTGTCGGTGCAGATAACCGTGGTACAACCCATAGTTTCCACCGCGGGAAGCCGTTTGACAATGGCATTGCGCCGGGCCATTTTGGTAGTGCCAATAGCCAGGGCACCGGTAACCACGGCCGGCAAGGCTTCCGGGACCGCGGCCACCGCCAGGCTAACTCCCCAGATAAACATTTCCAGCCAACCATGGCCCCGCCAGACCCCCAATAAACCCGCCAGGGCGCAGATAATCAGCGCAATGACCCCCAACAGCCGACCGATGCTGGCCATTCGCAGTTCCAACGGGGTTTTTTCCTGGTGAATGTCGCCCAGCATCTGGGCAATCTGACCAAAGGCGGTGTTCATGCCGGTCGCGGTTACCACTGCCTGGCCCCGACCATAAGTGACCACCGTGGCGCCATAGACCATACAGGTACGGTCGCCCAAGGGGGTATCGGGCTCAGTTACCGGATCGGTGCCCTTCCTGACCGGAGTCGATTCCCCGGTCAACGGGGCCTCCTCGGTCATCAGGTTCATTTCGGCGATTATCCGGGCATCAGCCGCCACCCGGTCCCCGGTATGGAGCACCAGCAGATCACCGGGCACCACTTCCCGGGCCGGAATCATCAGTTCTTCGCCCTCCCGGATGACGCTGGCGGTCGGGGCGGCCATTCGCTTCAGGGCCTGCACTGCTTTTTCCGCCCGGTATTCTTGAAAAAATCCTAAAATGGTGCTGGCCAGGACAATAGCCAGGATGACCATCGCATCCAAGGTCTCGCCCAGCGTTAAGGAAATCGCCACGGCGATCAGCAAAATGATGATCAGGATGTTCTTAAACTGGCCCAGCAACAGCCCCAACAGGGAAATCTTGGTACCAGCCACCAGCTCGTTGAAACCATAACGCTCCAGACGCTCTGCAGCCTGGGCGGCCTCCAGACCCTGGGGACTGGTGTCCAAGGCAGCTAAAACTTCTGATAGTGATAAGGTATGAAAATGTGGGGTAGCATCATTTTCTGAGTTCATAAGACCATAGACCTTAACAAAAAGTTTTTATAAGAAAATTCAGACAGGTTTAATCAACCTATCTATTTATCATTATCTGTTAACCGCAACCAATAAAAAAAGGACTGTTAAGATCTTTCACCAGTCAATTAAGTTGAACCAGCCGCGCAAATTGCGTTGTCAAGTGGGCGACGGTAATGGTATGATATCAAAAACTTCCAACTTCTAGCTCTGATAATCTGGAGACCTGTAGATGAACGAGGCCTTTACCCGGTCCGAAAAATTGGCGGGGCTGTTTCTGTTCTTGACGCTGCTGATTGCCGTCGCGGCCCTGCTGGTCATTGGTCAGGGTAAGGCCTGGTTTAAGTCGCAACGGACCTACCTGGTTAAATTCAGACAGGGTTATAATCTGCAACCGGGGTCCTCGGTCAAGATGTTTAATACCGAGATCGGCAAAGTTACCGATCTGCGCATCAACCGGTTGACGGACAGACTGGAGGTTGTGGTTACCATCAGGGTCCTGGCCGAATATGCCGATCTGATCTGCCAGGATTCGGTGGCCGAAGTGCAAAGTCCGACCCTGTTTGGCAGTGAATATTTAGAAATCAGCCCGGGTTCTCCCGGTAAAAAACCCCTGATTGCCGAATATGGGACCATCCCTTCCAAAGAGCATAAGACTTTAGCTGATTATCTGGAAGAGTTTCAGCCCGAGGACAGTCTCCGCCGAGCCAAGCAGATATTAATCAATATTGCTTATCTGACCGAAAAACTAAAAATTCATGAAGAGAAGCTGCTGACTTCCTTAAACAACTTCAACGAGGTGATGGCCAGCGTCCTCGAAGCCAAGGGTTCGCTGGGGAAATTACTGATGGAAACCGACTTTTATGGTCGGCTGGAACTATCACTGACGCGTCTGGAAACCGTACTTAAAGATGCTGCCCACATTACCGGCGATCTCAAGAACACTACTCGCGAGATGCCCGCCCTGGCCCAGTCAGTAAGGCAAGAGGTGCAAAACGTTCAGAGTATCCTGGCGGATCTCAAGCAGGGCAGTCAAGAATTTCCGGAGCTCATGGGCTCGGCTTCGGAAGCGGCGCGCGGGGGCACCGAAGTGGTGGACGCGCTCAAGGCCAATCCCCTGATTCGCCTGACCCTGCCCAAGCAGCCCCAGAGCGAGACCATCCATGTGGAGCCCAGAAATGTCCCTTAAATCCCTGGGCCTGGTGGGTTTGGCAACCTTGCTGATCTACGGCTGCGGCGCCCGCCCCGACCCATATGGCCAGCAGGTCAACCGCACTACCACGTTGGCGATTCAGGGGCAACAATGGTTTTCCCAGGGAGAGCTGCGGCGGGCCACCCGAGATTTTGGCCGGGCCTTGGAAATCAGCCAGTCGATTGATTATCCTGCCGGGGTCGCGCAGCAACTCAATAATTTGGGGGCCGTAGCCCTGGAACAGGGGAACTTAGAAGCCGCCCAGGAGCTATTCAACCAGGCCTGGAGCCTTAACCAGGAAATACCTGATTGGGCTGCGGCCAGCACCAATCTAGCCAACCTGGCGACCATCGCCCAAAGCTCCGGCAACCTGGCCCGGGCCGGAGAATATCTCCAGGCCGCCCTGGCCGCCGCCGAACGCTCCGGTGCCAATACGGCCCGGGGCCGCATCCTCTGTCAACTGGCCAGTTGGTATTTAGAGCAACAGGATCAGGGAACCGCGGCGGCGCTGCTCACCCAGGCCCGCCCCCTGGCTACCACCCCGGCCCTGCAGGGTACCCTAAACCATCACTGGGGACGTTTGCGCTTGGCTCAAGGCAATCCCCCCGCGGCCTTGGAGCATTTTAACCAGGCCCTGGCCGCAGATCGCGAGATTTTGGATCGCGCCGCCATGGCCGCCGACCTGTTTGGGCTGGCCGAAACTTATCAGGCCCAGGGCGCGCTGGACCAGGCCTTTTATTATTACGGCCGCGCCTTTGATGTTTATGCCGCGCTGGGGAAAAGGTCCAGAAGCGAGGAATGTCGGGAACGCCTCCGACAGGTCAATGAGAAAGGTCAGTTAGGCCAGTCTCTGAAAAGATTTGAAAGCCAGCCCGAGCCCACTCCAACTAAGAACAATCAACCCTCATCATAAATATTTATCAACATAAGGAGGGCAGCCATGGATTATCAAGCCGCGGTTCTGCAATTGAAGGACGACCTGCGTCTGCGCACCGAACCCTTGGGAGTCAACTTTTTGAAAGATGCCGCCGAGCTTCCCGATAAGACCCGACGGCCTTCCGAAGTGCTGAAAAAAAAGGTTACCATCTGCCAGGGTCTGACCATGGCCCGCAGCTACGGTTGGAGCGTCGGTCTGACCAAGGATGACCTCATCTGTATCCCGGCGATGCTGGCCTTTGGTTTGACTCCGGCCGCGGATCCGGTCACGGAATTAGGCCAGCTCTTCTGTGCCGTGGGGTTTCATGCCGAGGCTGGCCCCGGTATTCAGGAAGCCCAGGCGCTGCCGCGGCTGGCTCCAGGTCAACTGGCGGCCCTGTATCTCAGTCCCCTGGCCCGCGCCCGGCTTGATCCGGATATTGTGGTGATTTATGGCAACCCGGCGCAGCTGATCCGGCTGATCGGTGCTGCCACCTTCAGTTTTCAAAACAGGGTGACGGGTAGCTTTGGCGGCAAAGTGGAATGCGCCGAATATCTCATCGGGCCCTATCAGAGCCAGCAGATGCGGGTGGCCATTCCCGGATTGGGCGACCGGATTTTTTCCATGACCCAGGACGACGAGATGGTCATGGCCTTTCCGGTCCAGTTCCTGGAGGGGCTGCTGGTCGGGCTCAAGCAGGCTGGCCGCCAGATCGGGGCCCGCTACCCCATCACCTTCTATCAGAACTTTCAGCCGGAGTTTCCCAAGCCCTATCAGGAACTGGCCCAGAAATTAGGGATTGCTAATATAAATTTCTAACTATTTTCTCCGTAAGATTTAACAAATCGTGTCTTACGCTCCCAAGCAAAATATAACAATGGAGGGCATGACTATAGCTCGTCCGAAACAGGTGGTGAATGATGTCTTGGCCCAGAAAGCCGAGCAGGCTCTGAAGCTTATCCCTGATCATTAAATCTATTTAAAATTACAGGCTATTTCCGTTAGCTTACCGAAAATCGGCGAAAAGAACGGGCCTCTGAACGCCCGGTAGAGGCCCGTTTCTGAGTGACTGCGTGTTCGACACGGACAGCATGACCGTCACCATTGAGCAAATCGATTTGCACCAATGGTCTGACATTCCGAGTATAGAAATCCCCGTTCAACCGCTAACCGTGAAAAGAGATTGTGCCTTTGACATTTCGTAGTGCATCGGGAGTAAGCTCACAGGCCATCACATTTTCGTTGGGAATCTGATCCGTGTTGGCGATCCCGAAATCAACGGAGGGACGAAAATCAAAACGGTTGTAGTAGGCAGGGTCACCCACAACAATGACTGCCTTATGGCCCTTGGCTTTGGCAAGATGGAAGGCTTCTTTAATCAACTGCGCTCCGACCCCTTGGCTGCGGCGTTCAAAGACCACGGAGACGGGGGCTAAAAGCAGAAGCGCATGCTGGCCGTATGCGGTCTCGATAAAAGTCCTAGTGAGCATGAGGTGGCCGATGAGCTTTCCCTCATCTTCGGCAACCAGAGCAAGTTCTGGAATGTAGTTTCCGCTGGCGCGCAAACGATCAACAAAGTTTTGCTCGTCGCCATCCGAGACCTTGGCCGTCTGAAAGGCGGTCTTGACCAGATCATATATCGCCGGAAATTCGGCCTCATTTTCTTGGCGTATCAACATGTTTTTTCTTCCTTAGCACGAAGGTGCTTATAGCCTCAAAAAGCAGTAAGCAGCTAATTACTGCCGGGCTGGCCTACAAGACCGGCGCGGCCTGGTCCAAAGAGTATAACCTCGAGAATTGGCGCAACCCGGACTCCAAGACCGACCTGATTCGTTTCTCCCAGGGCCGGGATCGCCTGCTTGGTTTCTATCTCCAAGACGAGATTACCTGGCACCCCAGGTTCAGTACGGTGGTTGGCGCCCGCCTAGACTGGTGGGAGACCTATGGCGGAGTTTATCAGGCCGCGGCAACGGACCCCATAACCCATCTGCCTTCTCACAGCAAATGTTCTTTCAACCCCAAGATCGCCTTCCTTTATCGACCTTGGCAGTTTATGTCCTGGCGGGCCTCGGTGGGCACGGCCTTCCGGCCGCCCAATATTTATGAGCTCTACCGTACCTGGCGGGGCAGTACCGGCATTCTCTATCAAGGTAACCCCAATTTGAAGCCGGAAACCACCCTCTCCTGGGAGATCGGCACCACGATCAAACCTTTTAGCCAGACAGAGCTTACGGTTACCTTCTTTGATAATTATGTCGATGACCTGATTTATCGAATCATAGATCCTTCTGACCCATTGGGGAAAAATCAGCTTTATGTCAACGCCGCCGAGGCCCGAATTATGGGTGTCGAGCTTGAGGTAACGCAAAAGCTCAACTCCTGGTTGGACATCTTCGCCAACCTGACCCTGCTTGACCCGCGCATCAAAGAAAACCCGAATATGTCAGAATCGGAGGGGAAGAATATTACCTATGTTCCCCGGCAGCAGTATAATTTCGGGGTTAACGCCAATTATTGGATTTTCAACGCTAATCTGACTGGCCGTTATGTCAGCCAACTCTATGTCGAGGAAGACAATAGTGATTATCACAACGGCGTATATGGCTCCTATGACCCCTTCTTTACTTTGGACAGCAAAATAACCGTAACGCCGGTAAAGCATCTGCAACTCTCTTTGGCTGTAGATAATATGTTGAACCGGGAGTATTTCTACTACTATCGAACGCCGGGCCGCACCTTTTGGTTGGAAGCGGCAGTGAAATATTAGGGTCGAATCCGGATGCCCGGGCGACTTTGGCGGGCAATGATGGTTCTGCTCCTGCTCGGACCACAACTGACGGCCGCGGTAGCCGGGTCGCCGGCCGACACCGGGGACAATTTGCCTCCGGCGCGGCGGGTAGTGTTATTCGAAGCCTATGAGTTGGCCGCCGCCCTTAATGCCTGGGACCGGATCGTGGGGATATCGACCTATGCCCAAGACAACGATCTTTTACGGCGATTGCTGCCCAATCTGAAAGATATTCCGGCTCCGGGTTCCGGGTTCGTGGTGAATGTCGAGGCCCTGTTGGCCCTCCACACCGATCTGGTGGTTACCTGGTCCCGCAAGCCGGAAATGTTGGAGTTTTTGCGCCGTCATGGCATTACCGTGTTGGGCGTTTATCCCGAAAGCATTGCTGATCTCTTGCAGGTGCTAGGGCAACTGGGCCAGGTTCTGGATTGCGAGGCGCGAGCCCAGGGAGTAGCGGGGTTAATCAAGGATAACCTAACCGCGGTGCAACGGTGCCGCCAACAACGACGACCGTCGGCCCCGGCCCCCAGGGTAGTCTGGCTCTGGGGCAAACCCACCACCATCAGCGGTAACCGCGGGGTGGTAGCAGACCTGATCCGCGTGGCCGGCGGCCGCAATCTCGGAAGCCATCTGGACGGACTCAATTGTAATATCTCTATGGAAGAGATGATCGCGTTAAATCCGGAGGTGGTGTTTATTTGGGGTTCGGCTAGCTACGGACCGGAAGACTTATATCAGGACCCGAAATGGCAGTCAATTAGTGCCATTAAGTGTCAGCGGGGCTTCAAGCTTCCCCGGCAATCGACCTGGTCGCCCCGGGTGGTGGACCTGGCCTGGCTGATGACCAGCCATCTTTATCCGGGAATGGTCAAGGAAGAGGAAATTGCTGCCGCTTTAGACAGCTTTTATGGCGCCCTCTTCGGGATTCCCTGGCCGGGAGAGGCCAGATGAGCCGTTATGGGCTGCATTGGTTACTGCTGCTATCGCCGGTACCGGCGGCAGTGGTGTCCCTGCAGTTCGGGGCCTATCCGATTGCACCGAGAGAAATCTGGCAGTTGTTGGGGGAAATGTTGTTCGGGGGCGGGACTTACCCGGAGCACATTCATGATATCCTTTGGCAGGTGCGGTTACCGCGGGTAATTTTGGCGATGTTGGTAGGCATGGCTTTATCGGCCTCCGGGGCCACTTTGCAGGCCATCTTCCGCAACCCCTTGGTGGATGCCTATATCTTGGGCCTATCCTCGGGCGCGGCTTTGGGCTGCGCTTTATCGGTGGCGTTCTTCCCAGGGCTGCCGATTCAAGTAATTGCCTTCCTCTCCAGCCTATTGGCCGCGTTTTTAACCTTCGCCCTGGCCCGCACCCGTGGTGAGGTGCCAATTTTATCCTTAATTCTGGCCGGGGTCATAGTCTCTGCCTTTTTTGCCGCGTTGGTGTCGATGGTCAAGCTTCTGGTGGATCCGCATAAACTGGCCAGTATTGTCTTATGGCTGATGGGTAGCCTGTCGCTGGCGGATTGGGTGGCCATCCGCCAGGCCGGTCCCTGGATTGTCCTGAGTTCGCTACTGATCTGGCTGGGCCGTTGGCGACTCAATGCCCTGTCCATGGGCGACGCCGAGGCCAGGGCCCTGGGTGTAGAGGTTGGACGGGAGCGGGGCTTATTTTTGTTAGCGGCGGCACTCGGCGTGGCTGCCGCCGTCTCCGTCTCCGGGATTATCGGCTGGGTGGGGTTGATGGTGCCACATGTAGTGCGGATGATGGTGGGGCCGGATCACCGTTTGGTAGTACCATTCTCCATGACCTTGGGAGCCACCTTCATGGTCCTGTCGGATACAGTGGCCAGAACCTTTACCGGCGGCGAAATTCCCGTAGGGATCATCACTACCCTAACGGGGGCCCCGTTTTTCATCTTTCTCTTGAAGCAGCGCGGCCAGGAGTCCTGGAAAACATGATCGAAGTAGAAAGCTTACAGCTTCAACTAAATGGACGGTCGGTGTTGCAACAGATCAATCTGCGTGCCCAGCCAGGCGAGATCACCGTTTTATTGGGCCCTAACGGCTCAGGCAAGACCACCCTCTTGTTATGTCTCTGTGCTCATTACCGGGCGGCCCAAGATCATATCCGATTGTGCCGCCAACCCTTGTCGTCTTTATCTTATCGGTCTTTAGCCCGACTCCTGGCCATGGTGCCCCAGGACCATAATCCGGTCTTTCCTTATCAGGTGCGGGAGGTGATTCTCCTGGGGCGCATCTCCAGAGTGGGGTTTTGGTCCCAACCTACGGCCCAGGATTACGAAGTGGTTGAAAACATCCTTAATATCTTAAAGATCCAACACTTGGCTGATAAACCGTATACCCGGATCAGCGGCGGTGAACGGCAGTTGGTCCTGATCGGCCGTTGTTTGGCCCAGGAGCCACAGGTGCTGTTGTTGGATGAACCGACCAATCACTTAGATTTTAAGAACCAATATTCGATTCTGCAACTGATTGCGGAGTTGGCCAGGCGGCAGCAACTAACGGTCCTGCTGACCCTGCACGATCCCAATATGGCCCTATTGTTTGCCGACTATGTGGTCCTGTTGTCGCAAGGCCGGATAGCTGCCCAGGGCAACCCGCGGGCGATTATTACTCCGGAAAACATGGCGCAGATCTATCAACTGGAAGTGGAAATGATTACCGAAGGCGACCGTCGGCTGCTCTATCCAAAATTTATGTAGTTATTTCGACGCTCTCAGTAACCACTATAAGCCGTTTGCGGAAGGAGGATGCTTATGGCCGTTCGATCGGTAAAAATCGCATCCATCATGTGGAACTCTTATCTGCCTACCTTTTTGGCAGCCGCCGAAGCCAGTCCCGAGGTAGAGCTAAGTATTTTTGCAAACAAAGAGATCGACAATAATCTCGACTACTTAGACCAATTCTGGTCCAAGGCGGCCCAGGCTGACGTCATTTTCTTGTATTGGACCAATGAAGGCTTTTGGGCGGAAGTCAGTGCCCGACTCTCGGAACTGCCCCCAAGTAAAACCATCGTCACCACCTCCTACGACCCGGCCAATTGGGGGCGGCAGGCCACCGTCAATCTGGCGGTGTGCACCAAGGCCTACGCCTATCTGGCCGAAGGCGGTCTGGAGAACTACCGGCGGCTGCTGGAATACCTGGCCCACCAGGTCAACCCGGAGATTCCGGTGCAGGACCCGGTGCCCCTCCCCTGGCAAGGCCTCCTGCATCCGCCGGACCAAACGGTGTATGATTCGGTGGCGAGTTACCGCGCCGTGTATCCGGCGGTAAATCCCCGCACCGTGGGGTTGTTGTTCTCCCGCCATAGTTTTACCAATACCGATATGGCCCTGGAAAGGGCTCTGATCGAGGCTTTGGAGGCGCAGAGGCTTAACGTACTGCCGGTTTTTTCCCACGGCAACCCCGACCCGGAGGCTGGGGCCTGGGGACCCATCCAGGTGGCGCGGCGCTTTTTTTTCTATTCAGACGGCCGGGCTAACATCAATGCCCTGATCAATCTGCATTATTTCTTCCTGGGCCGCGCACCCCAGGGCGATATGGCCGAAACCGGGGTTGCGGCCCAATCGGTGGCCTTATTTAAAGATCTAAATATTCCGGTATTCAAGCCGGTTATCTCATACAGCAAATCCATCCAGGAGTGGGAAGAGGATCCTCAGGGGTTGACCAGCGATGTCTGCTTTGGCATTGCCATGCCGGAATTCGAGGGCTGTATCGAACCCATTATCTTGGCCTGTAGCCTTAAACTGATCGACGAGCGGACCGACACGGTCTATGAACTCCGGGAGGTCATTTCCGAGCGGGTGGCGCACATTGCCGACCGCGTCGCCCGTTGGGTGCGCCTGGCTGCCAAGCCGCCGGCGGCCCGTAAGGTGGTTTTTGTCTTCCACAAAAATGAGTGCGCCGGTCTGGAGGCCAGCCTGGGCGGCGCCGCGGGGTTGGATTCCGGGGAAAGCGTGGTGCGCCTCATGCAGCAGATGCAGGCCGCGGGATATCAACTGGAAAATATTCCCGCCAGTGGCGAAGAGCTGATGCAGACCATCCTGGCCCGCAAGGCTATCGCCGAATTCCGCTGGACCACGGTGGATGAGATCATCAGCAAGGGCGGCCACCTGGCCCTCCTGGACAATAGCATCTATGAGCAGTGGTTTGCCGAACTACCGGACAAGGCCCGGGCCGACATAATTGCGGGCTGGGGCGAGCCGCCGGGCCGGGAAATGAACGGGGTGCCACCGAGCATGGTGTGGGATGGCAAACTGGTCATTACCGGACTCAATTTCGGCCAGGTCAATGTGATCATGCAGCCTAAACGCGGCTGCGCCGGTCCTCGGTGCGATGGTCGGGTCTGCAAGATCCTCCACGATCCCGATATCCCGCCGCCCCACCAGTATATTGCCACTTATATGTATATGGATCGTATTTTCGGGGCTGATGTCCTGATCCATGTGGGCACCCACGGCAACCTGGAATGGCTGCCGGGCAAGGGCGCCGGGCTGTCCGCGGCATGCTGGCCGGACATTGCTATCGGCAGTGTCCCGCATTTATATATCTATAACGCCGACAATCCCGCCGAAGGCGCGGTCGCCAAGCGGCGCAGTTATGCCACCCTGGTGGATCATCAGCAGGCAGTGATGACCACCGCTGGCACCTATGGCGACTTGGAGGAATTAGAGGAACTGCTCAACGATTATCAGCGCGCCGGCGAGGAAGACCGGGCCCGGGCGCATCAGTTGGAACATCTGATCAACGAGGCCATCGACCGCAACCATTTCCGCCCGGAAATTGATGCCTTAGAGACGAAGGATTTCCGGTCTGTGGTCACCCGCTGCCATGAACTGTTGTCCAGCGTCCGCAACAGCCAGACCAGGATCGGCATGCATGTGTTCGGGGAGCGGCCGCAGGGAGCCGACCGGGCTGAGGTCATCAATACCATCCTGCGCTTCGATTCAAACCATGAGCTTAACACGCGGCGGTTGGTGTTCGATCTCTGGGAGGAGGATATCTTGGCCGCCCTCAGCAACCCGGGGGAACGGAGCCGCGACGGCAAAGTTTATGGCCACCTGCTGTATGCCGCGGACCGTTTCGCCACAGAACTCATCGGTTGGTTGATCCAGGGAGAAGACCTGTGGGAAGTCCTGGGAGATCAGCCTGGTCTGGATGGCAACCTTGAGCTCGGGGAGCGTCTGGAACGTTTTGCCGCGTTAGTGATGGAAATTGACCGACGGATTGAATATTCGGATGAGATTGGCTCCTTGCTTAACGCCTTGCAGGGCGGGCATGTCCCCGCCGGCCCTTCCGGGTACATCTCCCGGGGGCGCTACGACGTGCTGCCCAGTGGCCGCAATTTTTACAACGTCGATCCCACCCGCATCCCGACCTTAGCAGCCTACCGGGTGGGAGTTAAACTGGCCGAGGCCCTGTTAGGCCGATATCAAAGAGAAGAGGGGCGTTATCCCGAGACCGTAGGCCTGGTCTGGCTGGCCTCGGACATCATGCGGGCCGACGGCGAGCAGATCGGCCAGATATTGCATTTGCTGGGCGCCCGGCCCACCTGGAAGGCCAATGGTCAGGTGGATGGCTTTGAAATTATCGACCTGGAAGAGCTGGGCCGCGCGCGGGTTGACGTCAATATCCGGGTGTCGGGCATCACCCGGGACTGCTTCCCCGACACGGTCAAGTATGTGGATCAGGTAATTCAGGCGGTGGCCTTGCGGGACGAGAATCCCGACCTTAATTTTGTGCGCCGTCATCTGGTCAAGCAGGCGGCCAGCCAGGGGCTTTCCCTGGAGGACCCGGCCCAGTTCCGTCGGCTGAGCTTCCGTATCTTTTGCGCCCAACCCGGGGTGTACCGGGCCGGGGTCAACCTGGCGGTCTATGCCTCGGCCTGGCAGACCGAAAACGATCTGTCCGAGGTCTATCTCTTCTGGAACGGCTATGCCTACGGCGGCGGCGCCGGCGACGCCAGCTACGGCGTTCAGGCGCATCGGGAGTTAATGGAAAATCTGCGACGGGTGGAGGTGACCTTTGACAAGCATATTTCGGACGAGGGTGATTTTCTAAATTGTTGCGGCTACTTTAGTAATTATGGGGGCATGACCGTCGCCGCCAAGGCCCTGTCCGGCAAGACGCCTAAGACCTACTATGGCGATACCCGCGATCCGGCCCATGTCACGGTCACCGATTTTGCCGACGAGATGCGGCGGGTGGTGCGGGCCAAACTCTTGCACCCCAAATATATTGAGGGCATGAAGGCCCACGGCTATAAAGGCGCCGGGGATTTGTCGAAACGCATTGGTCGGGTCTATGGCTTCGGGGCCACTACTGGCCAAGTCGATAATTTCATCTTTGATGAAATCGCCGAGACCTTCGTATTGGACGCCGAGATGAAAGCCTGGTTTAGTGAAGTCAACCCCTGGGCCCTGGAAGAGATTGGCCGCCGTCTGCTGGAAGCCGAATCCCGGAGCATCTGGCATCCGGATCCGGAACTGCTGGAGCGTCTTAAAGAGGCTTACTTGGACATTGAAGCCCGGTTGGAAGATACCATGGGCGATGTCCAGGGCGATTTCCAGGCCGGCGCCGTAGAGATCATGACCGCCGAAGATGTGGCCCAATGGAAGTCGGCCATGGAGGCCATCCTGGGCCCTAAGGCATCTCGGTCTGGAGCGTCCGGTGACGATGTTTAATATTGCGTACCCTTTTGCGGCCATCATCGGCCAGGACCGCCTGAAGCGGGCCCTGATCTTGAACGCCGTCAATCCCGCCGTGGGCGGGGTCTTGATCCGGGGTGAGAAAGGGACTGCTAAATCTACCGCGGTGCGGGCCCTGGCGGCCGTACTGCCCAGAATCAAGGTCGTTAAGGGGTGTCCCTATGCCTGCGACCCGGATCAGCCCTGGAATCTTTGCCCCTATTGTCGGCACCACCTGGACCGGCTGCCCAGCGCGGTCCGGCGGGTCAGGGTGGTCACTCTGCCTCTCAACGCCACCGAGGACCGAGTGGCGGGAGGCATTGATTTCAGCCGGGCGGTGAAAACCGGGCGCCGGATTTTTCAACCCGGTCTGTTGGCCCAGGCCCATCGGGGGATTTTGTATGTCGATGAGGTCAACCTGTTGGATGACCACCTGGTCGATATCATCCTGGACGCCGCGGCCTCAGGCCGCAACCTCGTAGAGCGGGAGGGCATCTCTTATATTCATCCCTGCCAATTTATCCTGGTCGGGACCATGAACCCGGAGGAGGGCGAACTGCGGCCCCAGCTCTTGGACCGGTTCGGGCTTTGCGTTGAAATTGTGGCGGAAGCGGACATCGGCCAACGGGCGGCGCTGATGCAGCTCCGAGAAGCGTACGATACCGATCCTCAGGGGTTTAGCCAGCGCTTTCAACCGGAAAACGATAAAATCGCCAATGAGATCCAGGCGGCATGCCAATTGCTTCCAAATGTCTCCTTTCCCCCGCATTTAAGGACGCTGGTGAGCGAGATCTGTATTGAAAACCACGTGGCCGGTCACCGCGCCGACCTGGTCATCGAGCAGGCCGCACGGGCTTTGGCCGCCCTCCTGAAACATCATGAAGTTACGGTGGATGATATCCGGGAGGTGGCTTCTCTGGCCTTAGTACATCGGCAACGCCACCTGGCCCCCCCGCCCCCGCCGCCAGAGCCCGATCACGATCATCAACCGCGGCCTGACCACCAGCCCGAGCAAAACCTGGAGTCCAACGAATCTCCGCGGCCGGACCAGCCGGAATCTCAAGCGGGGTCGCGAAATCCCGAACCAGAGGAGATATCCCCCGACGACCAGGCGGCGTTGGATCGCCCCGCCCAGGACCAGCACCGCCGCGAGAATGCCGTGGAGCAGATCTTTGCGGTGGGGGAAACCTTCAAGGTTAAGAAGATTGCTTCACCGCGGGACCGGATCCGGCGCCGGGGCTCGGGACGCCGTTCCCGGACCCGCATCGCCCAGAAACAGGGACGCTATGTGAAAAGCACCACGGTCCTTAACACCGGTGATATAGCCCTGGACGCCACCTTACGGGCCGCGGCCCCTTATCAACGACAAAGAACCAGCGGCAATGGTCTGGCTGTGGTGCTCAAGCCGGAGGATCTCCGGGAAAAAATCCGGGAGAAACGCATCGGCAATTTTCTGCTCTTTCTGGTCGACGCCAGCGGCTCCATGGGCGCGAGGGGGCGAATGACGGCTTCCAAGGGGGCCATCATGTCGTTGTTGCTGGACGCTTACCAGAAACGGGATCGCATCGCCATGGTGTCCTTCCGCCATCAGGAGGCGGTGGTGAATCTGCCGCCCACGGCCTCGATTGAACTGGCCGCCCATCTGCTCCAGGAGATGCCGGTCGGGGGCCGCACCCCCTTGTCCGCCGGGCTGGCCAAGACTTATGAGCTAATCCGCAATTATCTGTTGCGGGAATGCGCCGGGCGGCCCATCGTGATCATCATCACCGACGGCAAAGCCAATGTGGCCCTGGGGCAGGAAAAGCCGAAGGCCGAGGCCCTGGCTCTGGCCGGTCGACTCAGTCGGGATGAACGGCTCCACTGCCTCGTGGTCGATACCGAAAGCCGGGGGCTGGTGCAGTTCGGCCTGGCCCGGGAACTGGCCGCGGCCCTACAGGCCGAATATTTCCGAATCGAAGACCTGAAAGCCGATACCCTGGTAAATATTGTCAAGGAAAATGTGAAATGAATAAACGCCCGGTGTACCCCTTTGTTGCCATCGTGGGCCAGGACAACATGAAACTGGCCCTGATTCTAAACATTATTAATCCTACCCTATCCGGCGTTTTGATCCGGGGGGAAAAAGGCACGGCTAAATCCACCGCGGTGCGGGCCCTGGCGGAAATCTTGCCGGCCATTGAGGTGGTCAAGGACTGCCCGTTTCAGCTTTCCCCGGGCGAGGCCCTGGACGTCTGTCGGGCCTGCCCCCATATCGAATGCAGCCGGAAACTGCTCCATCAGGAGCCGGTGGAGACCATGCACCGGGGCCTCCGGGTGGTGGAGCTGCCGGTAGGAGCCACCGAAGACCGGGTGGTGGGTACCCTGGACCTGGAACACGCCCTGAAAAAGGGCGAAAAGCGCATGGAGCCCGGACTGTTGGCCGCGGCGCATCGGGGCCTGCTCTATGTTGATGAAGTTAACCTGTTGGACGACCATGTGGTGGATGTGCTGCTCGATTCCGCGGCCATGGGGGTCAACACCATTGAACGGGAAGGGGTGAGTTTTTCTCATCCGGCGCGGTTCACCCTGGTGGGAACCATGAATCCCGAGGAAGGGGAGTTGCGCCCACAACTGCTGGACCGCTTCGGCCTGTGCGTCCATATCGAGGGCATCAACGACCCCGCGGCCCGGGTGGCGATCATGGAGCGGCGCCTGGCCTTTGATGATCATCCCGAAGACTTTTGCGCGCGGTGGCAAGACGAATCCCGGGATTTGGTGGAAAAAATCGCCCGGGCCATGGAGCTTTATCCTCAGGTGATCATCGACTCGCCCTTGCTGTATGAGATCGCCTCCTATTGTCTGGAGGTAGGGGTAGACGGCCACCGCGGCGACATCATCATCCTGAAGGCCGCCAAGACCCTGGCCGCCTTTAACGGCCGGACCGAAGTCCAAAAGGACGACGTCGACGCCGCTGCGCAACTGGCCCTGCCGCACCGAGTCCGCCGCCAGCCGCTCCAGGACATCGTGGTTGAGGTCGACCGCCTGCGGCACCAAAAAACGGCGCAGCCCGCGGCCGGCGTATGATCGAAATCGTGCAACTAGTGAAAAACTATAAATCCACCCCAGCCCTGAGAGGCATTGATCTCACCGTAACCCGGGGGGAGTTGTTCGCCTACCTGGGTCCCAACGGTGCCGGGAAAACTACTACCATCAGGATACTGACCGGGCTCGCCCGCCTCACCGCTGGCAGAGCCATGCTCAACGGCCATGATATCATAACCGATAGTCTGGCCGCCAAGAAGCAGTTTGGTCTGGTCCCCCAGCATATCAACCTGGACCATGAACTGACGGTTTCTGAAAATCTTCGGATCCACGGCTGGCTCCATCACCTCCCAGGCCGCAACATCAGATCACGGATCGATCAGCTATTGGACTACATCGGGTTAAGCGATCAACGCCAAACGCTAGTCAAGCATCTCTCCGGCGGCATGAAACGGCGGCTGATGATCGCCCGAGCCTTGATGCACGAGCCGCAGATCTTGTTTTTGGATGAACCCAGCGTCGGGCTGGATGCCAACATCCGTCGCCGCGTCTGGGCGCTCATCAAAAAGATTCAACAGCAGGGGGTCACCATCTTTCTTACCACTCACTACATTGAAGAAGCGGAGTTCCTGGCCGACCGGGTGGCCTTTATCGATCACGGCCAGATCGTCGCCCTGGATACGCCGCAAAATTTGATGGCCGGCCTTGGTTCCTGGGCTCTGGATCAATTTGCTGCCGAACAGATGCAGTCCCTCTATTTCCACAGCCAACCTGAAGCCAAACAGTATGCCGCGGATTATCACAACGGCTTTACCCTGCGGCGGGTCAATCTGGAGGATGCCTTTCTGGCCCTGACCGGTAAAAAAGTCGCATGATACGCGGCTGGGCAGCAGTCTATTTGCGTGAGCTGTTGATCCTGCGGCGTCGGCTGTCCCGGTTGCTCGCGACCTGGGCGGTGTCACCCTTGCTCTACCTGATTGCCTTCGGCTACGCGGTGGGCCGAACTATCGCCATCAAGGAACATTCTTATCTCGAATTCCTCGTTCCCGGCTTGGTGGCCATGGTCAGCATGACCCAAGCCTTCGCGATCGGCAGCGAAATTAATATCGCCCGCTTTTACTGGCATATCTTCGAGGAATTTCAGGCCGCGCCGATCAGCCATGCGGCCTACGTGCTGGGCGAGGTGCTGGCCGGCATGACCCGGGCGCTGTTGGCGGCCGGCGTGATCCTCATCTTGGGGGCGCTGTTCGGTGTCCTTCTTTGTTATAATCTATATTTTTGGTTGGCCTTGCTGTTGAACAGCTTGGTCTTTGCCTCCCTGGCTGTCGCGGTGGCCATGCTGGTGGAATCCCACGCGGATCAGGCCATGCTCAACAGCCTGATCATCACCCCCATGGCCTTTTTGGGCGGCACCTTTTTCCCGGTCGGCAATCTACCCGGTTGGGCCCAAAAAGCCCTTTATCTGCTGCCCCTGACCCATGCCGCCGAGGCGCTGCGCACTGCCGCCTTCGGCACCAGACCACCGGCCAGCGCTTACCTCATCCTGGCCGGCCTCGGTGGCCTGACCTTCCTCCTGGCCATTCTGACCGTCAACCGCGCCAGAAACTAAGAAGCCTTCCAGACACCGTTTCGACCAAAACATCCAAATATAGCCCTTTCTTGATCCCTATACCGTCTCTCTTTTGCGGTTAGCCCTCTTTACCATTAACTGCAAATAAACTGAACTCGTAACATGCCTGGTTAAATTAGATCAAACATTCTACAGATCTAATCTCGACCAACCAAAACAAAAAGAAAAATCGACATTATATATTAACGCACCTAAAATTGGGATAGTCGAGATTTAATCTGACATTTCTGATAAATTGAATATGTTTGCGACAGGAGGAAATGTCAGATGACCACGGAGCAAAAGATTATTAAAAACAAGCTGGGCTTACTGAAGCTGGCGAAGATGCTGGGCAATGTTTCCCAAGCCTGTAAGGTCATGGGTTATTCTCGGGACAGCTTTTACCGCTTCAAAGAACTCTACGAGAAAGGCGGAGAACTAGCGCTGCAAGAGATCAGCCGCAAAAAACCCATCCTTAAGAATCGAGTTGAAGAACACGTAGAAAAGGCGGTAGTCGATTTTGCCCTGGAGAAGCCGGCTTACGGGCAACTGCGGGTGTCCAATGAACTCAAGAAGCAAGGCGTGTTTGTCTCTCCCGGCGGGGTGCGCTCCATCTGGCTGCGCCACGATCTGGAAACCTTTCGTAAGCGTCTGAAGGCCTTGGAAGCCAAAATGGCCCAAGAAAACCTCATCCTCTCGGAAGAGCAGTTAAGGGCTTTGGAGAAATCCAGGTTGGAGAAAGAGGCCTTGGGGGAAATTGAGACCCATCATCCGGGCTACCTGGGCGCCCAGGATACCTACTATGTCGGCAGCATAAAAGGGGTGGGGCGGATTTATCAGCAGACCTTCATTGACACTTATACCAAGGTGGCCTGGGTCAAGCTCTATGACCGCAAAAACGCCCTGGTGGCTGCCGACCTGCTCAATGACCGGGTCATCCCCTGGTATGAAGAACAGGAGGTCCGGCTGCTGCGCATCCTCACCGACCGGGTGACGGAATACTGTGGCAATCGGGAGCACCACGAATACCAGCTCTACCTGGCCATTGAAGATATCGACCATTCCAAGACTCAGGCCCGGTCCCCGCAGAGCAACGGTATTTGCGAACGTTTCCACGGCACGATCCAGAATGAATTTTATGCGGTGGCCTTTCGGAAGAAAATTTACCGGAGTCTGGAGGAACTCCAGGAAGATGTCGAGGGGTGGCTTCAGGAGTATAACGAAGTGTGCCCCTATACCGGCAAATACTGTTTTGGCAAGACCCCCATGCAGACATTCCAGGAGGCCAAGTACTTGGCGGCGGAGAAGATGTTGGATGAGTTGCCACCCAGGGAAGTCAGGGAGTCGTTGGCTCTGAATTAATCCAGTTTCTCTTGCCGGAGCCGGAAAGCTGTTTCTCCCGCCGTCGCCTGCCTTCTTCGGAGCAGGAGATCGGCCAGGCAGTCAAGGCCGAGCGCAGCGAGCCGCAGGGAAGCCTTGCCAGCCTAGCGGCACCTGCTATGCTTTAGACAGGAGTTTAGGACTTCTCGTAGTCAAAAAAGCACTTAGCATAAAAATATCAACATCCTACACCTCAAGTTTTTGTAAGACCCCACCGGCTACTTGATAGCCAAAGGCGGCGAGGATATTTGCCTGAATCTCTGTCGGGTCTGCGATCATTCTCTCGGCGCTTTTTTTAGAGGCTCTCCAGCATAAACAAGAGTGTAGCCTTCTCATGTTCTCCATCGCCGTGGCGGCCGAGATGGCCAGGGCGGCTTGCCGGAGCCGCTTCTCAATGAGCCTGAGATAAGTCAGGGCGACCACACAGGTAAAAATATGGCAGCGGATCTTGCTGTCGGTCCAGTGCCGTAAGGGGTAGAGGCTTACCAGATCATGGTCTTTGGACTGGCGCAAGGCCTTTTCCACCATATACCGATCCAGGCTGGCCTGGACGATCTGATCGGTGGACCAGTCGGCCAGATCGGTGATCAGAATATTTTTCCCCAATCGCTCCAGGTAGAGGCCGATTCTA
This sequence comes from Desulfobacca sp., assembly GCA_028695935.1. Lineage (GTDB taxonomy): Bacteria > Desulfobacterota > Desulfobaccia > Desulfobaccales > Desulfobaccaceae > Desulfobacca_B. Next base: position 19,781 of record JAQVHY010000053.1, read on the forward strand.
TAGTAATTCTTGCGAAACAAGAGCTGCGTCTTGTGCTTATGTTCCTCCAGAGCGACCTCATAGAGATTTTGGGGGAGGTGGAGTCTCTCGCACGCCTCGGCGTAATGCCTG
>JAQVHY010000054.1 GCA_028695935.1 Desulfobacca sp.
CGATCACCAGCACCCGCGGGCTGACGAGTCGCTCTAATGGCCGAACGCTGGCCATCTAACTTTAGGTCTCCTTTCCGGTGCCAAAATCCAATTCCGAGGCCAATTGCACCATAATAGCCTTAAGATCAAGGTCTCCTGCAGGTGCGGAAATTACGCCGGCAATGAAACGCCGCCGGAGTTCTTGGATTAACCGTTCACCCCGGGCCAACTGCGCGGCTCGTTTCTCGTCAATCATACCGGTGCGAATCGCTAAATTGCGTAAGCCCTGGATAATATCCAAAAACCGGACGTCCTGGGGGCACTGAAAAGAGCAATTGGCGCAACGGGCACAATACCACAGGGTCGAGGACGATAACAGTGGCTCCCGCAAGCCGTAGAGCACCTGGCGAATGATCCGACTGGGACTGAAACTGGGCTCGATCTCACTCACCGGGCAGGTAGCCGTACAGACCCCGCAAGAAAAGCAACGCAGCAAATGCTCACATCCCGGTTCCTGGGCCACCTCATCCTTAAAATGGGGGTCCAGAGCTTGAATATTTAAGGTCTCAGCCATTTTCTTATCCCTGCTGATGTTGGCCTTTAAAACAAGGTGATCGCTCCGGTCGGGCAGTGATCGGCGCATTTGTTGCATTTTTCGGCCGCCTGGACCAAGCGGGTACAGAGGTCCTGATGAACTACCACCGCGGTGCCATTGACCACATGGAAAACCACCTTGTCCTGGGGCCGGGGTCCTCTACCCAGACGCGCCTCATCACAATTGCCCAGATGGTATTCGCATACCGCCACACAGATGCCGCAGCCATTGCACTTGTCCTGGTCAATCAGCATCCCCGCGGTAATCGCGGCTTCGGCAGGTCCCAGTAATTCGTGCAGGGCCTCAATAAATCCGGCGTAATCCGGTTCATGCAGCACCGGGCAATCTTCTGGCGACAGGTCCCGGGAGACCAGCAGGGCGGCGAATTCCGCACAGGTCATGCCACACTGTCCACAATCAGTGCGCGGCAAAAATTCCAGGACTTCCGCAACCGTGGCCATTATTGGACCCCTACCCAGTCGCCTCCCAAGTGGTCATGGACCCAGAGGTTTTCCAGCCGAAAACTGCGATATTGACACATCTCCCCCAGCCAGGGACTGGCTTCGCCCCCGGTCTGCAGATAATAGGTGGCCCTGGCGATCTCAGGGTTAATCAGGTTAAAGTTATCAATTACCAGATTTCCGGCTTTCAACAAGGTGCGACAGCGGCCTAAGTACTGGCTCAAATCTATTTTATCAGTGTTTTTAGGCAGGTCATAAATAGCTAGATCAGCCCGGGCCCCGATACCTAAATGGCCGCGATCCCTAAAACCCAACAGGCGAGCTGGCAAGGTGCGGGTCATGTTGATCCAGTCTGCCAAGGAGTATGCCCTATCACCCAGCTCAGCACCCCAATCCTGCAAACGGGCGCTGGGGTCGGTCAGCCAGGAGAACATCCGGGCATATCCGCTTACCGGGGCCAGCAACGGGCCGGCGCCGGAAAAGGCCAGATTAGCTCCCTGGTATTGCAAGGCCAGCTCTAGGGCCCGCAGCGCGGCATCTTGAGAAGGGCTGGGGCAAAGGTCCAGGGGACGGAAAAAACCCATATTGATCTGAACCGGCAGATTAGGCCAACTTTCATAACCTGCCGGTTGCATCAATCCCAAATCCGCGCTACCACCTTGGTCCAAATGATTTAGGGCCGCTTGGACTAGCTCGGCCTCAGTCAGGGCCGGCCCCAAGGCGGCGAGATGAAAGGCCGGGGGGTCGGGTAAGGGCTGTCGCAGCAGCTCCGGGCTGGCCTCGAGGGTCAGAGTTGAGTTCTGTCCTTGGGCCAGTCTGGTCAGAAGTTCCAGGAGATTTTCGGTGGCGATGTTCCGATGCGCATAATAATCCTGTCGGAACCGGACATAAGGCTCTATGATCCGCACATTCAGAGCGCGGGTCTGCTTTACCAAGAACTGAATATTCTGTTCGACTTCGCCTAATTGTTCCGGTGATTTAAGCCACTTATCCAGATCGCGGAGGTTCACCGCTAAGGACGCCGAGGTGTCAACTATGGGCAGGGCGGCGAGTTCGCGATGCACATATTTGGCGGTATATAAGGTTAAAAACGGCTCATGGACATGGGTATACCCCAAACCGGCGTATAACTCGCCGATCTCCCGCGGCGAGGGCAACCAGCCCCATAAACGTAGCATATTTAAGCCATAGGTGGCCACCTGACCGCGCAGGTCAATACCCCCGGCCAGCACCAGCTGCCCCTGAGCATCGATGACCAGATCAACTTCCGCTAAAGGGGCGACGATCCGCTCGCCCTCGATGTAGAGGTCTCCCACCTCCCCATCCCAACCTTGGGCAGGATCATATAGGCGGCCTTGAGCAATTTTGAGACGCATAAGCCAAATAACTAGTTTTTTCCAAAACTACACCGATAGTAAAATTGCTACCGGCCGTTCGGCTAGCCAAAAAACTGGCCTGGGCTAATTATGGTTATTCATGCTCTACCGTGGCTCGAATCAACACGATGTCATCCAATGGGACATCTTTATGATTTTCGCGTACGGTTAATTTGACGGTATTCATCCGTTCCACATTACCAAAACCCTCAATGACTTTGCCGAATACGGCATAGCCATATTCTTGGGGATTAGGCCCATGGTGATCCAATTTGGGATTATCCACCGTATTAATAAAGAATTGCGCCGCGGCACTTTTTATAGGAAAGGCCCGAGCCATGGCCAGAGTGCCGCGTTTATTCTTTTCGCCATTATTGGCTTCATTGTCAATCGGCGGATGGGTCGGGGGGCGATAGACCATACCCGGCTCAAAGCCGCCGGTCTGCACCATAAACATGGGGACGACGCGGTGAAAGAGCAGACCGTCATAAAACCCCTCTTTGACATAGGTTAAAAAATTAGCCACGGTGATCGGGGCTTTATCCGGCCATAACTCTACTTTAATCGGCCCCATGGTCGTTTCCAAATGCACCACAGGATTTTTTCCAGTGGTTTCAGTCATTAATTTGTCCTCCTTACTCAACTTCTCTAACTAGGTTCAGCACGGTTGCCGAACCGCAACCTTCAACCTCCAGAGCTTCCGGCCAAGATCTGCTCCAGATCTGCCAGAACCTGATGATCCGGGCGGAACGGACTGGAAATCAGCTTCTGCAACCCCACCGGCAGACCATCCATGCGATAGGCCACCTCTTCGGTTTCGATGCCGGAGAGGGCCACGGGAAATACTACCTGGGCCTTGGCGGTCGTCCGGTTGGCAAACGGCGATAGCACCATAATCGGCACCTGACGCCGTTTGAGATCCTGGACCTGCTCCTCAGTCAAAAACCAGAAAAGATCAGCGCCAGTCACCAACAAAGCATCCACCTCGCGCCAATCCACTGGGGTGGGATGGCTGCTCAGACCTGAAGAAGCCCCAAAATCAGGGGCGTAGGGACTGCCGGTTTCTCTGAGCAGTAGGTGATAAAGACCGACGGAATTAAAATCGCTGGCCAGTGGAAATAGGCTAAAAGGTACCCGAGTATTTAACCATACGACTAGCCGGGCCAGACCCTCCCAAAGTTTTCGGGCCGGACCGTAGCTAACCCCGCGCCCCACAAAGATCGCTCCGAAGTTGGCCTCGGAGAGCAACTTGGCCAGTTTCTTGGTTCCCTTGACCCGCTTTGGCGGTTCCTGCCCCTCAATCAGTTGGGCGATTAGCCCTTGCAGCAACTCCAGTTCCTGTCCGGGATCGATCTGGATATAAGGTTTGCAGAATTTGGCAGTTTCCGTAGGATAGATATCCACGGCGGCTATCTGGCGCTCTTCCGCCCCCCGTTCGGTAAATCGACCCCGACTAAACACGGAATAGCGGACCACATGCCGGGGACAGGAATGGATCGGATTAGCGCCCCAGAACAAGATAGTATCGGCCTCATCGCGGATCTCTTCCAATGGCGCCCAGTAAAGTCCATGCCGGGCCAGGGCCTCGTAGTACGGGGCCATAAAAGCTAAATCACCCGGTTCCAGCCGGGCATGCCAACGGCGGGCCAGTCTAAGCGCGGCCTCTTGCGCCCAGGAGCCATTATTGGTAAGACCATAGACTAAGGGACGCCGAGCCTGGACGAGAATATTGCCGGCCTCTTCTAAAGCCGCGTCATAAGATATGTCAAAGGCTCGCCCTTTACGCCGCGATTGCGGGGCCAGAATGCGGCGGCGGTCCTTTTTGGAGTGGAACTTCTTGGTGGCAATGAACTTATTGACCCCCCAGAGACAGACATTGGCCACCTCTATAACCCGATCGCCTTCGATCGTTACGTCCAGATCATCACATAAACACCCACAGCCCGTGCAGATAACTGATTCGATCATTTCTGCCCTTTGGTTATCGAGTCTTAGCCGACATGAGCGTCACTCCGCCAAGCCCGAAATAATTATTATAACATAAAATTCTATAAATGGAGCCAAAATCTACCGTAGCTTCTATAACAACTTTAATCTATTAACGATATTGGTAAGCCAGACTTGTTGGTCAATTTAGCTGAGAGACACTCGGGGGGGTTAGTATAGGGTAAGGCAGGTAGGGAAGAGATTGAGAAACCAGAGGAACAACAGCACATTAAACCATTGTCCCCGCAAGTGGCCCGCCAAAACCGGAACGCAAAATCTCCGATGCCTGTTCTACCACCTGACGAAGGCGGGGAAAGGCTTGACCGGGCGGCTGGGCCAGTCGATCTCGGAGGCCAGCCAGGGCCGGGGGAAGGTATTGGGCAAATTGCGGCTTGCCCTTAACCCGGGTTAGAAAGCTAAAGGCTCCTAAAATCTGCAGGTTACGGCAGATAGCGAGATATTCATATTGTTCTGTAAAGGCGCCCTCATCCACCGGCAGGTAATCTTTGACCAGTTTCAGATAGTCTTGTAAAAGTCGTTCTTGCCAGTCCAAGGGCAGGGCCACATAAGGGTCCAGGAGCAGGGCGGCCAGATCGTAAGCAAGCGGCCCCAGCCGACTACCCTGAAAATCGATCAATCTCAGGCAACCGGCCTTGATCATCAGATTGCGGGACTGGAAGTCGCGATGCAAAAAAAAGCGCTTTCCGGCGGGCAGCGCCTGGGCCAGCAATTGGCCAAAATCGGCCTCCAAATGCTCTGGGGTTATGGCCATCCCTAAAAAACCCTGGAGAAAAGCCCGCACAAAATAGTGGCATTCCCGTTCCCGCACTAATTTGTGGTCATAAACCGGGGTATCGAAACACCAGGCCGGGTCGAAACCCTGGTGGCCCTCAATCTGCACGCGCACCAGGAGCTTCAGGGCCTCATTATACTTGGCTAAAATTGCTTCGGGGGTGGGCCGGGCCTGGACCTCGTCCTGCAGGTTCCAATCTCCCAAATCTTCTAATAAAAACCAGCCTTCCTCCCGACAATAATGGTAGATTTCCGGCACCGGCAGGCCGCGCTGCCACAGATGCCGCCCGATATAGAAATAAGAATCATTTTCAGTCACCGTTCGTCCCGGCGGGTGGGACTGATAGAGTAAGATCAGGGACCGGGCGCCGTTTGGAAGGCGAAAAAACTGGCGGTCGGAGCCATCGCCGCCGAGGGGCACCAGGTCCGGGAGCTGCCCGCCATTATCAGCTACTGCCTGCCGTAAAGCCGCGCTAAGGGGAACTATAGCCATGGAGTGCATTAATTATTTCCAATTACATAATATTAACTTCGCTTATATGAATTAGGGTATCAAAAATCCCCCTCGATCCCCCTTTAAAAAAGGGGGATGTCAGGTGCTTTGCTTGTATCCCCCCTTTTCTAAAGGGGGGCAGGGGGGATTTTAGAGGCAATCAATTTAAGGCTTCGTGTATTAACTCATTTCCACGCCAGAACTTATCGCGGCCCATCCACTAAAATCACTCAATGTTGCGACATATTAAACCAAGCATTGCCCCTGGGCCGAGTGTCGGACCCAAGCCCCCCGGCCCACGAGGCAATCGGTCAAACTGAGGTCAGGGTCAATCCGGGCCTGGTCCCAGATCACCGTATTTTGCAGGCGGACCCCAGGCCCGATCTGCACCCCGGAGCCGATACTGACGCCCCCGGCACACTGGACGCCAGCTCCCCAGGTAACCTCTGCCCCCTGCCAGGGGTCGGTAAGTAGTGGAAAAAATCGGGCGATTCCCAATGCTTCCCCGGCTAATAATTGTCGATGCACCTCCCGATAAGCCTCCAGCGTCCCGATATCTTGCCAGAAATGGCCCTGGACGACGTGGGCCGCAATCTGGTCTCCGGCGGCAATGGCTTCTCGGTACTGGTCGATGATGTTGATCGCCATGTCCGACGGCATCTGGTCTAGCAGGCGGGGCGATACCACCTGCACGCCGGTAAAGGCCAGGGGCGATCCCACTGCCTCGGGGGGGGCCGGCTGGCCGAAACCGGCGATCTGACCGGCGGCATTTCTCCACACCTGGTTAAAGCGGGGACAATCGTGCAGCACCAAGGTGGCCAGCGCCGGTTCCCGGTGCGCCTGGTAAATTGCGGTCAGATTCAGGTCCGTGACAATGTCGCAATTAACGACCAGAAAAGGCTGGTCTCCCAGAAAGTCAGCCAGCTTTTTGAGGCCGCCGCCGGTCCCCAGAATCGTCGGCTCGTGGCTGAGATGGACCTGTAAACCAGCCGGAAGGTATTGTGCCACAAAGGCTTGCAACGCGGCCGCCTGGTGATGCGTATTGATGCCGATCTGATAAAACCCGGCGGCCTGAAGTTGCGTCAATAATAGCCCCAACAGGGGCCGGTTGAGAATCGGGAATAAGGGTTTGGGGACCCGGTGGCTGAGCGGCCGCAGCCGGGTTCCCAGACCCGCGGCCAGAATCACCGCCTTCATTTTTTATAGGCCAGCTTCCGCAGGATTTCCTGACGCCAGTTTTTGCCTTCCGGGCCTTCGACCCCCTGAGGCACAAGCCCGTCAATGACCCCCAGAATACCTCGGCCCTGCTCGGTCTGGGCCAATATCACCTCCACCGGGTTCGCGGTCGCACAGAAGATCTGGCAGACCTCCGGGCACTGCTTGATGGCGTTCAACACATTGATCGGAAAGGCATTTTGAAGTAGGACGTTGAAGGTATGACCCGCGGCCAGGCGTCGGGCATTTTCGGTAGCCGCATCCAGCAAGGCCGGATCATTGCCCTCCACCCGGATCAGGCAATCGCCGGAGGATTCGCAAAAGGCCAGTCCGAATTTTATCCCCGGCACCGCGCTTACCAAAATTTCGTAGAGATCTTCAACAGTTTTAATAAAATGGGACTGCCCCAGGATAAGGTTAGCGCCTTCCGGGATGATCAGACGTTCGACTTTGAGTTCCATGCTGGTCCCCTTCCATAAAAATGAGTTAAGGTTAGCCGCCAGTTAAGTTCCGGTAGGCCCTAGTTTTTGACACCCTAACTAATTAGTGCTATTATAATATTGCCAAATCGCTTCTGACAAGCGATAATCGGCGGAGATCATTGCGGTTGCCAGAATTTCTAGCCAGCTAACGCCGATCATCTAATTTCCTGATTTTGCAGGCTAATAACGCTAATGCCTTATAAAGCTTATCCGCCTCCCGGAACCCCGCCCGGCACTCTCAGGGAGGGCCCTGAGAGGGCCGCGGTTCCTTCCCGGCTTAATATTATCTGGTACGATAAAACCGAATTGGAGGAGTTTTCTGAAGGCACCGTGGCTGATTGCCAGAAGCTGGCGGCCCGCGCCGGATTTTTATGGATGCATCTTACGGGAGTGTCAAATATCGAGCTTTTACAAGCATTGGGTCGTTTCCTTGATCTCCATCCCCTGGCCTTAGAAGACGTAGTGGAAGGTCGGGCCCCTACTAAGGTAGAAGACTATGACTCTTTCCTATTCATGGTCACTCGCCTGGTGCAAGTGGGGAATGGACAGACGGAGGAACAGATCAGTTTGTTTTTAGGGCCGCGATTTTTGCTCAGTATTCAGGAAAGCGACACGGATCACTTTGAGATTATCCGGGAGCGCCTGCGCCATAAACAAGGCCTTATCAGGCAGTCGGGGGTGGATTATCTGGCCTATACCTTGCTGGATTATATCGTCGATTCCTGGTTCCCGGTGCTGGAGACCTTTGGAGATCGACTGGAGGAGTTGGAAGATCGGGCCATTCAACGCCCCGATGCCAAGACCATGGAGCAGGTCCAGGAATTGCGGCGGAGCTTTTTTCGTCTGCGACGACTGATCTGGCCGCTGCGGGATGCCCTGAACACCTTGCTTAGAGGAGAAAACCAGCTGATCACCGACCATACCCGACTCTATCTGCGGGATTGTTATGATCATGCCTTTCAGGTGGTGGACCTGCTGGAGAATTATCGGGAAGTGACCGCCGGGGTGGTCGAGGTATATCTTTCCAGTCTCAGCATCCGGCTCAATGAAATCATGAAGATGCTTACTGTCATCGCCACCATTTTTATCCCCCTGACCTTTATTACCGGCCTCTACGGCATGAATTTTAGCCCGGAGGCCTCGCCCTGGAATATGCCGGAACTGAGATGGCGGTTCGGTTATTTATATGCCCTGGGGGTGATGTTGATGGTGAGCGGCGGCCTGATCATTTACTTTCGCCGGAAAAAATGGCTCTAGCAGCCAACGATAAGTTTCTGGAAAGATACAAAAAAAGGAGTGCATTGATTGAAATCCTGGTTTTTTAAAGTCCTGCTAATGGTGGTCGTTGGTTTAGGGGCTAGTGCGGCCACCAGCGGGGCCGAACCGGTTAAATTGGGATTGTACCTACCCATGACCGGCGCGGCCGCGGCCATGGGGGAAATGGTCTGGGAAGGGGTTCAGGTCGCCCATCAGATGCAGCCCACGGTCTTGGGTCGCAAAATCACCCTGGCCCTGGTGGATACTAAAAGCGACAAGATCGAAGCGGCCAACGCGGTCAGCCGGCTGTTGGAAAAGGACCAGGTAGTGGCAATTATCGGCGAGGTGATCAGCGGCGATACCTTAGCCGGCGCGCCGATTGCCGAACGGGCTCAGGTGCCCAATATTACTCCCACCGCCACCAATCCCTTGGTCACCCAGAATCGCCGCTACACCTTCCGGGCCTGTTTTGTGGATAGCTTGCAAGGGCAGGTAGCAGCGCGCTTTGCCCGGGAGCACCTCAAGGCCCAGCGGGTGGCGGTCATTATTGATCAGGCTCAGGACTACTGCGTCGGCCTGGCCAGCTTTTTTATGCGAGAATTTAAAAGGTTGGGCGGTCAGATCGTCTCCATCACCTACATTCAGACTGGCGACCAGGACTTTACCGCCCAGATTTCGGCCTTGAAAGGCAGTCAGCCCGATCTGCTCTATGCTCCCAACTATTATGCCGAAGACGCCCTCTTGGCCAAACAGGTCCAGGACCTGGGGCTGCGGGTGCCGATCCTGACCGGGGACGGGGCCCAGGTGCCGGAGTTGCTGACCATTGGCGGCCCCGCGGTAGAAGGGATGTATTTCACCGCCCATTTTCACCGGGAGGCCGCGGCTACCCCTCTGGCCCGCCAATTTATCAAAGCCTACGAGTCGGCCCATAACCAGGAACTGGACGCCTTTACCGCTCTGGGCGCGGATTGTTATTTTCTCCTGCACCACGCCATCAAGACCGCTAACTCTACTAAAGGTACCAAAATCCGCCAGGCCCTGGCGGCGAGCAAAGATTTCCCGGCCGTCTCTGGAAACCTTACCATCGGCCCGGACAATAATCCTCTCAAGCAGGTGGTGATTATTCAGGTAAAGGGCGGTAAATTTGCCTATGTTACGACCATGGCCCCTTGAAAGGAAGGTTTTCGGTTTCCTGTTTTCAGTTTTCTGTTAAGGGAAGCATAGCCCAAAGGTGCAGGTCACAGGCATCAGATAATATTGTAGCCGAAGTAATAAATCTAAAGTGACTTTTGTATATTTTACAGAAAACCAACAGCTAAAACCAACAGCTAAAACTAACAGCTAAAACCAATGGATAAACGCTTAGTACAAGTCAACATCGAAGACGAGATTCGCAAGTCTTATCTGGAATACGCCTTGAGCGTCATTGTCGGTCGGGCCTTGCCCGATATCCGGGATGGCTTAAAGCCGGTGCATCGCCGCATCCTGTTTGCTATGTCCGAAATGGGCAACGACTATAACAAACCCTACAAAAAATCGGCCCGTATCGTCGGTGATGTCATCGGTAAATATCACCCCCACGGTGACGCCGCGGTCTATGACGCTATCGTGCGCTTGGCCCAGGATTTTTCCATGCGTTACCCGCTGGTCGATGGCCAGGGCAACTTTGGCTCCATTGACGGGGACTCCCCGGCAGCCATGCGCTACACCGAAATCCGCATGACCCGTTTGGCCCAAGAGTTGCTCCAGGATCTGGATAAGGAGACCGTAGATTTCGTTCCCAATTACGACGGATCACTGGATGAACCTTTGGTTCTCCCGGCTAGAGTCCCTGACCTACTCATTAACGGCTCCTCCGGGATTGCCGTGGGAATGGCGACCAACATCCCGCCCCACAATCTGGAAGAGGTCTGTGCGGCGCTACTGGCGACCATCCGCAATCCGAATATCGGTTTAGAAGAGTTGCTGGAGATTATGCCGGGACCGGATTTTCCGACCGGGGGCTTTATTTATGGGTCCAGCGGCATTGCCGAAGCCTACCGCACCGGCAAGGGGATTATCCGGCTGCGGGCCCGCACTTTTATTGAGCAGCGGGGCGGACGCGAAAGTCTGATCATCAAGGAACTGCCCTATCAGGTTAATAAAGCCCGGCTGATTGAGCGCATTGCTGAATTAGTTAAGGACAAGAAAATTGAGGGTATCGCTGATATTCGCGATGAATCCGACCGCGAAGGGATGCGGGTGGTGATTCAGCTCAAGAAAGAAGAGATTCCCCAAACCATCCTGAACCAACTTTTCCTGCATACCCAGATGCAGGTTACCTATGGCATCAATCTGGTCGCCATCGTTAATAATCGTCCGGAAATTCTAACCCTCAAAGACCTGCTAGGGGAATTTCTCAAACATCGGCGCGAGGTGATCCTGCGGCGGACCCGCTATGAGCTGCGTAAGGCTGAAGAGCGGGCCCATATTTTAGCTGGCCTCAAGATTGCCCTGGATCACCTGGATCAGGTAATCGCCCTGGTTCGAGCTGCGGCCAGTCCCGCGGTAGCCCGGGAGCAGTTGATTGCTACTTTAGAATTGACCGAGCCCCAGGCCCAGGCGATTCTGGATATGCGCCTGCAACGCTTAACCGGCTTGGAACGTCAAAAGATTGTCGAAGAGTATGAACAGATCATGGCTGATATCGCCCGCTACCGGCAGATCCTGGCCGATGAACGTCTGGTTTATCAGTTGATTGAGGAGGAATTGACCGAAATTCAGGAACGCTACGGCGATAACCGCCGTACCGAGATCATTCCGGAAGCCGCGGACTTGACCCTGGAGGACCTGATTGCCGACGAAGATATGGTCATCACCATTTCCCATTTAGGCTATATCAAGCGCAACCCGCTGACTATTTATCGCAGTCAGCGCCGGGGCGGTAAAGGCCGGACCGGCATGTCCACCCGGGACGACGATTTTGTCTCCGATCTTTATGTTGCTTCCATGCATAGCTATTTTCTGATATTCAGCAATCGGGGGCGGGTCTATTGGCTCAAGGTGCACGAAATTCCGGTGGGTAGCCCCAGTTCCCGGGGCAAGGCGATCGTCAATCTGCTTAACTTTAGCCCGGAAGAGAAACTGACCACCATTATGCCCATCCGGGAATTCACCCCCCGACATTTCCTGATCATGGCGACCAAAAAAGGTCTGATCAAGAAGACTGATCTGATGAGCTTCAGTCGACCTCGCACCGGGGGCCTGATTGCCCTGACGATTGATCCTGAAGATGAGTTGGTAAGTGTGGGTTATACCGACGGCAGCCGGGAGGTGATTCTGGGCACTCGTCAGGGGAAGATTATCCGGTTCTCCGAAACCGAGGTCCGGGATATGGGGCGCAACGCCCGCGGGGTCAAAGGCATGACCGTGGCCGAGGACGATGTCGTGGTGGGCATGGAAATCTTAGGGGATGAGGGGACTATCCTGACCGTTACCGAGAAAGGTTTTGGCAAACGCACCCCGAGCGCTGAGTACCGCCCGCAGAAACGCGGTGGCATAGGATTATTGGCCCTCCGAATCACCGACCGCAATGGCCCGGTAGTGGGTATTCTACAGGTTACCGAAGAGGATGAGATCATGCTGATCACGGATGGCGGTAAGATCATCAGGATGGCAGCCCAGGATATCTCAGTGATCGGCCGGGTCACCCAGGGCGTCCGGTTGATCGATGTCGAACCCGAAGAACGGGTCGTCAGCCTGGCCCGGTTGGCAGAAAAAGGTGACAAAGGCGATGAGGAGACCGATGACCTCGGAGCATAAAACCGTCGCCATCATCGGCGCCGGCAGTTGGGGCACGGCTCTGGCCCAGCATTTAGGTGGCAAGGGGATCTCGATCCGTCTCTGGGTCTTTGAACCAGAGTTACTGGCCAGCCTGCAAGACCGCCATGAAAACCTGGTCTTCCTGCCCGGAGTGAAGCTCTCCCGGCACATCACCTTTACCGGTGATCTGGGAGCCGCGGTCACAGACCAGCACATCGTTATCATGGCGGTCCCCTCGCATGTCTATCGCCAGGTATTAACTACATTGGCCCCGCATCTGAGCCCGGGAGTGACTCTGGTCAGCGCTACCAAGGGGATCGAAACCGCCACCCTGCTGACCATGGAGGGCTTGGTGCGGGAGGTTTTGGGTCCGGAGACGGCTTATGCGGTGTTGTCGGGTCCCAGTTTTGCCGTTGAAGTAGCCAGTCGGCAGCCGACCGCGGTTACCGTGGCCAGCCGACTGCGTCCGGTAGCCACTCGCATCCAGCGGCTGTTCTCTTCCCCTTACCTGCGGGTTTATTCCAGCTATGATGTTACCGGCGTGGAACTGGGGGGCGCGTTGAAAAATGTCATGGCTCTGGGGGCCGGCATCCTGGAAGGCCTGGAATTGGGAGCCAACCCGCGGGCCGCGCTGATAACTCGGGGTCTAGCCGAGATTTCCCGGTTAGCAGTCCGCCTGGGGGCCAACCCCATGACCCTGGCCGGGTTGGCCGGTTTAGGCGACCTGGTCCTGACCTGCACCAGTCGCCTCAGTCGCAATTATCAGGTAGGACTGCAACTGGGCCAGGGAAAAAAATTGGCCGAAATTTTAAGGGACATGCAGATGGTGGCCGAAGGCGTCAAAACCGCCGGTGCCGCGTATCATCTGGCTCGCAAGCTGGGCGTGGAAATGCCCATCGTCGAGCAGATGTATCGTATCTTATATGAAGACCATTCTCCTCAGGAGGCCATCAAGATGCTGATGACCCGGGAACTGAAAGATGAAATTGATGCCATGTCCCTGAGTTGGTAGGCCTTGGTTTATAGTTTATAATTTATAGTTTTAATTTTTGGTTGGCGAAAATAGTTGATAAGTTTTATTAAATAGTGATTAGATCTAATGACAAACTTTTCCTTCAGGCTGGAATGTGAGCAGATTATTAAAAACTTTGGTGGCACCGGTTTTTAACCGGTGCTGGCGCGTCGAAACTCGAAACTCTTAAAAAAGGAAACGGCTTATGGATTACGAACATTTTGATACTAAAATTCCGAGCATCGGGGTTCCCAAGGTAGATTCGCCGATCCTAAAGTTGAACGTAGTTTCGCAGAGCGGTGATATTGTCACTCCCAAGTTTATCAGCGATCGGGACAAGCTTCTGGTCTATGATACGGTTGATTATCTGGAGAATTACTGTAGCGACCAACCGCCCTTGGCCTTTGAACTGGCCGGGCCGCGCGCTAAAATTTATTTTGATCCGAACAAAATCCGCTGCGCTATTGTGACCTGTGGCGGCCTGTGTCCCGGAACTAATGATGTGATTCGAGCCTTGGTCTTAGAACTCCATTATTTATACGAGGTCCGCCATATTTACGGGATCCGCTACGGCTTGCAGGGCTTTATCCCTAAATATGGTCATGATATAGTCAAAATGACCCCGGAGATCGTCGCCAATATTCATAATTTTGGCGGTACCATTCTGTCTTCTTCCCGGGGACCTCAGAACATCGGGGAAATCGTCGATGCCTTGGAACGCCTGAATATCACTATCCTGTTTGCTATTGGGTGGGACGGGACTTTAAAGGCAGTGGATCTAATCTGCGACGAGATCACCCGGCGGCAGTTACGCACCTGTGTGATTGCCATTCCCAAGACCATTGATAATGATATTGCCCTGGTGTCCCGGTCGTTCGGCTTTGATACCGCGGTAGAAATGGCTACGGAAGCCATCCGCAGTGCCCATACCGAAGCCTTAGGGGCCCCCAATGGCATCGGCCTGGTTAAACTGATGGGGCGCCATGCCGGGTTCATTGCGGCTAACGCCACCCTGGCGTTACGCGAAGTCAATTTTGTGTTGATCCCGGAATCGGATTTTGATCTCGAAGGCGAGCATGGTTTTCTCTGCGCCCTGGAGAAACGCCTGGCTGACCGTCATCATGCGGTGATCATTGTGGCCGAAGGCGCGGGGCAGAAATTTTTTAAGGAAGAAGAGTTGCCCCGCGATGCCTCGGGCAACATCAAGCCCGGCGATATCGCCGGTTTCCTGGTGGACCAGATCAACGACTACTTTAAGCAGCGGCAGATCGAGGTCAACTTGAAGTTCATTGATCCCAGCTACATTATTCGCAGTATGCCGGCCAATTATAATGATCGTATCTATTGCGGCTATCTGGCCCAGAACGCCGTCCACGCCGGGATGGCCGGCAAAACCGGAATGCTGGTCAGTCTCTGGCATGATCGCTATGTCCATATCCCGATCAAGGCCGCGGTCGGCAAACGTCGGCAGGTGCATCTGGATGAACCGCTATGGCGCAGCGTGCTCGAATCGACCGGCCAGCCGCCGATGAAAAATCCGGTTTCCCGTAACTCGGTGGAATCCAGATGAGCGATCCGCCCCGGTCGGTGTTTGAATGTCAACAATGCGGCGAATGCTGCCGAGGGCGGGGCGGTATACTGGTAAGCGACGCAGAAATTGCCAGGTTGGCAGGATTTCTGCGTCTGTCCGAGGCCGAATTCCATAGTCAATACGTGGAATCTTCCCCGCTCGGTCCAAATCTGCGCACCAATGCCGAGGGGGTGTGCATCCTGAACCAGGAAGGGCGCTGCCGGGTGCATCCGGTGAAACCAAAGATCTGCCGGGAGTGGCCATTTTTGCCGGCGATCCTGGCCGACCCCGAGGAACTGGAACTGGCCAAAGAAGCCTGTCCAGGCATCGCCCCCGATTGCAGTCATGCGGAGTTCGTCAAGTGGTGGCGGGAAAAAGTGGCTGGAAGTTGACCCTTGACTTCTAAATGGTCATAATTCCCTCGCCCTGGAGGGAGAGGGCCTGGGTGAGGGTGAAAATAAGAGTTTCCAGAATTTTATGGAAATCCCAGAACTTAGGATAGACCTTAAATCGCGGGAGGGCAGGAATGCCGCCAGTCCAAGATGATGATCTATTAATAGAGAAATTTCGGGCGGTGTTGGCCGGACCGGAGGGCACCTTATTTATCCAGATTTTGGAGGCCTTTTACCAGCAGGGCGGCCATCGGGAGGAATATTTCACCCCGGAAGATTTGCTCGATTTTCAAGAGGGCTTTGATCAGATCAAACAAGGAGAATACCTGGACTGGGAAGATTTTAAAAGGGAAAACGAGCTTTGAGATACACCATCAAACTTTCGGTCAAAACCGGCAATCAGTTAGGGTGGTTGAACCGGGTACCCTTGCGGCTGATGCAGGAGCGCATCGAGGCACTGGCCCTTAACCCCTATTCGGCGCTGATTTCCAAACCTCTGGCTCATGGTCGCGAGCAACGCTATTCCTGGGTGGGCGACTGGCGCATTATCTACGAAGTCCGAGAAGCTGATCTGACCATATTGATCGCCACCATCCAACCGCGCACCCGGCTTTCAGAGGATATCTAAGAATTTCTAATAAATATAGTAAATTAGAAAATTTGTTCCACAATGCCTAACAGTCGCTAACAATATTTTATTATCTGGTTTTCGTAATATTAGACGAGAAATTGGAATGGCACCAACTTTTTACATCACCACCCCGATCTACTATGTCAATGCCGAGCCGCATATCGGCCATGCCTATACCACTATTGTCGCCGATACCCTGGCCCGCTTTCACCGGCTGCTGGGGTATGATACCCGCTTCCAGACCGGCACCGATGAGCACGGCGAAAAGGTGGTGGAGGCTGCCAGGGCTGCGGGGCTGTCGGTCCACGACTTTGTGGATCGGGTCAGCGGCAAGTTTCGTTATACCTGGGATCAGATGCAGATCAGTTATGACCATTTCCTGCGTACCACCTCCACCGAACATATCCGGGTGGTCCAGGAGATTCTCCAGCGGGTCCATGCGGCCGGAGACATCTATTTCAGCGAATACGGCGGCTTATATTGTTATGGCTGCGAGCGCTTTATCCTGGAGCGGGAGCTGGTGGACGGCAAATGCCCGGATCATCAGGTGACGCCCACCTTTATCAAAGAGGCCAATTATTTTTTCCGCATGAGCAAATACCAGGACTGGCTTATCGACTATATTGCGCAGCACCCGGACTGGATCCGCCCGGAGCGCTATCGCAATGAGGTGCTGGCTTTTTTAAAGGATCCGATGGAAGATTTGTGTATTTCCCGGCCCCAGGCCCGCCTGAAATGGGGCATTCCGCTGCCCTTTGATGACCGCTATGTGACCTATGTCTGGTTTGACGCCTTGATCAATTACGTCAGCGGCCTGGGCTTTCTGGACGACCCGTTATACCAGAAATTTTGGCCGGTGGGTCAGCACCTGATCGCCAAGGACATTTTGAAACCCCACGGTATTTACTGGCCCACCATGCTCAAGGCCGCCGGGATTGATCCCTATCAGCATCTCAATGTCCATGGCTACTGGCAGATGGACCAGGGCAAGATGTCCAAGAGCCTGGGTAATGTGGTGGAACCCTTAGATCTGATAAAACGCTATGGCCTGGACCAGGTGCGCTATTTCTTCCTGCGGGAGATGGTCTTTGGCCTGGACGCCCACTTTAGCGAGGAGGCCCTGATCGGGCGCATCAATGCCGATCTGGCCAATGATCTGGGCAATCTCTTTGCCCGCACGTTGGCCATGGCCTTTAAATATCGCCACGGCGTGGTGCCCCAGCCGGGCGCGGCCCAGCCGTTGGACTTAGAGATAGAAAACACAGCGGTCCAGGTGGCCCAAGATTTTTTGGACCTGATCCCTAAACTTGAATTTCATAAGGCCCTGATGCGACTCTGGGAACTGATCGGTCTGACCAACCGCTATATCGTCGCCTCGGAGCCTTGGCTGTTGTTCAAACAGCCCGAGCAACAAGCGCGGTTGGATACCGTCCTGTACCATCTGCTGGAAGTGCTGCGTTATGTGACGGTATTGCTCAAGCCGATCATGCCCACCAGCGCCGAGAAGATGAGCGCGCAACTGGGATTGGATCCGGCCTTCTGGGATAGGCCGTTACCGGAACTGATACACTGGGGGCAATTGCCCATTGGAAGTGCTTTGCAAAAGGGGCCGGCCCTTTTCCCCCGGCTGGAGGCCATAACCGCTCCGCCCCCGACTAGGGAGGCTCACCCCGAAAAATCTAAACCTCCGGCCTTGAAAAGCGCAATAGACCTGTCTACCTTCCAACTGATTGATTTACGGGTGGGTAAAATTATCGCGGCGGAGAAAATCCCCAAGTCAGAGAAGCTATTAAAATTACAAGTAGATGTTGGCGAAATCCGTCAGGTGGTGGCCGGTATCGGACGATCCTACCGGCCAGAAGATTTAATCGGCCAGACCATTATCCTGGTGGCCAATCTCAAGCCCGCCCGGCTCATGGGGATTGAATCCCAGGGGATGGTGCTAGCTGCACAGGGCGCCGATGGACTCTATCTGCTTACCACTGACCCCCAGGTACCGCCCGGCTGCCCGGTTTCTTAAGGACTGGGGGCGATTAGGGACCCTTCTGGCCCTGATCCTGGGGCTGGTGGCGGGGTGCGGCGTCAAGAGTGCTAAGGCCCCGGAGGTTGACCGCCGGGCCTCAGAAGCGGCAATCAAAAAGGCCATCCAGAGTTATATGGGGGCCCCGTATCGTTATGGCGGCGATAGCCCCTCCGGGGTTGATTGCTCGGGGCTGGTCATGGGGGTCTATCAACGGGCCGGCCTTCGGGTCCCCCGCACTTCCGAGGACCAGTATGAAAATGGCGAAGCGGTCGATACTGACGACCTGCGCTACGGCGATGTGGTCTTTTTCAACCATTATTGTAAAAGCCAGCCGTCCTTTTTTTCCGCCAGCATCCTTACCGAGATCTTTTCTCGGAAAAAGAAACGCCCCTGTCATAGCGGCATCTATATCGGCCGCGGCCGCTTTGTCCATGCCTCTTCTAGCCGCGGGGTGTGTATCAGTAACTTGCAACATGACACCTGGCGTCGCTCGTTTATCGGCGCCCGCCGCTATCTGCCCTCCGACGATTAAAGGAATAAAGTACTGGGGTACGGTGCCATCGGCGCTAAGATGTTATAATAAAGGAAATTGTGGGCGCGGCAAGGACTGTTGGCCCGGCCCGAAAAGGAAAATCGGTGTCGTCCCTCAACTCTGACAGACTGCGAGTGGCCTCTGGGGTTAATCGTCTCGACTTTTTGTTGGGCGGCCTGTTCATCGGCGATAACGTCATCTGGCATGATGAGGCCGGAAGCTTAGCCCCGGTTTTTTGTCTTAATTTCATCCAGGCCTCGCAGGTCGAAAATAAGCCGATCATCTATGTCAGCTTTGACCGCTCTCCGAAAAACCTGTTAGATAAATTAGGGCCGCTGGCCGAATATCCCTTGTTAACCATAATCGATTGCTTTACCAATGGCAAAGGCTCGGGCTCCGAAATTTTTCTAAAATTTTACGAAGAAAGAGAACCCGAATTGCTCTGCCGCCTGATCCGGGTGGCAGCTCCGGGCCAAACCGACCAGTTTATCGACCTGCTCTATGGGGTGCATGCCGGCCTGGAGGGCGACGTGCGCTTCATCTTCGAAAGCATTACCGGCATGCAGGAACTCTGGGGCAGTGAAGAACGCGTCCTCAACTTCTATACCCATTCCTGTCCGCGCCTTTATGAATTGAATACCATTGCCTACTGGATTCTGGAAAAGGATGCTCATACCCCCCGCTTTCGGGCCCAGATCAATCAGATTGCCCAGGTCACCATAGATCTCACGGTCAAGCGGGGCACCACTTCCCTGACGATTATGAAGGCGGAAAACCGAAACCTGGAGGATTTACATCGACCGCATAACTACTGGACCAAAGACCTGACCATAATCTTTGAAGACGAAAAGCGGACCGCGCGGCGGATTGATCTGGGCCTACGTCTCAAGGAATTTCGCGGCAAACGGGGGCTGTCTCAGGCCGAACTGGCCAAACTGGTGGGCGTCACCCCCAGCACCATTTCGCAGGTGGAAAGCAACCTGATCTATCCGTCCTTGCCGGCCCTGTTGAAGATGGCCGAGGTCCTGTCGGTAGAGGTCTCCTCCTTCTTTCATGATCAGAAAGAGGTCCAGAAACGTCTGATCTTTACCCCGGCGGAGGCCGTGGAGGTCAAGCTCCCGGATTTGCCAGAGGGCGCGGTTCAGGCCCGGCTCTTATCACCGGTAGATTTTGATCCCCAGGCTGAACCATATCTGATTGAAATTCCTCCCCAAAAAACCTTGCCGGCCCATTTCTTCTTCCATAAGGGCGATGAAATCGGCTATCTGCTGTCGGGAAG
>JAQVHY010000174.1 GCA_028695935.1 Desulfobacca sp.
CCCCACTACTTTCCCCTGCCCGACGAAGCCGTACGGGGGTTTAATCCCAAGGCCAAGTTGTCCCCCCCCCTACGGCAGGCCGAGGATGTGGCGGCCATCCGGGCAGGGCTGGCCGATGGCACCATTGACTGTATCGCCACCGACCATGCCCCTCACAGCAGCCTGGAAAAAGACGTAGAATTCGCGGTGGCCGCCAAAGGCATCATCGGCTTGGAGACCTCTCTGGGCCTGACCCTAAAATTGGTGGCTGAGGGCGTCCTCAGTTTAAAGGCTGCGATCGAACGGCTCAGTACCGCTCCGGCCCGCATTCTGGGGGTCAACGGGGGGAGTCTGGCTCCGGGCGCGGCGGCTGATGTCACCCTGATTGACCCGAACCTAACCTGGCAGGTGGAAGTTAAAAAATTTAAATCCAAAAGCCGCAATTCGCCATTCCAGGGCTGGGAATTACCGGGCCGGGCGGTGATGACCATAGTGGGCGGCGAAATCATTTATACAGAAGGAGGGCGTTAATGGCCAGTCAGGTGTTCTATGAAGATTTGCGCGGAACCCCCAAAGATCCCAACTTTAAACGATTTGCCCGGCTGTTGGACGCCGTGGACCTGAAAAGCACTATCGCCCGCAAGAAAAAACGGCCGCTGGTGGCCATCAAGCTGCATTTCGGCGAACGCGGCAATACGGCCTATATTCGCCCGATTTATCTGCGCCAGGTGGTCGATAAGGTCTGGAATTATGGGGGCCGCCCCTTTCTTACCGACGCCAACACCTTATATGTCGGGACCCGGGCCGAGGCGGTCAGCCACCTGACTACCGCTATCCAGAACGGCTTTGCTTATGCGGTAGTCAATGCCCCGCTGATCATTGCTGACGGACTGACCGGCACGGCTGAGATTGAGGTGGAGATCAACCAGGAGCAATTCATCTCCGTCTATCTGAGCGAGGCCATAGTCTTGGCTGATTCCTTTATCAGTCTGGCGCATTTCAAAGGCCACGAACTTACCGGTTTTGGCGGGACCATCAAAAATGTGGGTATGGGAAGCGCTTCCCGCAAGGGCAAACTGGCGCAACATTCCAATATCTCCCCCCAGATCAATCAGAAAAAATGCACTGGCTGCGGCGACTGTGTGGCCCACTGTGCCCAGCAGGCCATCAAGATTAATCCCGAAACCGAAAAAGCGGTAATTGACCCCAAAAAATGCGTGGGCTGTGCGGAATGCATTCTGGTCTGTCCGTACGGCAATATCGAGATCCAGTGGAACGAGTCGATCCCGATTTTCCTGAAGAAAATGGTAGAATATACCTACGGGGTGTTAAAAGATAAACAGGACCGGGCCATCTTTATCAACTTTATCACCCAGGTGTCCCCGGCCTGCGACTGTTACCCGCACAACGACGCGCCGATTGTCGGGGATCTGGGCATTCTGGCCTCCCGCGATCCGGTGGCCATTGATCAGGCCGCGGCCGACCTGGTCAACCAAAGCCCTGGCCTTCCCGGATGTTCTCTAAAAGATACCAGTCCCGGCGCGGATAAGTTTCGCGATCTCTATCCCAAAGTGGATTGGGAAATCCAATTAGACTATGCCGAACAGATCGGCTTAGGAACGCGGCAATATGAACTGATTAAAATTTAGCCCCCAGGTTTTTGCTCTATTGACTTAATTTAGCTGATCAATATATAGTAAGTTTAAGAGATTATTTTTTTATTGGTAATCGGACTCATAACTTAGGAGAACGCTATGCCTCGATGGCCTGTATGGCTTATACTGTTCTGCCTGCTTCCCGCGTGCGAATCCATACTTTATCCGCGCTTTGAGAGCCAGATGTGGTCAGAATATGTCCGATTACAAGAGTTGAAGCCCGGCATCAGCACTGAGGAAGTGGTGGGGATCATGGGGTCCCCGAAGGTCGTCGAAGAAGCCACCTATCGCCGCGGCGAGTTTACCTTTTATTTTTATCAGACTCATTCCATGGATTATGAGGGCAGTGAAACCGTGCGAGGTGGTTTTACTCCGCTAGTCTTCCAGGATGACCGCTTAGTCGGCATTGGCAAACGGGCTTATTTGCAGGCGGTGGAACGCCCAGCCCCGGATGGCGTGCAAATCTTTCCCTGGCAAAAAACGCAATAACCGGTATTGCTGACCGGAACAAGGCCGTTTGCCAATCTCGGGTTTCGGTTGCACGAGTAATGTAAACCATTCGCTAGGTGCTAAATTTGTTGCATTTGGTGGATTTGCATGAAAACTTAATCCAACCTCTTAAAAAATCATCCCGGCCGCGGGGGCAAATTTCTCTAATCTGCAGCAAATACTATCAGTTTCCTCTTTAATTTATAGCGTTACTCTGGTATTTATCACTTCGGGAACTAGATCAGCGCCATGAGTTCCTTTCCTGCGCCATAGCAATATCACTAAGTTTTCACAGGCTATCCGGTTAACCGCGGCCGGTGACCATGCTCATACCGTCCAGCCAGGGATTGCTATTTCCGGTTAGCCATGATCAAGTGGCTCAAAAAATTTGTCATAACGCAAGATAAGGCCGGATTTTAGAAAATATCAAACTTGGTCGAAACATCCAAGGGAGGAATAAAAAATTTTTTCTCTGAACTAAACACAAGGAGATCAGCATGAATCGGAAAAAAATCCTGGCCGCGGGCGTGGCAATCTGGTGGTTGGTGCTCATTGTGGTAAGCGGCGTCCTGGTTAGTTCCGTGGGCGCCGCCGATCTTCAGCAAATCAAGGAGAGAGGAGTCCTACGGCACCTTGGCATTCCCTACGCTAATTTTGTTACCGGCAGCGGGGACGGCCTGGACGTAGAACTGATCAAGCTCTTCGCCCAACACCTCGGAGTCAGATATCAGTATGTCAAAACTTCCTGGAACCAAGTAATCGGCGATTTAACCGGAAAACAAGTAAAACCCCAGGGCGATGAGGTCGAGATCGTGGGCCAGGTCCCGATCCGCGGCGATATTGTCGCCAATGGCTTCACCATTCTGCCCTGGCGGCAAAAAGTGGTAGATTTTTCCACGCCCACGTTTCCCACCCAGGTATGGTTAATCGCCCGCGCCGATGCACGCTTACAGCCCATTGTTCCCAGTGGTAATATTGGCAAGGATATCGCCAGAGTCAAGCGTCTGATCAAGGGCTACACCATTTTAGGCAAGGCCAACACCTGTCTCGACCCGACCCTTTACGGTCTAACCGAGATCGGCGTCAGGATAATTAATTTTTCTAAGGACATCAATGAGTTAGCTCCAGCAGTGATTAAGGGTGACGCCCAAACCACCCTCCTGGATGTCCCCGATGCGCTGATCGCCCTGGAAAAGTGGCCCGGCAGGATCAAGGTAATCGGGCCTCTCTCTCCACCACAGCAGATGGGTTGTGCCTTTGCCAAAACTTCCGGATCACTGCGGCAGGCCTTTAATCAATTTTTGGAAAAGTGCAAACGCGAGGGGACGTATCTGCGCCTGGTAAAGAAATACTATCCCAGCGTGTTTGATTATTATCCGGAATTTTTTGCTAAGCAAATTAATCCGGAGTGAAAGATATAGTTGACAATCAGTTATACTTTAGTACACAAATTAAATGTTATGTGCCCCTAAATATCAATTGAGGTAATAGAATTGGGGGCAAATGCCTTCCGCCCTGGTACTTGCTAATGACGAATACTCAAGCCATTAGTAATAGTGTCATGTGGTTAAGAAATACCTAAAGAAACTAGCTCAGACAATGGGTAATTGTAACCATTAGGTGCCGACAGACCGGTAATACTAATTTATGCCCGAAGTATTTAAGGTTGCCTAACCCTTGCCCGCGCCGTTTAAATCCAGGGCTTGATTAGGCTCGAATCCTGGCCGGGTGGCCGAGTTGGCTCAGGTTTATTAAAAAGTTAGGGAAAATGAAATTTTTAAGTTACTTATCCAGGAGAAGATATTTTGTCGCGGTGATGGTGGGCATCGTGATGACGGGATTCATTTCCTTTCTGATCGGACAGAATTTTTTATCTCACGTGGAATTACAAAAATTGACTGTTCAAAATTTACGGCAGGATCTGGAGAAGCGCGCTGCTGCGGGGAGCTATTTCTATTCCGAACGTAAACAAGATCTAATAGACCTGGCCCACAGCCGCGAGCTCTCTCATTATTTTGAGAATAAGGCCCTGGGAATGTCTATGGAATATGGCCTCAGGTTTAGCCTGGTCGATATCCAAAAAACTTTTGAACGTCTTCAAGAGGAAAGGCATCTAAGAAACGACCAAATCTATACCCGCATCGTCTTTATTGACCGTTCCGGAAAATGTCTGGTAGATAGCCAGGCGACCGACCCCAAACCACCAGGTAACCGGGACTGGCAAAGCTTCCTGGCCCCGGACAGTTCAGCTCCAGTCATCCTCGTCGAACCCCTTGAGCCTGATCTGGCGGAGGTCCTGATTTCTACCCCTTGCTACTTTAAAGGCACCTATGCCGGCCAGATTGTGGCCTGGGTCTCAAACGACACCCTTTGTGATCGTCTAATTATTGGGGGG
>JAQVHY010000055.1 GCA_028695935.1 Desulfobacca sp.
CTATTTAGGACCCATATTGACTCGCTACCTGGGGGCTCTGGAAGACCAGTTGCCCGGAGTGACTCTGTTTATCCAGCAATCAAACGGCGGTTTTATGCCGGCCGGTCGGGCCGGGTCGCAGGCCATCCATACCATCCTGTCGGGACCGGCCGGGGGCGTGAATGCCGCCTGGCATCTGGGTCAGGCCTTGGGGGAGCCGAACCTGTTGACCTTTGACATGGGAGGCACTTCCACTGATGTAGCGCTGGTGGCCGGGGCCATTCCTTTTACCCAAGAATATCACTTAGATGGTTATCCCATCGGTATCCCCCTGATTGATATTCATACGGTCGGCGCCGGCGGGGGCTCGATCGCCTATCAGGATCAAGGGGGCGCCTTGCGGGTCGGCCCCCAGAGTGCCGGAGCCGACCCGGGCCCGGTCTGTTATGGCCGGGGGGATCAGCTCACCGTCACCGATGCCAATTTATGGTTGGGGCGGCTGATACCGGAATTTTTTCTAGGGGGCCGTCTTGCCTTGCAGATAGAAGCTACCCGGCAGGCCATGGCCCGGCTAGCCGCAGAATTTAGGGTCACGCCAGTGGAATTGGCCCTGGGGATCATTCGGGTGGCCAACAGCCATATGGCCAAAGCCTTGCGGGCCGTTAGTCTAGAGCGGGGCTACGATCCCCGGGATTTTGCCCTGTGTTGCTTTGGCGGGGCGGGTGGTTTACATGTCTGCGAGTTGGCCCAGGAGCTGGATCTCCGCCGGGTGTTGGTTCCGACTCAGGCCGGGGTCTTATCGGCCCTGGGCCTGGCCCTGGCTCAGCCCAGCCGGGATTTTGCCAAAACCCTATTATGGGCTGGCGCGCGACTGCGGCCGGAATCAATTGATCAAGAATTTCAGGAGTTGAAAAAGCAAGGCCTGGCGGAACTGGCCCAGGAGGGCCTCGATCCTTTGCAAGTAGAAACGCAATTAGGGGTTGACCTCCGTTATCAGGGCCAGAGTTATACCTTAACGGTGCCCTGGGGACCGGATTTTCGGGACGCCTTCCATCAACGCCACCAGCAGGCCTATGGACACGCCTTCCCAGAACGCGCCCTGGAGATTACTACCCTCCGGCTGTATTGTCAGGCCAAAAGCGCCTTACCGCCCCTGCCCCGACAGGAGACCGCGACCACCTCGCTAGTATCAAACTGGCCGGCGCAGATCGAGATCTGGCTGCCGGAAGGCCGGGCGCAGGTCGCAGTCCATTACCGGCCGCGGCTGCCGGGGGGCTTTAGTTTTAAAGGCCCCGCCCTGATTGTGGAAGACTTTGCCACTTTGCTGGTGCTTCCTGAATTTTCCGGTCAGGTAGATGCCTGGGGACATATCCATTTGCAGCGTTAAATCGTGGTCGGGCAACGATACCTAAAAATTGGTCAGTAGCGGTTTGCCGATAAATTTTTTAAACTAGCAAAAAACATTAATAATCAATTGCTTAAACATAACTAGCGAGGTTTGGGCCTTTTCAGTTCAAAAATTTATACCAGTGTTTTTTAGCAGTTAAGGTTCTATAAATACAACATGCTGAAAATACAGAGATTGTTTAATTAACAATTTATGGTACGGAACATGCATAAGCTATAATTGAACTTGATAAGGTAACCACATCCCCCCCTTAACAAAGTTCATATTCTATTTTCTCCTTTCACCCCCTCTGACCGGATGCCTCCCCCGTCCGGTCAGATTTTTTTTTGGGGGGCCTTAACTCTTCGGCTCCCTACTAGCCTAGTGGATTCCAATCTCCGCTTTAACCGAAAGCCGACAACCGCCAACGTTATGATCTGGCCAGGTCATTTATAATGTCGCTAACTTGACTTTGGCGGTTTTACTTTTATAATTAAAGGGCTCAGATGATCAGCAATACCTTAATGGGAATTGGAGTTAAGGCATAGATGGCCCATTCCACTCTTAATATCAATGGCACCACCGTAAAATTTACGCCCGGACAGACCATCTTGGAAGCCGCCCGGGACGCGGGAATCGACATCCCCACCCTGTGTTACCTGAAAGGCACTACCCCTACCGGCTCCTGCCGGGTCTGTGTGGTCGAGGTGGAAGGGGCCCGCACCCTGCTCCCGGCCTGCTCTACCCCGGCCGCGGCCGGGATGGTGGTCCAGACCGAGTCGGAGCGGGTGGTCGCGGCCCGCAAGATGGTCATCGAACTGCTGTTGGCCTCGGGGAACCATAACTGCTTTGTCTATGCTGCCCAACGAGATCAGGGCTTTAAAGTGGAAGACGCCATCTTCTGCGAGGCCGAGGGTGAATGTCAATTACAAGCCCTGGCCGAGCGCTATCAAGTTTTTCCGCCCAGTTATGCTAATCCACCTGACACTAAGTACTATTATGAAGACAATAATAGTATGATCGTGCGGGATTTTTCCAAATGCATCATGTGCGGTCGGTGCGTGCGGGCCTGTTGCGAGCGCCAGGTCAATCTGGCCATCGACATCGGCTATCGGGGGTCGCACAACAAGATCGTCGCCCGCGGGGATTATCCCTATATCGACTCCGATTGCGTGTTTTGCGGGGAGTGTGTGCAAGCCTGCCCGGTGGGGGCCTTGCTGGACAAGGCGGCCCGGTTCCAAGGGCGGCCCTGGGAACGCACGAAAGTCCGGTCCACCTGTCCTTATTGCGGGGTCGGCTGTCAGATTGACTTGCACATCAAAAACGGGCGCATTGTTAAGGTCACCGGTGCCGATGAGATTCCCAACGAAGGCCGGCTGTGCGTTAAGGGCCGCTTTGGCTGGGGCTTTGTGCACCATCCCGACCGTTTGACCACGCCGTTGATTAAGGAGAACGGCAGTTTTCGGGAGGCCAGTTGGGAAGAGGCCCTGGACCTGACTGCCCGGCGTCTGCAGGAGATCAAGGACCAAGACGGCGCCGATAAGATCGGCGGCTGGTGTTCGGCCCGGGTGACTAATGAAGAAAACTACCTGTTCCAGAAATTCATGCGGGCGGTGATCGGTACCAATCACGTCGATCACTGCGCCCGTCTCTGACACAGCTCTACGGTGGCCGGTCTGGCCGCCGCCTTTGGCTCCGGAGCCATGACCAACTCTATTGCCGAGTTGGAAGACACCGACTGTATCCTGGTGATCGGCTCCAACACCACCGAGAATCATCCGGTGATTGCCGCCCGGATCAAACGGGCAGCCCGTTTAAAGCATAAAACTTTGATCGTCATTGATCCGCGGCGCATTGACTTGGTGCGGCATGCCAACCTCTGGGTGCGCCAGCGCCCGGGCACTGACATTGCGGTGATCAATGGCTTGATGAATGTCATTATTCAGGAAAACCTGCAGGCCACAGACTATGTCGCGGCGCGTACTGAGGGGTTTGAGGCCTTAAAAGACACGGTGGCCAAATATACCCCGGAATATGTGGAACAGATCAGCGGCGTCCCCGCCGACCAGTTGCGGCAAGTGGCGCGGCTCTATGCCCAGGCCCCGGCCGCGGCCATCGTTTATACGATGGGCATCACCCAGCATACGGTAGGGACCGACAACGTCAAATCGCTGGCCAACCTGGCCATGCTGTGCGGCAATGTCGGTATTGCCGGCGGCGGGGTCAATCCGCTGCGGGGTCAGAACAACGTCCAGGGGGCCTGTGACATGGGCGGCCTGCCCAATGTCTTCTCGGGTTACCAGGCGGTTACCGATCCGGCTCATCGTCAGAAGATGGCCGCGGCCTGGGGGGTCGGCGATCTCCCCGATTACGTCGGCATGACCATGACCGACATGTTGCCCGCCATTCCCGAAGGCAAGCTCAAGGCCCTGTATATCATGGGGGAGAACCCGGTTATTTCCGATCCCGACGCCGACCATGCGGTCGCGGCTTTAAAGAAACTGGATTTTCTGGTGGTACAGGATATCTTTCTGACCGAGACCGCCCAGTTGGCCGATGTCGTGTTGCCGGCCACGACGTTTGCCGAAAAGGATGGCACTTTTAGCAATACCGAGCGCCGCGTCGCCCTCATCCGCCGGGCGGTTTCCGCGGTGGGCCAGTCGCGTCCGGATTGGCAGATTATCTGCGACCTGTCCCGGCGTCTGGGGTATGACATGGACTATGCCAATGCCGAGGCCATCTTTAATGAGCTGCGCCAGGTAACCCCCTCCTACGCCGGCATCACCTATGCCCGGCTGGAGACCGAGGGCGGCTTGCAATGGCCCTGTCCCACCACCGATCACCCGGGGACGATGTATCTTCATAAGGATAAATTCGCCCGGGGCCTGGGCCAGTTCTTTGCCATTGAGCATCGCGAGCCGGCCGAGCTGCCTGACGCGGAATATCCTTTGACCTTGACCACCGGCCGGGTGCTCTACCAGTATCATACCGGCACCATGAGCCGCCGAGCCGTGGGCCTGGTAGAGAAGGCCCCGGAGTGTTTCGTGGAGCTGGCCCCGGAAGATGCCAGTCGCTATGGCATCGGAGAAGGGGAACGCATCAAGGTGCGCTCCCGCCGCGGCGAAATCACTGCCAAGGCGCAGATTTCAAAGAAGGCCGTGCCCGGCACCATCTTCGTGCCCTTCCACTATGGCGAGGCTGCGGCCAACAAACTGACCATCGCCGCCTTCGACCCGGTGGCCAAAATCCCGGAATACAAAGTCTGCGCGGTGCAGATTGAGAAAGGCTAACATTAGCGGCCCCCCAAGGCGCGGCCCGACCGTGCCTTGGCCGACCATAGATCATCTGGAGGCAGAAAATGATCCAACATACTCAGAGCGCCAGTCAGACGGCAGCCGACATTAGCCCGGAAGCATTGAGTAAGATCGAGGCTATTATCGCCCGTTATCAGGATCAACCCGGGGCCTTAATGCCAGTCCTGCAAGAGGCCCAAGACCTTTTAGGTTACCTGCCGGTGGCCGTCCAGGAGCGGATCGCCGCCGGCCTTAATATCCCGGGCAGCGAAGTCTTTGGAACCATGAGTTTTTATTCCATGTATGCCTGGGCCCCTAAAGGTAAATACGTTATTCGCATGTGCGAATCCCCCCCCTGCCATGTCAACGGCTCCGAAAATATTCTCCAGGTTTTAAAGCAAGAGCTTGGCATCGGGGTCGGGGAGACGACTACCGATGGCCTGTTTAGTTTAGAATTAACTGCCTGCCTGGGAGTCTGCGAAGTGGCCCCGGCCATGCAGATCAATGAAGTGGTATTCGGCAACCTGACCCGCGATAAGATCAAGCAGGTACTTAATGATTACCGGGCCGGCAAGGCAGTTGACTATAAGCAGCTACCTTACACCACTAATGATTTTCGCAAATATAAACAGAGTCCGCAGGAATTGGTGGTGCTGGACAACGTCGGGGTCATCGATCCCATGAAAATCGACGACTACCTGGCCAAAGGCGGCTATAGCGCCCTCAAGAAAGCGGTCACCAGCATGACCCCGGAGGCGGTGGTCGAAGAGGTCAAAACCTCGGGGCTGCGGGGCCGAGGCGGCGCGGGGTTCCCCTGCGGGGTGAAGTGGTCCTTTACCCGGCCGCTGACCGCAACCCCCAAATATATCGTCTGCAATGCCGATGAAGGGGAGCCGGGGACTATCAAAGACCGTTATATCATGGAGGGCGACCCCCATAAGGTGCTGGAAGGCATGGCCATTGCCGGGTTTGCGGTCGGGGCCAGCAAAGGCTTCATTTATGTGCGCGGCGAATATTATCTCTCCAAGTACCGGCTGCAAAACGCCATTGACCAGGCCAAGGCCCAGGGCTATTTAGGGGATAAGCTGTTCGGCACCGATTTTTCCTTTGATGTTGAAGTGCGGTCGGGATTCGGCTCCTATGTCTGCGGCGAGGAAACCGCCCTGATCGAGTCGATCGAGGGCCATCGGGGTTATCCGCGGGCCAAGCCGCCGTTTCCGGGCGTAGCCGGACTGTGGCACCAACCCACGGTGGTCAACAACGTCGAGACCCTGGCCAGTGTCCCGGCGATTATCAATCGGGGTGGCGACTGGTATAAGACCTTGGGTACCGAGAATACTACCGGCACCAAGATTTATCAGATCATCGGCCATGTTAAAACTCCGCAGATCGTCGAAGTTCCGGTAGGCATCACTCTACGGGAATTGATTGATACGTACTGCGGCGGCCTGCGGGAGGGCAGCACCTTCAAGATGTGCCAGACCGGCGGCGCGTCTGCCGGATTGGTGACCGCGGACGCCCTGGACGTGCCGATGGATCTGGCCTCGCTGGCTCAAGTCGGTGGAGCGTTAGGCTCAGGGACCATGCTGGTGATGGACCAGAGTGTTTGCGTGGTGGATTTTATGCGTTCGGTGGCCAAATTTTTCGCCCATGAATCGTGCGGCCAGTGCACCCCCTGCCGGGAAGGCACACCGCGCATCTTAGAAACGTTGACCCGCATCTGCCAGGGCCAGGGCCAGGAACGCGATCTGGACTTTCTGGAGCGCCTGGCGGGCACTATGGTAGATGCCTCGTTCTGCCCGCTGGGGCAGACCGCGCCCGGCCCCTTGATGAGCGCCTTGAAACTTTTCCGCCCGGAATTCGAAGAACACCTCAAGGAGAAAAAATGCCGGGCCGGTGTCTGCCGCTTTGCCTGAACTGACTGTAATTTAGAGAAGTGATCTTTCGGTTTGTTTTTTTGTAAGATAACGAAAATCCACCAAAAATGGGCAGGTATGCTTACCTGCCCATTTGTTTTGGACGTTTCTGAGCTTGCAAAAGGCCTAATGAAATTCTACTATATGCAGTTAAACCAGCTTAAATTGGACATAGTTGAGGGTTTATAAAGTGAGGCATTATCCGGATGACTGGAAAGACAATCCCTGGCTGCGAAAAAAAATCATTGGCCTGCTCGTCGCTGCCGGCGTTTTGCTGGTGGTTTTACTCTACGCCTTAGATTTCTTTATTGATTGGCTCTGGTTCGATTCGCTAGGATATCTACAGGTCTACCTGATCACCTTAGGGGCTCAGAGTCTGGCCGCGGTCTTAGGAGGGGCTTTTTTCCTTACCCTGGCGATCTTAAACCTTTATCTGGCCCAACGTCTTTCTCCTCTGGGACCCCGCCCGAGTGGGGGGTTTTATCATTTGTCACCCCTGGCCAGTGATAGTATTCAACAATCTCTAAAGTATGCCCTCTGGGCTGGACTGGGGCTGTTTACCTATCTGGCCGGCAAGTTGGCCGCCCAGGAATGGCAAACCATCCTGATGTTCTGGAAGGGACAGAATTTCGGAGTTCAAGACCCGCTGTTCCATCAGGATATTGCCTTCTATATCTTTACCTTGCCTTTTTATCGAGTGATTGCTGGTGGACTATTGTTGACCGGGATTGCCATCGTAATCCTGGTGTTAATCAAGTATACCCAGAATGAGGCCATTTTTTTTAGTCCGGAGATGCGTCGCCTGTATCTGCAACCAAGTGTCCAACGGCATCTGTTGATTTTAGGGGGAATTTTACTGCTGTTGTTCACCTGGCTGTTCTGGCTCAACCGCTACCAGGTGCTCTATCAGGACCATAGCATCTTCTTTGGGGCCGGATATGCCGAAGATCTGGGGGTCCTAACCATTTATCCGGTAGTGACCTTATTGGCCCTGGTCACCGTGGGCCTGGTGTTCGCCAATCTCTGGCGACCGGCCTATCGCCTGACCCTGAGTGGCCTGATTTCCACGGTGGCGGTGGCCATCCTGGGATTAAATCTCTACCCTGCCCTGCTGCAACACTTTCTGGTCAAGCCCAATGAGCTGCTCAAAGAGACCCCCTACATCCAGCATAATATTAAATATACCCGCCTGGCCTATGGCCTGGATCAGATTAAAGAAATTGACTATCCGGCCCGCGAAACCTTAACTGCTGCAGATCTGGAGGCCCACCAGGGCACCGTGGCCAATATTAAGATCTGGGATAAACGGCCGTTATTGAGCACCTACAAGCAGCTCCAGGAGATTCGCCCGTACTATGAGTTCCCCCTGGTGGCCATCGATCGCTACCAGGTAGATGGGCAGCTCCGGCAGGTGATGCTGTCCCCGCGCGAGTTAGCTATCAATCAATTGTCGATAGAAGCCCGGACCTGGGTTAACGAGCGGTTAAAATTCACCCATGGCTATGGCGTCTGTCTGAGTCCGGTCAATAAGGTGACGGCCACGGGCATGCCGGAGTTCTGGTTGAAAGACCTGCCCCCGGTCGGCAAGCCCGAGCTCAGACTGGAACGCCCGGAAATCTACTTCGGCATGCTGACCAAAGAATATGTCCTGGTCAAGAGTCGGACCGAAGAATTTGACTTCCCGGCGGGTGATGAAAATCGCTATACCCATTATCAGGGCACCGGTGGGATTCATCTGGATAGCTTTATAAAACGTGGATTAATGGCATTATACTTTCAGGATCTGGAAATTGTCCTCTCAGGCTATCTGGGACCTGAAACCCGAGTGCTGATGCGGCGCAGCATAAAGGAAAGGGCCCAGACTCTGGCGCCTTTTTTGAGCTTTGAGCAACAGCCCTATCCGGTAATTTCCCAGGGCCGTCTGTATTGGTTTTTAGACGCCTACACCCAAACCTCGCGTTATCCCTATGCTACGCCGTTTGCCGGGGCCCAGGGCAGGTTTAATTATCTGCGCAACAGTGTTAAGGTGGTGGTCGATGCCTATGATGGCCAGATCACCTTTTACTGCATGGACCCCGAGGAGCCGCTGGCTGCGACCTGGAGCCAGATTTACCCCACCCTGTTCCGGCCGGTGGCCGACCTGCCCGATCATTTAAAGAGCCATATCCGCTACCCCTTAGGGCTTTTTTATATCCAGGCGGCGATCTTTCGCAACTATCATATGCAAGACCCGCAGGTCTTTTATAACCGGGAAGATCAGTGGGATTTCCCCTCGGAAGTCTATGAGGACCAGGAACAACCGCTCGAGCCTTATTATCTGGTCATGCGCTTACCCCAAAGTGCCCGGGAGGAATTTCTCTTAATAATGCCCTATACCCCGATCCGTAAGAAAAACATGGTGAGTTGGCTGGCGGCCAGATGTGATCCCCCCCATTATGGCCAGATGCTAATCTACACCCTTCCCAAAGATAAGTTGATCTATGGTCCTATGCAAATTGAGGCCCGGATCAACCAGAATCCGGAAATTTCTCGTCTCATGACCCTGTGGGGCCAAAGAGGTTCACGGGTGCTGCGGGGGGATCTCCTGGCGATTCCGATTAAAGACTCTTTGCTTTATGTTGAACCCCTTTATCTGGTGTCTTCTCAGTCTCAGATGCCGGAGCTCAAGAAAGTAGTGGTGGTCAATGGACCGCGCTTGACTTTCGGTGATAACTTAGCGGAGGCTTTAAAGCAGATCGGCACCGAGTTGGCTACGCCCTCTTTACCCACTGAGGTCAAACCGGCGACTACGTTAAGCAAAACTCCGGCTCAGGCGCTCAAGTATCTGCGCCAGGCCCAGGAATACTTAAAAACCGGCAATTGGCAGGGCTTTGGCCAGGAAATGCAGCGCTTACAGGGGGTATTAGAAGAGCTTGGCGCTCCCTTGGCCGGGGATGGCGCCGCGCTGACCTCGGATCCCGGCAAAAACTGAAAGTTAGATCGGGGGAGGTTATGGAAGCCACTTAAATCTTTAGGTCAATCTGGTCGGCCACTACAAATTTTTTAACAGAAAACAGTAAACAGTAAAAGACATGGTCGTTTTTTAAAGTCCGGCTCATTGTTTGATGATCCGGTGCTGATGGGATAGCCGCGGATTATCCAAAACCAACTGTTTGCCCCGGCGGGTTTTAGTATTGATTAGTAATGGCCCTAACAGATTGGCCGTCATGTCTTGAGGACGGCCCCGCGGGATGGTAACGACCACAAAAATTTGGAGATCATTAATGCTCTCGGCTCCGAGTTCCCGGAGACAGCCATTCAATTTGCCGATCTGATAATCCGGCATAAAACATCGGGGGTCAATGATCACAAAGGCCAGGGCGGGATTGTCCACACTTTGGAACCAGAGAAACGGGGACTCCTGTTTATGTTCAATCAGAATGTAGCGGTGGGAATCCGGGAATCCCAATAATCCTTGGGTGACCGTAATAATCTGGTCCGGCCGGGCGCTAATCGTCCCAAAGTGCTTGGTCTCTACCGAGAATCCACATTCCATAAAGTTCTTTTTGCTCTCGGGGCTATTTACTTTTCTGGTCTCCACAGCTTGGTAACCTCATTTAGATCAACGCTTTCAACCTCAGCCGCTTGCAGGTTTTCTTCCAGGATTTTTAGGTAGATTTCCTCACGGTGAACAATTACGTCAAGCGGCGCCTCTATTCCTACCCGGACCTGTTTCCCTTTAATATCCACAATTTTGATCCGGATATGATCCCCTATTCTGATTGTTTCTCCGAGCTTTCTGGTAAAAATCAGCACGATGACCTTCCTTGGCGACCGCCATCCCTTATATTCTACCAAAGATTAGAGGTAGTCTAACAGACTCAACGCCATAATCTTGGTGGAAACGAGTAAAGCTGCTTGATAAGTAATTTGTTGGAGATTTAGCTGTTCGGTGGCTGCAATTAAATCAGTGTCCTCTACCTGGCTAAGGCTTTTTTCCAAGTTATTCTGTAAACTCAGATAGCTGTCCTGTTGGTAA
Organism: Desulfobacca sp.; assembly: GCA_028695935.1. Lineage (GTDB taxonomy): Bacteria > Desulfobacterota > Desulfobaccia > Desulfobaccales > Desulfobaccaceae > Desulfobacca_B. The sequence continues at coordinate 10,594 of JAQVHY010000055.1, forward strand.
ATAACCCGGTCCTGCTGGGCCCCCACAAAGCCGAAATATCTGGTAAGATTTTCTTCGGTGCTGTTCAGTTCCTCCAAGGCCGCCCCCGCCCCGTTAGCATCATTGTTCTCCAGAGCGCTTTTTAGTCGGCTAAGGATTTGAAACAAGTCGTTCCGACCACTACTGCCATCCAGCGCGTCGCGGCCGGTGACGTTTACTGCCAGGCGGCTATTTTTGCCTACCCCCAGTTCCAGGCTGTTCTCATCACCTTGATATCTAAACTCACTTACCGGGATAATAAATCTATCCCCGACGGCCAGGTTTCCGCTATCACTAAAAGCAATTTCTACTCCTTTATCGCCCTCGCTGCTCCAAATGGAGGTGGCGCCAGTAGAGGTGGTGAATCCGGTCGTCCAGGTCTGGCCGCCGTCTTCCGAAACCCGGAAGGTCGCCGTGCCCACGGCCCCGGCAGAATCGATTTCCACTAGATAGGTAGTCGCAGTCTCACCGCTGTAGGTTCCGGAAGCTGTCGCAGTTCCACTATACCCGGACCCGGTCTGCAAACTTTCGACCACTTCCTGGATTTCCATCTGGTCTAATTGGAGATAAGGAGCCGTATCGGTCTTATAGCCACTTAATAGATATTGTCCGTTGATACTGGTATTGACTTCAGTTAGCAGTTCGGCCATAAACCCTTGCACTTGGGAGACGGCCACAGCCCGATTTTCGTCATTAATGGTACCGGTCGCCATCTGCGAGGCCAGTTCTTTAGCTTGTTTTATAAGGTTCTCAATATTCTGTAATGCCGAATCCGTGTGTGTCAGCCAGTTATCCGCGGTTTCCAGATTACTTTGATACTGGCTAATCCGGCTTAAATCGCTGTTATACCCTAGGGCTGTTACGGTAGCAACCGGGTTCTGGTAGATATTCTGATACTTCTGTCCCGAGGCGAGACTTTCATTAAGCTGCTGCATTTTCGAGGTCAAGCTCTGTAAGTCACGGGTTATATGCTGATATATGGCCGCGGTAGTAATTCGCATTGGTATGATCCTTTATTTGAGTGATAATAGCGTCTCATATAACTCGTCCGCCACCGAAATCAACTTGGCCGCGGCCTGGTAGGCCCGTTGAAACTTGATCAGGGCGGTTAATTCTTCGTCTAGGGAAACTCCCGAAAGTGCATCTCGTAAATCAGTGTATTGATCTAAAATCCCCCTCAGCAAGGTTTCCTGTTGCTCAGCTTTCTGGGTGTCCAGTCCAATAGTACTTACTAATTCTTGATAAGCCTCTGCAAAGGTAAGATCACCGGGACCAACGTTAGCCGTTTCCAGGTCCGCTAAGGCCAAAGCATTACTGTTGTCTCCGACTGCATGTTGACCCTGACGGTCAAACTGGCCGGTTGCGATAAAACTGGCATCTGCGCTGATAATATCATTTATTCCCAGGGAAAAGGCAAAATTCTGGGTATCGCCGCTGGTGCTGGTAAAAAAGGTATTAAGACCCAGGGCCATCAGGACGTTGGAGTTATCATTGCCGAAACCAAAACTATAGGAGCCGGTGGCTTGCAGAGATAGCTTATTATCCACCACCGAGGCCGTTAGATGGGCTGGTAAAGCTGCATTGATGGCATCCCGCAGTCCGTTTAGCGTCATACCCGCGGTGATGGTGATGGTGACGACAGCAACATTAGTGCCATTACCATCGTCCACATAGATGTTAAATGTTTCACCTTCGTTGATCTGATCCCCGAATGGTAGCGCGGCGTTATCCTTTAAGGGTGTGTCGGGGTCATCGACGCCATAAGTTCCGCTTACTTGAGAATACAGGCTTAATCCCACCCCTTGGCTGTGTTGGCGATTGACCTCCCCGATTAATTCTTGGGCCAGTTCGTTGAGGCTGTCCAGATAGGCCGGGATGCGGTCATCCCGGACATAGAGCAAGGCGCTAAGTTGCCCGCCGCTTAAATCATCGGTAACATCCTTTTCCACGCCCCCCGCCCCCTGCCACTTGATGACCACCTCACCTCCGGACACCTCATAACTTAAATCCCAGGCCTCCGCACTCTGAACCAAGATGGTACCGTCGTCAAGCATGACATTGATGGAACCGTTGTCCAACTCAAAATAATTAATCCCCACCAGGCCGGCCAGGTTGTTGAGTTTTACCTGGCGCTGGTCCCGCAGATCGTTGGCTGCTTGGCCGGAGGCCTCGACGCTGACAATTTCCTGGTTTAGCTTGGCGATGCTCTTGGTTATCGTATTGATCTCCGTGATGGTGGGACTAATTTTAACCAGCAGCGCCTGACGTTGCTGCACTAAATCGTCAGCCAGGCTGGAGAAGGCCGCGGCCAAGGCTTCGGCTTGCTGGACGACCACCTGTCTCTGGGCGGCGCCGGTGGGATTATCGGCCAAATCGTGCCACGACTGCCAAAAACTGGTCAAAAGATTATGGAGACCGACGTCGGTGGTCTCATTAAATAAACCGGCAATACTTGCTAATTCGGTTTTTTGGGTATTATAGTCCTGTTGGGCCGCGGTCTTATCATCGATCTTCTGGGCCAGATAGGGATCAAAGTAGCGCTGGATGCTATCAATGGCCACCCCATAACCCTGGTTTCCCCACGGATACTGAATAGAAGGAGTAGTAACCAAGTCAACATGTTGGCGGCAGTAGCCCGTGGTATTGATATTGGCGATGTTATGGCTGGTCACTTCCACCCCGACTTGCTCGGCCTGTAGGGCCCGACCACCAATCTCTAACAGCGTATTGATACTCATTTGTTTCCTATGCTCCTTATCGCCACTGTCCGCAAATTACTTTATTTTTTAACACTATTTTAGACCTGGCGATTGAATCCCGCGCTCCCGGTGGCATGGTCCAGGATTCCTTGCCGCTGATAGGTCCGAGGATTATTCTGGGCTCCGCTGGCCAGGTCGATAAATTCTTGGATAATATCTAATCCATCCTGAATAAGGGTGCGGTTTTGCAGATTAACCTGGGAAATTCGTTTCGTCAGGCTGGCCAATCGTCGCCGCTGCTGATTTATCAAAGATTCCAGTCCGGGTAAGCCTGGAGTTCCCCCGGTGGGGCTGGCGGCCAGTCGGTTTAGGAAATCACGCCGCTTTTCCCGAGCTGCTAATAATCGCTGCAAAAGGGATTCCTTAACCCGCACGGTTTTGAATAATTCTTCAATCTCAAGTTTTAAAAGATGCCGTTGTTCCTGCTCTAGGCAGTCTAATAGCTCCTCATAGAGCGCGGTTTCCTGGGAGATCCAGGTCTGAAGGGCAACCTGGTCCGGCCTGGTTGACTCCGGGTCATGGTTTGACATGGTCAAGGCTCTCCTGGTGCTGACTGGGAGATTTTAAGGAATCTTTCTGAAGCTGTTCGTTAAGCACGCGTCCCAGTCCTAAACCGCCGCTCTGAGCCAGATGGCGAGACACCTCAGTATCGAACAGACTCCAATATTGCTCCAGGCGCTGGCTTTGGGGCGCAAGCTCTCCGGAAAGTAAACTTTGACGCATCTGTTTCATTAACATCGACAGGAAAAGCGCCTCGCATTCCTGGCAAACCCGGGCGATCGCCTGCCGATCGGCTTGGGAGTGGCCGGATTGATTTACCCCTGAGCCAGCAGAGGAACTTAAGAGTTCCAAGGGCATTTCGGTAATCAGCGCACTAGAGATGGGAGACATGGTTACCTTACCCGCTAAATAATTTCCAATTCGGCCTGCAAGGCCCCAGCACTCTTGATGGCCTGAATGATCGAAATTAAATCCCGCGGGGTCACGCCGATAGCATTCAAGGCCTGAACCAATTGGCCGATACTCACCCCTTCGGGTACCACCATGAGCCGATCTCCACCTTCTTTAACCGTGATCGAGGTATCGGGCACGACGGTAGTGGTCCCTTGGGAGAAGGGCAGCGGTTGGGAGACCCGGGGACGTTCTTTAACTTGAATCATCAGGTTACCATGGGCAATGGCGACGGTAGAAACCCGCACGTCTTGTCCCATGACCACTGTCCCATTGCGTTCATCGATTATCACCTTGGCCACGACTTCGGGAATAATCTCCAGATCTTCCAGGGAGGCCATCATCGCTACTACCCGGTCCTGATAGCGGGGGGGGAGCTTTACCTGAACCGTGCCGCCGTCCTGGGGAAAAGCATAATTGCCCCCCAATTTTTGATTAATGACCTGCACCATACGATTGGCGGTGGTAAAATCGGGGTCGTGCAAGGCCAGCACCATACCCCCCTGTTCCCTTAAATCATAGGGAATTTCGCGTTCCACCGTGGCGCCGTTAGGCACTCGCCCCGCCGTAGGATGGTTCTTGCTAATCCCGGCGCCTTCGCCGGACGCGGCAAATCCTCCTACCGATAACGGCCCTTGCGCCAAGGCATAGACCAAACCGTCAACGCCTTTTAGGGGGGCTAACAGCAGGGTGCCGCCTTGTAGGCTTTTTGCATCTCCGATCGAGGAAACCAGCACATCAATCCGCGATCCCACTCGGGCAAAAGGCGGCAGCACCGCGGTTACCATCACCGCGGCGATATTTTTCACTTTAACTTTATCACGGGTCACATGGACGCCCATACGTTCCAAAAGATTGGATAGTTCTTGGACATTAAAATCAACATTAGTGCCATCGCCGGTGCCATTCAGACCCACCACCAGGCCATTGCCGATGAGTTGATTGGGGCGGACCCCTTTAAAATAAGCCAGGTCTTTGAGCCGGACCGCGGCGGCGGGCTGCGGTAGCCCCAGAGACATCATCAAGAATAAACCTAACCAACCGCTTATAGTGGGCAGCATGGTTAGCCATCCCCAAAACCTCAGTCTTGGTAATTTTGGGTAGCTCATATTTAGCAGTCGGAGAACATCCTGACAAAACATCGGGGCACCTCACCACGGCCAGATATGGTCAAGCAAGCGGGTAAACCAGGCCGCCCGTTGTTTATCCGCAATCACGCCGATGCCAGTGATCTCCAGGCGCGCCTGGGCAACTTGGCTGGAGGCGACCTGATTTTCCCGATTGATGTCTTCCGGGCGGACGATACCGGTCAGGGTCATAATTTGGGTCTCATTATTGATTTTAATATTACGGTGTCCCCTGACCACCAAATTATTATTCGGCAGCACCTGAATCACCTGGGCCGCAATATACGCGGTAAACTCGCTCTGACGTTCGGTCTTACCCTCGCCCTTGGAGACATTACCCACCGTTCCTTCCACCATCGTATCGGCGCTCACACTCTGATCAGAAAAGGCTTTAAAGGGCCAACTGAGGCCGAACAACGACGACACTCCGGCTTTGACCCCGGAAGTGCGATCCGCCTTGGTATTGGCAATTTCGCTGGCCTTGGAACTTTCTTGGATGACGATAGTGATGATGTCGCCAATGTCAGTGGCCCGGTGATCGGTTAAGAACCCATGGCGGCTGCGGGTATTCCATATTGACCCGGGTTCGGGTGGCGGGCCCGGGGGCAGCGGTGCGGCGGGCTGGGGTTCGAGTTGCACCCCCCCGCTCTTGGTGGCATTAAGGTTGGACCCGCAACCGAACACTAAGATCATCAGCCCTAAAAAAATCCACCCGCCTAAATGTTTCATGACTAATCCCCGTTTACTCTCTTTACAGTTCAACCTTTACGGTACTTTGATCGATGACCAAAGCCTGTAACTCCTTTTTGCTGGCGCTATTAATTACCCGGATTGATTCCCCCCGGTCACCTGGTTCCCGGGCTTTACCTTTGGCAGTGAGGACCAGGCCGGCCTGTTCGAGCCGAATAGTCACCAAGTCTCCCTGTTTGATTAAGGGAGTATTAAGTAAATCTTTGGGGGAAATCACGGCTTCCGGGCCCAGGTCCCGAATTAAGGCTTTACCAATAACCTGAGCTGGATCCATGAATATGTCATTATGAGCTAATTGACTGAACTTGCGTTCTACTACCTTAATATCCTCAGGCATAATGACTTTTTTAGAACGTAAACTGTGACACGTACAAACTACTGGTCTGGTAACACTTACCTCCCCCGTCAGCCGAAGTTTTTTCTCCACCTGGGCGTCCCGCAGAATCAACAGCTCTAAAGAAACCTGACCCAGGTAGTTGCATCGGGGAGGGGGGATCACCTGGAAAGATAACTCTCCGGGAGGGAGGATTAAAGGCTGGGTGATCGGCAACACCTGGACCTCTAAGGATTCCGGCGGCCAGGAACTGTGATCTTCGACATGACTGCGAAAAACTTCGGTTAATTGGTCCATTTCTACCCTAACCCCAGGCCGCTTAACCTTAATGACCGGGGGCAAATGCGGCAAAAACGCCTTACCCAGCACTTTGGGCTTCGACAAGCAATATCCTAAAAATTCTCGGGTCAGGGTATAAACTTCCCCACAGGGCGGGGCTGACCAAATGATTAGTCTTCCATAGCTTTGAGCCGGTTTAGGGATGGAATCGGCCAGATCCGCCAGGGTAATATGATCGCCGGTCACCTGGACTTCGGTTAAAAAGTGCCAGGTCTCCGTTGTTGAGGCCTGACCTGGATTAAACCCCCACCCCAAAAGACTGACGGCGATCATTAGGGCCAAAAATAATCTAGTGCCAAGCATCTGTAGCTCCCTAACTTAGGCCTTTAAGTTATTGGCCCTTTGCAACATATCATCGGCAGTCTGGATTGCCTTGGAATTTAGTTCATAGGCCCGTTGGGTAATGATCATGTTGACCATTTCCTCCACCACGTTGACGTTGGACATCTCCAGATAACCCTGGGCAATGGTGCCTACTCCTTCCAGTCCGGGTTCGCCCTCTATGGCATCTCCCGAAGCCTCGGTGACTTGAAACAGATTCCGCCCTACACTGCTGAGGCCGGCCTCGTTGGGAAAGGTGTATAACGGGATAGAGCCAGAGCTGATTTGGGTATTATCGGAATCAAAACAGGTGATTTTGCCGCCGCTATCTATAGTAATGGTAACGGTTTTGTTAGGAATCGAAAACTCCGGTTGCAGACGGTCGCCGTTGGGAGTGGTAATATAGCCGTCTTTATCCATCTTAAAGGAGCCGGCCCGACTGTAATATTCCACGCCATTATTCAAGATCTTAAAAAAACCCCGGCCTTCAATGGCCATATCCAACTCATTTTCAGTATGGACATAATCACCTTGGCTGAACATTTTTTCGACCGATACCGGTCGGACTCCCATGCCCACCTGGATGCCGGAAGGGACCTGGCCGCCACTGGCTAATTCTCCCCCTGGTTGTTTCAGGGTCTGATAGATCAGGTCTTCAAACTCCGCCCGACTTTTCTTAAAGCCTGTGGTATTGACGTTGGCCAGATTGTTGGAAATTACATCCAGCCTGAGCTGCTGGGCTCCCATGCCGGTGGCTGCCGCCCACATGCCTCTAATCATGTTATCAGATCCTCCTTGGTGATCAGCTTAAGCGGCCGATTTCCTTAATTACCCGGTCTGTGCTGGTTTGAAAGGAATCCAGAATTTTTAAATAGGCATCAAAATTACGCGAATTATCGATTAATTGCACCATTCCGACAATCGGATTAACATTACTTTCCTCAACTACCCCTTGCTGAATCTGGTAACCCTGAGCTTCTTGCTCCAGGCCGGAATTCTCGGTGGCCGCGTAAAAGCCCCCTTTCTCCAAATTAAGACCCTGGCGGTTGGGAAAATCCACTATGGCAAGCTGATCTCCCAAGGTATCGTCCATATGTATGCCGCCCTCAACATCGACGCTGAATTTTTTATCGGTGGCGTTTAGGGTTATGGGGCCATTTTGGCCCAGCACCAAGTGGCCCTGGCGGGTTACTAATTGATAGTCAGTGTTAAGACGGAAACTGCCATTTCGGGTATAACGGATGCCTTGCGGCGTCTGAACCTTAAAAAAGCCAGCCCCAGAGATGGCCAGATCGTTCTCATTGCCGGTGTGATGTAATGCGCCTTGGGAAAAATCACGGCTTGAAACATCAAAATAGTAGCAAGACTCCGGGTACACCCCAGGCTCGGAGTTGGGAACCCGTTCCCGAGGCAGATTAACCTTGTTGCCTTCAGGTAACTGGTCTGCCCGCCAGGTACCAAGCAGATCTTGTTTGAACCCTAAGGTACTGACATTAGCAATGTTATTGCTGATCACGTCTAAACGCTCAGCCGCTTGGGTGCCCATAAAGGCTGCCATATCCCATCCCGTAGTCACGCCATTACTCACGTTAGCGATCCTCCTGGCTCAAAATTATGCAATTGGGGTGCCAAATAGTAACTAATTGACGCCCTTATCAAATTTTAAATGGCAGCCGCGAGCCGGGCCGGATTCGGAAAAAATTTCCTAATCCGACATCCCTAATTGTATGGCTTAATTTTTAAGAAATTTTACTGAACCGGTGCTGCTAGATTTAGGGGATGATAGAAAATGTTCATGAGAATTCGGTCCTAATTAATAAAGCTTAGGTTGAGAGAACGGTAAAAGCACCAATGCATTGCCTTGGCACCCATACTTATGGTAAGGTGGATCAAAAGTCTAGGGGGAGGGCATGCGGCCTTATAACCATTGGTTATTCCATGAGCATTTTGAGTTGGTGATGACCATCAGCGAGTTGTATAAAAAAATGCCGGAGGAGGCTTTGTTAGCGGTGCTAAACGCCCACTTTCCCAAACCCACCCCACCCCCGCAATTAACCGGCTCCTTAAATCTGCCCCCTTGGACCCGATACGATATCGACTCGTTAGTAGATGATTTTTGTCTGTTTTTTAGAAAATCAGCAATGTAAAATCGAAAACATAATAGTGAGGCACCAGCCCTAGCCCTTCCTAGGACACCCGGTTCCAGGCCAGTTTGGCGGCCCCCAGGAGGCCGGCATTATCTCCCAGCATAGCCGGGACTACTTGTAGCTGGGCGCGGGGGAACAGAGTCAGGCGATGATCCAGTTCATCCTGGAGGGGGCCGATAAACTGCTTCCAGGCCAGGCTAAATTTGCCGCCGATGATGACCAAGGACAGGCCCAAAAGGTGGACGACGTCAACAATAGCCTGACCCAAGGCCCGACCTACTCGGCCAAAGGCGGCAAGGGCCAGAGGGTCCCCGGCCTCGGCGGCCTGTTGCAACTCCCGCCCTCCCAGGCGGTCGGGGGTCTGCTCCCAGGTGTCTCGCAAGCTGGAGGACTCTCCCGCGGCCAGACGGGACTTAACCCAGGCCACGGTCCAAGGGGCGGAGGCCAGGGTTTCCAGGCACCCGCGATTACCGCAGTGGCAGACCTCGCCCTG
>JAQVHY010000056.1 GCA_028695935.1 Desulfobacca sp.
GAACAACAGCAGCCCGCCGTTGATCGATCAAATCAAGACCGCGTTGGGGCCTGAGCTACATTTCTGCCAACAAAAGGTCAGGAATTTTATTGCTGCCGACCAGGTCCAAGAGGTCTTCGAGGGTTTGCAAAAACGCTTTTTGGAGAGCACCCAAGCTTATCTGGGACATCGGGACTTTCCCGGCAAATTTATCCTCAAGAAGTTTTCGGAATATCAAGCCCAGCAAGTTTATCAATCCTGACCATTCAGGAGAATAACTGTTGCCTGGCTGCCGATAAACGCTCCTTGAGGATAAGACCCAAGACCGCCAAGCATTCCAGGTCCAGGAAAAAGGTGCTATGTAGATCGTAGAGTACCGTAGCGCTGGCGGGCAGTTCCTCATCGGCATCGTAATATACTAAAGCCAGGGGCAGATTCGGCAAGGCCGGATAACGGTAGCACCGGTCACCGGTTCCCAACTCGGGCAAATCCTGACCCCCTAAGAGTTGCGAACAGGCTTTCAGGGCTTCCAGTTGGCCACTGAATAACTCAGCAATAGGTCTTTCCACGGTATCCTTATAGGTAGCCATAAAAAACGCGGTATCTTTAAAATCCCGAAAGGAAACCCATTGGCCGCTTAATTCCGCGGTGCCGCCCTGCAGGACATAGTAAGCCAGGACCATGCGGAGGTCGATCGGGGGCACTGACCCAGCCAAGTCGGTGATCCCTGCCTTAGTTACCCGGTAGGATTCACCAAAACTGGAAATCACCAACGACCCGGACTCGTATTGGGCTCCCAGGCCGTCAGCCAGCCAGCGGAAATCCACCGTTGCCAAGCGGGATACCAGGCTTGCGTAGACTTCTTCATAATGGCGCGGCTGATCCGGTCGAAACATCGCCCTCCCCTCTTTCCTGGCCAAATTTAGCAGAACTTGGCGGTTTCAGCAACGGGAAAATCCTTTACCGGTGACTACAGGAATTTTCCTCAGAGGCAGGATGTTACCTAAGGTAATTTTGTCCCGCTTACTGCGGCCGGCGGTCCTGATAGCGATAGCCCAAAAATTTATATAGCAAGCGGGCCGCGGTGAATTCGCTCACCCGGTGTCCGGGGATCGGGGCCAGCTCTACCAGATCCAGACCGATCACCGGCCCCCGGGCGACGATCGCCTTCATCAACCGCAGGATTTGATAATAGCTTAACCCCCCAGGCTCTGGGGTGCCAGTAGCTGGTAAGATGGCCGGGTCCAGGACGTCCAGATCAATGGACAGATATACCGGGCCTTTGATGCGTTCCAGGTTTTCCAGAGTCAGATTCCAGTATTCCGGATCCCAGAGGTTGGCAGCCTTGAGCAAGGTCAGGCGCGGTGCCACCTTGATCAGCTCATACTCCGAGGCGGAATAGCTGCGCACCCCGATCAGGGTCAGAGGCCGTCCCAATTCCCAGACCCGGCGCAGCACACAGGCATGGGACAACGGGCTATTCTGATACTTATCCCGGAAATCAGCATGGGCATCCAGGGCAATCACCGTCAGGTCCGGGTAGCGGGTCAGATAAGTTTGCACCAGGGCCAGGGTGATGGTATGCTCCCCGCCCAGAGTCAGAAGCACCTTGTCTTGGGCTACCAGGGGATGGGCGGTCCGCTTGATCTTTTCCAGCATGGCCGCCGGTCCTCCGGCCTCAGGACTGATTTCCCGAGCCGTGGCCAGGCGGATGGCCTGGCTAGGATCCCACTCCAGTTCCTCGTCCCACAGTTCTACCTGGCGGCTGGCGGACAGGATAGCCTCCGGGCCGAACCGGGTCCCCGTCCCATAGGTCGTGGTGGCCTCATAAGGAATAGGCAAAACCACCGCTTCCGCCTGATCCAGCGGTAGCGGCTCAAGATCCAAAAAAGTATTAAGAGACATATCAGATTCCTGGTCTAATCGTCTGCATTCTTGGTTTCCATATCTTTCAGACGGCGATAGAGAGTGGCCAGGCCAATACCCAGGATGCGGGCCGTAACCTCTTTATCACCGCCGGTCTTCTTCAGGGTTTGCAGGATGGCCAGCCGCTCGATCTCTTCGATGGAGGTCCCTACCGGGATGATAATCCGGTCGCTTACCCCAGAAGAATCGCGAATCTCATCTGGCAGATCCTCCAATTTGACGGTGGAATCGGAGCACAGAGCTACGGCCCGTTCCAAGACGTTTTCCAGTTCCCGCACGTTACCCGGCCAGGCATAAGCTTTAAGGGCCTGGATGGATTCGGGGGCAAAGCCCATGGCCGGACGGTTGTTTTCCAGGCAGAATTTATCCAGAAAATATTGGGCCAAAAGCGGTATATCCTCCACCCGCTCCCGCAGCGGCGGAATTTCCAGATGGATAACATTAAGCCGGTAGAACAGATCCTTACGAAACCGGCCCTCGTTCATGGCTTGCTCTAGATCCTGATTGGTAGCCGCGACCACGCGAATATCGACGGTAAGCGACGTAGATCCGCCGACCCGCTCAAACTCACCGTTCTGTAACACCCGCAACAGCTTAACCTGGGTCGGCAGGGGCATTTCGGCCACTTCATCCAGGAAGATGGTGCCCCCATCGGCCAGTTCAAAACGACCCTTGCGCTGTTGTACCGCTCCAGTAAAAGCCCCTTTTTCATGGCCGAAAAGCTCAGACTCAATCAGCGATTCGGACAAGGCCCCACAATTGACCATGACCAATGGCTGGTCGTGCCGGGGACTGCTGTAATGAATGGTTTCGGCGATAATTTCCTTGCCCACGCCACTTTCCCCGGTCAACAACACCGTGCTCTTCAAGGGGGCAATCTGGTTGACCTGGTGAATAATTTTCAGAAACGCGGGGCTGCGGCCAATAATCCGCCCGCTGACCAGGCGCTCCTGCAGAGCCTGGCGCAAACGCTGATTTTCCAGGAGCAACTGTTGGGTTTCCAGGGCCTTGTTTACCACCTTGCGGATTTCCTGCATCCGGAAATCTTTGGTGATGAAGTCATAAATCCCTAGTTTTAAGGCCGAAACCGCTTCGTCCACCGTAGCCCGGGCGGAAATCATGATGGCGATGACGCCGGGACAGATAACCCGCATGGCCTCAAATAGATCGGTGCCCTCCATATCAGGCAACTTCAGGTCGATGATCGCCAGATCTACCGGCTGTTGGCGGACCTGCTCCAAGGCCTGGTTGCCGGTAGCGGCCAATTGCACCTGATGCCCGATCTTTTTCAGGCTACCTTCTAAGGCTTCCCTGGTGTTGGCGTCATCATCCACCACCAGTATAGTACTCATAATAATCTACCTGCCCATAAAATTTGAGTTTGGCATTTTCGATTGGCAATTCTTAGCTTCAGGGTAAGATAAATTACCGCCATAATCTTAGACCCACTAAATGTTTAATCTTATCATGATTTTTCTCAAAACTCAAAATTCAGAATTGATCCAATAGCCAGCGTTGTGGTTTTAAGTCCGCCAGGTGCTGGGCCAGAGTGGTCAGGCCCGTACCGGTTAAGAGGTGGGTCCAACCCCCCAGATGGACTACCGGGGAAGCTACCTGGGCCAGAGCCCGCAGGCGCCGGGCCATTATCCGGTCCCGCCTCAGCATCGACGGCGAAGTCCACAGATAACGACATGGGAAGGCAAAACGCTTGGGGTGGCCCAGGGCCAGGTGCGCTTGGCGATACTCGGTGCTGATATATTGGCCCCAGTCGCCATCCTCGGTCAGCAGCAAGTTATGGAAATTCTTGGGAGTCAGTAGCTCGCTATGATAGCGTCGCAACTGGCTGCGAGACAGCCGCCCGCTATCGATCGCTCGCCAGCCGATATTGTGCTGTTGGGCATAATCTTGCGCGGCCTGAGCCTCAAACGGCCAGGCTAATTGGGCCTCGATGCGTCTCAGGGCCAAATGCTGGCGTGCCCCCGGTGGCAGTTGGCTGCTCGCCCGTTGGAACTGGCGCCGCCAGGCCGGACCATGGCGCTGCCGATATCTCAAGGAGAAAGGGCTGATTTCCACGGTAATCAGACTAGGGCGCCAGCACTCCAAACACTTCCAGGCCCGTTGGTAGCCCTGCGGGTCGCCATGCACGGTCCCCACCAAGATCAGCTCCGCCATGCGATAAGGTCTCTAATTTGTAAAAAAAGCCTTGACAATCTCTAGCGCAAATTGATATGACCAAGTGGTCACATGAGGTTTTTTTTTGATGATGCAAACGGTCCTACCTACTTTTATCAATCTGCCAGCCGCGAAGCAAGAAAAGATCGTGGCCGCGGCGTTGGCCGAGTTTGCCGATAAGGGTTATCAGCAGGCCAGTATCAATGTCATGGTCTCCAGTTCGGGCATTGCCAAAGGCTCGATGTATCAGTACTTTAAGGATAAGAAGGGGATTTTCCTCTATATTTTTGATTTTGCGATTTCCTTGGTGCGGCGAACCCTGATGCAGGTCAAGGAAACCACCCAGGAGGCGGACTTCTTTACCCGGCTGGAAAAATCCTTGTTGGCCGGAGTAGAGTTTATCCGTCAACATCCTCGCATCTATGGCATTTATCTAAAGATTCTATTCGATCAACACGTCCCCCAACGACCACAGTTGCTCAAGGCGGTGCGCCAATTTGCCGCCGAATACTTCCAATCGCTGGTCCGTCAGGGCCTGGAACGTGGTGAAATCCGCGCCGATCTGCCCGGCCCCGCGGCTACCTTTCTCCTGGACGCCTTGTTCGACCGCTTTCTCCAGGCCACCTGCGTACCCTTTTTTGATGTAACCCTGGGACTGGATCAGGCCCCCCCCGCAGAGATTGAGCATCGGGTGAAAGAATTAATCGACCTGCTGCGGCAGGGGTTGGCGAGTTAATTTTTTTTATCAGCTATGTGACCGGCTGGTCATGAGGAGAAGCACGTGAATCAACCCAATGGCCTATTTACGGATCAGAAACTCTTTCCGATCTACGACAAAGTAAGGGCGCAAGAGCGCCTGGATTTAGATGATGGCCTGGCTTTATACCAAACCTCCGACCTGCTGGGCCTAGGCCATCTGGCCAACCTGGTGCGGGAGCGGCTGCATGGCTCGCGGGCTTATTATATCTATAATCAGCATATCAATTATTCCAATATCTGCATTAATGGCTGCCGTTTCTGTGCCTTTGGCAAGACCCGGCAGGATCCGCAGGCCTACGAAATGAGCCTCGAAGAGATCTTTGCCAAGGTGCGGGAGCGCCTGGCCGAGCCGATTACCGAGTTGCATATAGTTGGGGGACTGCACCCAGATCTGCCCTTTAGCTATTATGTGGAGATGCTTAAGGGTATCAAGGCCATTCGGCCGCAGGTCCATATCCAGGCCTTTACTGCGGTAGAGATCGCCCATCTGGCCCATATTGCCCAGATGTCAGTGATCGATACCCTGGAAACCCTAAAGGAGGCCGGCCTGGGATCACTGCCCGGCGGCGGCGCTGAGGTTTTTAGCCCTCGCATCCGCCAGGCCTTGTGTCCGCGCAAACTACCCCCCGAAGGTTGGCTGGAAGTCGCCCAAACCGCGCATCGCCTGGGTCTAAAGAGCAACGCCACCATGCTTTACGGGCATATCGAAACCATGGCGGAACGGGTGGAGCATCTGCTGCGGCTGCGCGCCGCCCAGGATGAGACTGACGGCTTTTTAGCCTTTATACCCCTGGCCTTTCATCCCCGTAATACCAAGTTGGAACACCTAAATGACACTACCGGCTTTGATGACCTGAAAAATTTGGCGGTGGCGCGCCTGCTCCTGGATAACTTCCCCCATATCAAGGCCTTCTGGATCATGATCGGGCCCAAGATTGCCCAACTATCGCTGTCCTTTGGGGTCAACGACATTGATGGCACGGTGATGGAGGAGCGTATCACCCACATGGCCGGGGCCCAGACCGCGCAGGCCTTGACGCGGGCCGAACTGCTGCACCTGATCCGGGAAGCCGGGCGGGAACCTTTAGAACGCGATACCTTGTATAACGTCGTCTCCTGATGGCAGCAGATCGCACTCGATTAAAAGAAAAACTGGCTAGCGGGGAACGCCTCCCGGCCCAGGAGGCCCTGGCCTTATGGGATGAGGATTTATTAACCCTGGGGCGCTGGGCGGACCAGGCCCGGCAAAGATGGCATCCGGAGCCGCGGGTGACCTATGTCGTCGACCGCAACATCAATTATACCAATATCTGTGTTTCCGGTTGCCGCTTTTGTGCCTTTTATCGGCCCCCCGGAGCACCGGGGGGTTATGTGCTGGAGCGCGCCGCCCTGATTCAAAAACTCCAGGAAACCAAAGACTTAGGCGGCACCGGCATCCTCCTTCAGGGCGGTCTTAATCCGGGTTTGCCCCTGGAATATTATGAAGAATTGTTGATCTTTATTCGCCGCGCCTTTGGCCTCCATATTCATGGGTTTTCGCCCCCGGAGATCGTCTTTCTATCCCGGCTCTCTGGGCTGTCGGTCAAGGAAATCCTGGAGCGGTTGATCGCCGCGGGGTTGGGGTCGATTCCAGGGGGCGGCGCCGAAATTCTAGTGGATCGGGTGCGCCAGGCGATCTCCCCCCATAAATGCACCGTCCCGGAATGGCTGGCGGTGATGGAGACCGCCCATGGCCTGGGCTTGCGCACCACCGCCACTATGATGTTCGGCCATCTGGAGACTAGGGCCGAACGGTTGGAGCATCTGCTGCGGCTGCGGGAGTTGCAGGACCGCACCCAGGGTTTTACCGCCTTTATTCCCTGGAGTTATCAGCCCGGCGGCACCGCGCTAGGAGGGACTAGCGCCGGAGTCCTGGAATATCTCAAGACCCTGGCCATCGCCCGGCTGGTGCTGGATAATTTCGCCAATCTACAGGTCTCCTGGGTCACCCAGGGCGCCAAGGTGGCCCAGGTGGCCTTGAAATTCGGGGCTAATGACTTCGGCTCCACCATGATCGAGGAAAACGTAGTCGCCGCTACCGGCGTGGGGTTTCGGCTGTCGCAGGCCGAAATCGTGCGGCAAATCACTAGCGCGGGCTACCAGGCCCGGCAGCGGGACCATTTGTATCGTCTGTTATGAAAGAGCGTTTCTCGCCAAGACGCCAAGACGCAAAGGCGCTTAAGTAAAATCTTGGCGTCTTAGCGCCTTGGCGAGAGGAAAATTATTTTGAAAATTAAAATCGCCATTATCGCCCGGGTCGGGGCTCATAGAGATTTTCAAGCACTGGGCTTAAATCCCCGACTCAGCCAGTCGCACCCGACACCCTTCGGGGACAGCAACCCCATCCATCTATTTTCCCATCAAGATATTGATTTTGCGGTGCTGTCCCGCCATGGCGAAGACGGTTACCAGGTATCCGCGCCGTTCGTCAACGATCGCGCCAATCTCTATGCCCTGAAAGCCCTGGGAGCGGAGAAAATCCTGGCCTGGACCGCGCCCGGGGCGCTCAACGATTGTATGCTGCCCGGCCATCTGGTGGTGCCGGACGATATTTTGGACGAGAGCCGGGGCGGCCCGCAAACCTTTTTTGTCAACCAAGGTCTGGGCTTTATCCGCCATAATCCGGTGTTCTGCCCGGAACTGCGCGGCCAAGTGATTCAGACCTTGCAAAACGGCCCCTTCCCTTTACATACCCAGGGGGTTTATGTGGCGACCACCGGCCCGCGGCTGGAAACCCCGGCGGAAATTCGCAAATTTCGGTGCCTGGGCGGCGATCTGGTCGGTATGACTCTGGTCCCCGAGGTCTTCTTGGCGCGTGAACTGGAATTATGTTATGTAGCCATAAGTTACGTGGTTAACTTCGCAGAAGGTCTTAAAGATCGACCTTATCAAGCCGGGGTGTTGTTTGAGGGTCTGGCGACCCCCGCGGAGCTGGCCCAGGTCCAGAAAGTGGAGACGGCCTTCGCAGAGTTGGCTTTAAGCTTGCTGCCCGGACTGGCCGCTACTCCCCGGCATTGCCCCTGTGCCCGGCTGATGGAACGTTATCGCCGGCGGGGCGACATCGGCGAGGATTGGCGCACATGGTTCCGCTAACCATACATCAGGCCCGCTGGGTGGTGCCGGTAAGCGGACCGGTGCTTGACCACGGGGCGGTAGTGGTCGCGGGAGGACGCATTGTGGCGGTCGGCCCGGCTTCCCGATTGCGACGTTATTATCAGGGCAAATGTTACGATCATGGTGATGGGGCCATCCTCCCGGCTCTGGTTAATGCCCATGTCCATCTGGAATTTTCGGCCTTGCGGGGTCGGATTCCCCGGCAATCCGCCTTAGGCCCCTGGCTTAGGGACGCGATGGCCGAATTTGCCCAGCTCTCCGCGGCGGAAATCAACCAGGGAGTCCAGGAGGGCCTGGCCGAACTCCGGCGTTTCGGCACCATTCTGGTGGGAGAGATCAGCAATACCGGCCTGAGTCTGCCTGAACTTTCGAAAAGTGGCCTGGAATTCCATTATTTTTATGAATGTCTGGGGTTTGATCACCTAAACTCGGGCCCGCTGGAGGATGATTTTCCGATATTCGCTAGTTCCGAGGCCCGCGCCCGGGATAATTTCTCCGCCGCCGCCCATGCCCCGTATTCCGTCTCCCCTGCCCTATTTGGCCGCATTTTCGACTGGAATCGCGGTTATCGTCGCCGGACTACGGTCCACCTGGCCGAATCCCGCGAGGAAGTCGAGTTCTTAAGTCAGGGCAACGGCTTTTTCCAGCACCTGTTGCAGCAACGCGGCCGTTGGCCGGCCGCTTATCAGCCGCCGCAATGCTCACCAGTGGTCTATCTGGACCGGCTGGGCGGGCTGGGACCGCAGACTCTGGCGGTACATGTCATCTGGCTAAGTGCGTTTGATTTGGAGCTCCTGGCCCGACGTTCGGCCTGGGCCGTGCTTTGCCCGCGGTCTAACCAATTCACCGGCACGGGATTTCCCCGCCTGCCGGAACTTTATCAGGCCGGGGTCCGCCTGGCCCTGGGAACCGATTCCCTGGCCAGCAATGACGACCTTAATCTGTTTAAAGAGATATTGACCCTGCAGCAACAGTACCCGGAGTTTGCGCCGGACAAACTGCTGGCCCTGGCTACCTCCCAGGGTGCCTTAGCCTTGGGCCGCGGTCATGATCTAGGCAGTCTCAGCCCTGGCAAGTTAGCCGCCCTGTTATTCATACCCATTGCCTCAGACCGCCATTTCTGGCCGGACCTGCTGGAGGCCGGCGCCGCGGGAAAAATTTCCTGGGTCGCCGCTTCTGGTGCGGAGGGTGGATATGGGAACTAAACTGCGTCTGGGCCGCATCGGTTATATTAATGTCTTGCCGATTTATTATGCCCTGGACCAGGCTTTAGTGCCGAACGGCGCGGAGGTGATCTGGGGCACTCCCGCCGAACTTAACGCCCTGATGGGTGCCGGGCGTTTGGATGTCAGCGGCATCTCTTCCCTGGAATATGGCCGTCATTTTCATGATTATCTGCTGCTCTCCGACCTGTCTATCAGCTCCCAGGGTGATGTCGGCAGCGTCCTGTTTTTCAGCCGTCTGCCCTTCCACCGTCTGAGTGGCCGGGCGGTGCGGCTCAGCCACAGTTCGGCCACCTCGGCGGCCCTGGTGAAGATCTTGCTGGCCGAAATTTACGGTGCCCGACCGCTCTATTATTCCGGCCCGGTAGCCCCACAACTGGCGGACGGCTGCTCCGGGCTGCTGGCCATTGGCGACGAAGCCCTGCGACTGCGGGCTACCGGGGTTTATCCTTATTACCTCGATCTAGGGCGGGCCTGGTATGAGCTTACCGGCCTACCCTTTGTTTTCGGGGTCTGGGCGGTGCGGCGTTCCTGCTTTGCCCAACATCGTGCTCAGGTGGATTATCTCCATCAGACCCTGCTGATGGCCAAAAATTGGGGCCTTAGATCCTTAATGGAAATCAGCCAGCGGGCGGCTGACTTAATCGGACTGGATCATCAGGAATTGTTCGATTATTTTCATCTCTTGAATTATGATTTAGGCAGCCGCCAACAACAAGGCTTACAAGCTTTTTATCATTATCTTTATAAGGTGGGGGAATTAGCCGAAATACCGGAATTGCGCTTTATTTAGTTCTCACCCGGAAACTCCCCTCCCCTGGTGGGAGGGGTGGGGGGAGGGGGATGTAAATTTTATATGTCGAAATCCTAATTTCTTTTATGAATGATCTCAAATAATCCCAAACTTGAGGCCAAAATATGGGCTACGCCAGCCTCCAACATTTTGTTGAAGTTCTAGAGCGCCAGGGTGAACTGCAGCGGGTCTCGGAACCGGTCAGTCCGTTTCTGGAAATCACTGAAATCACCGACCGGGTCTGCAAGCGCGGCGGACCGGCCTTGCTGTTCGAGAACCTGCCGGGTTACGCCATGCCGGTATTGATGAACGCCTTCGGCTCGTTAAAGCGGATGTGTCTGGCCCTGGAAGTGGAGAGGTTGGACGAGATCGCCGCAGAGCTATTGAGCTTCCTGGAGGCCGAGGCTCCAGATACCCTGATCAAGAAACTCAAATTATTGCCTAAGTTGCGGCGGTTGGCCAATATCTTTCCCAAGACGGTCGCGCGCGCCCCCTGCCAGGAGGTGGTCTGGCGTCAAGACGAAGTAGATCTTACCAGAATCCCCATCCTGACCTGCTGGCCCCAGGACGGCGGACCGTTCCTTACCCTGCCGGTAGTAATCACCCACCACCCGGAGACCGGCCAGCGCAATGTCGGGATGTACCGCCTCCAGGTCTTTGATAAGCAGACCACCGGGATGCACTGGCACCGCCATAAAGGCGGGGCACAGCATTATCGGGTGGCCGAGGCCCGGGGCGAGCGCTTGCCGGTGGCGGTGGCCCTGGGCCCGGATCCGGCGGTCACCTATGCCGCTACTGCGCCGCTCCCCGATGATCTGGATGAGATCATCTTTGCCGGGTTTTTGCGCCAGCAGCCGGTGGAACTGGTGCCCGGTATCACGGTGCCGTTAGCCGTGCCCGCCAACAGTCAGATCATCCTGGAAGGCTATCTGGAACCGGGGGAGCGCCGCCGCGAAGGCCCTTTTGGCGACCATACCGGTTATTACTCGCTGCCCGATGATTATCCGGTCTTTCACCTCACGGCCCTGACCCAGCGGCGGCAGCCGATTTATCCGGCCACCATCGTCGGCCAGCCGCCTATGGAAGACTGCTTCATGGCCAAGGCTACGGAGCGCATCTTCCTGCCTCTGATCAAAAAACAATTGCCGGAAATCGTTGACCTTAATCTGCCGGTAGAAGGCGTCTTCCATAATCTGGCCTTTGTCTCCATTGACAAGCGCTATCCCGGCCAGGCCCGCAAGGTCATGTATGCCTTGTGGGGCTTGGGCCAGATGATGTTTACCAAAATTATCTTAGTGTTCGATAAAGAAGTGGATGTCCAGAATCTGTCCCAGGTGCTCTGGCGGCTGGGCAACAATGTTGACCCGCGGCGGGACCTGGTGCTGGCCGACGGGCCGGTGGATGTGTTGGACCATGCCTCTCCCCTACCCCATTACGGTTCCAAGATGGGCATTGATGCCACCCGCAAGTGGCCGGAAGAAGGCTTTACGCGGGACTGGCCGCCGGTTATCAGTATGGCCCCGGCGGTAGTCAAAAAGGTGGATGAACTATGGGACCGCCTGGGACTGGAATAAAGCGTTACGCCATTGCCCTGACCGGGGCCAGCGGCATGATCTATGCCAAGGAACTGTTTGCTTATTTCCGGAGCCGCCCTGATTTAGAAGTGCATGCCGTCTGTTCCGCGGCCGGTGAGCAGGTGCTTGATTTAGAATTGGGCCTTAGTCTGCCAGAATTAGTTGGACCCCAGGTCACCATCCACGCGGCCAAAAATTTTGCCGCGCCGTTGGCCAGCGGCTCCTTTCCCCTCCAGGCCTTGGTGGTCATTCCCTGTACCATGGGCACTTTAGGAGCCATTGCCCAGGGCCAGTCCCAGAACCTGATCCATCGGGCCGCCGAGGTCGGTCTGAAAGAACGGCGGCCATTGTTATTAGTAGTGCGGGAGACCCCGCTCAACCTGATCCATCTCAGGAATATGAGCCGGGCGGCCCAGGCCGGGGCTACCATTTTTCCGGCCATGCCGGGATTTTATCACCAGCCCCAGACCCTGGACGACCTGGCCCGCAATTTTGTCGGCCGGCTCCTGGATCACCTGGGCCTGGAACATGATCTGACCAAGCGCTGGGGCGCATAATGGGCCGTTTATTTTTTCAACCCCAAGATTTTAATAACAGAAAACAGAAAACAGAAAACAGAAAACCTTTTTTCCAATCAATCCGCATCCTGCTGGCAATGATCAAGATCGAACATACGGTCTTTGCCCTGCCCTTTGCCTTCATGGGGGCGCTGCTGGCGGCGCAGGGCTTACCCCGCGGACGGCAGGCCCTGTTTATCCTGTTGGCCATGGTTGGGGCTAGGAGTGCCGCCATGGCCTTCAACCGCCTGGTGGATGCGCCCTACGACGCCCGCAATCCCCGCACCCAGAACCGGGCCTTACCACAAGGGCTGATCAGCCGGACCGCGACCATCCAGTTTATCATAATCAGCGCCCTGCTGTTTTTCTGGGCCGCGGCGCAACTCAACCGCCTGTGCCTGATGCTCTCGCCCTTGGCTCTGACGGTCGTCCTGCTCTACTCCTATACCAAACGCTTTACCTGGGCCTCCCACCTGTGGCTGGGCGCGGGTCTGGCTATTGCTCCCAGCGCCGGGTGGATTGCGGTGCGGGGCGACCTGACCCTGGTGCCGGTGGTGTTATCCGCGGCGGTGCTGCTCTGGGTAGCGGGTTTTGACATTCTCTATGCCCTCCCGGACGAGGAATTTGATCGCCATATGGAGCTTTATTCCTGCCCCCGCCGGTTCGGCCGGGTCGGGGCGATGCGCCTGGCCGCTATCTTACACGTCGGGGCTGGAGTAGGATTCATCCTGACCGGCTGGCTGGCCGGATTGGGGTGGCTCTATGTGATTATTGCCCTGTTAGCCGGGATTTTATTGCTGGTAGAACATAGTCTGCTCTCTCCACATGACCTTTCCCGCTTAAACCACGCCTTTTTCACCCTGAACAGCCTGGTAGGGGTGCTATTGGGCCTGGCGACGCTATTCAGCCTCTGGCCTTAAGTTAGCCAATGGTTAGCCGATGGATATTTAACCGGCTTTTTTTTCAGTTTTTATTAACTTTATGCTTGACTTTTTTTTGCCACTGGCCATAAAATTGGGACATCATAATCTAGCTAGTAAAAACTTATTCATGATGGTCGATAACAGAAAGGGGGTGGGGGAAAGCAAAGAAAGATTTGCCTGTTAAGCATTATCCTAATTGTTTAACTACTTTGTTTAAGGGGGGAAAACTTATGAGAAGTAAGGGGAAAATAATTATCACAGCAGCCATTGCTGCCTTGGTCCTGGTTCCGGCCCTGTGCTGGGCGGAAATGTTTGTAGAGGGCTATGTTGGCGGTAATATTGGTGACAACACCCATATAGATCTCCGTGCCGCGGGAGTTACCGCCCGGGCGGAAAACGCCCGGATAGACCCTTCAGCCATGGGTGGTATAAAGGTCGGCTATTGGTTTACCAAAGAGGGCTTTCTAGGCTATGATTATCCGGACTGGATGAAGTATCTTGGGTTTGTCCTCGATTTAAGTTACCACAACCTGGATTTTCGCCGGCAAGAGGTCAGAATTGTCGGCCCTACCGTCCCACCCGGAACCAGAGCCTTTATATGGGAAGAGGGCCGAGCCTTTACTATAGGCTTCATGTTCAACGGTCGTTATGGTTTCCTGCCTGACTCAGAAGTGCCCTTTGGCCGGTTGCAACCTTATGTAGCCGTTGGCCCGGCGTTGCTCATTGCCAGCGCAAAAATTCCCAATGGCGATCATAATACGGCGACGGAAATCGCCGTGATGGTCGATGCCGGAGTCCGTTATATGGCTCTGAAGAATGTCTCTCTGGATTTAGCCTTCCGGTACCGCTATAGCGAGCCGTCGTTTGATTATAATGTAGGTGGAGTAAATGTCAGGATGGAGCCGGAATTCAATCTGTTCAGCTTCTATTTAGGCGCGGCTTACCATTTCTAACCGCGGTAACCTGGTGAACCTCAAGGGCGGCCTGCGGGCCGCCTTTTTTATTCGAGAAGCCACCCTACCCTTTCCTCCTTTTCCTATAGGGATAGGGTCAGGGAGCGATAATAACCCATCGCCAATTTGAGTCATTAACTAAAAGTATTGCTTCCATTTAATATGCTTGAAAAATTTTCCCTCTAGTTATAAGATCCGGACATCAAAATATAACTTAAGAAAATATGCTCAGGATGCTTGATCACCTGGAGGGGGTGGATTGGAAAACTTACGACTTACCTGTTGCGCGTTATCAAAATTCTTTAGCTACTTTGGTTAAGGGGGAAAAAATCATGAGAAGCAAGGGGAAAATGGTTCTCGTAGCGGCTATGGTTGCCTTGATTATGGTCCCGGCGCTGTGCGGGGCCGAGATGTTCGTCGAAGGTTATGTAGGGGGTAATTTCGGCGCCAATACCGACATTAAGGTTAGCAGCGGCGGGAAGACCGACACTATTGGTGATGCCCGACTTGACCCGGCGGTGTTGGGTGGCATCAAGATCGGCTATTGGTTTACCAAAGAAGGATTTTTGGGCTATAACTACCCGGATTGGATGAAATATTTAGGGGTGTCACTCGATCTCAGTTACAATAACCTCGATTTTCGCCGGCAACAGATTGAAGGTGATGGTACTAGAGCTTGGACCGAAGGTCGTGCCTTTACGGTTGCCTTAATGTTCACCGGTCGTTATGGCTTCCTGCCCGACTCCGAAGTGCCTTTTGGCCGACTGCAACCTTATGTTTCGGTAGGGCCAGCCTTACTGCTCTCCAGTATGGAACCCGCCTTTGATGCACCCGGGGAGGATAAGGAGCATGGCGGTACTGACACTCAAGCGGAAATCGCCCTGATGACCGATATCGGTCTGCGTTATATGGCCTTGAAGAACGTCTCTTTGGATATCGCCTTCAGATACCGCTATTCAGAGCCCACCCATGAATTTACCATTGACGGCGATCATGTTTCCCTTCGCCCGGAGTACCATCTGTTGAGCTTCTATGCCGGCGCCGCACTTCACTTCTGATTTAAGGCAACCAGTAGATCCCCAGGCGGCCTGCGGGCCGCCTTTTTTGTTGGTTGAGTTTTTCGCCCCCCAAATAATTTTGTCCAAATCAGGATTTGATTGGATTCTTCCCTCGCTGTTGGGCATTTTTGTTTTAAGAAGATGCCCCGACCCGCCGAAAAGTATAAATAAAGGTGACTCGCCGGGTTGCCCTTACCATAACCTAGAACAATAATCATTAATGAATTCTTTCCCAGGAGCCCAACATGGCGGACCACAAAACCTCTGAAGTCTGGCTGGAGCTTTCCCAGGGTCAGATCAAATTACTGGCCGATGGCATTGCCTTTAACATTGTGGTCAACCCGAACGTTCCCGCTCTCCCCGGCTCAGAAAACCGGGGAGAAAAGGGTCTGATCCAAGGTGTAATCAAACCCGGAGGGCAACAAATCGGGGTTGACCAGAACTATTACCGTCAGATTTCAGAAGAGATGTACCAGGAGATCGGTCAGCTCTGCAAGAACCTCAACCTTTCCATCCAGAATCTGTCTATGGCCGAGATCTTGGAGGCTAATGTCATCTCTCCGGGCGAACGGTTGGACCAGGCCCGGGATCAGCTTACCGATGTGATGGAGATGACCGAGAAAGCCACCCTCAATATCCTGGAGTTGATCGAACATATCCGGGATGACTGTCAGGAGGTGCAAACGGTCCTGGACGAGCTTTCTCAGGTTGCTTTACCATTGTCGGCGGCACCGGGCCTCGCCACTGACGATCTGGAAAAGCTGGTAAATTTCTGTCAGTCTGCGGCCACCCTGTTGCCCACCTTAACCGCGCAAGCCGAAGATTTGCAGGCCCAACTGCAAGCCTTTGAGACTGCTCAGTCATTGGGCCCGTCCGATAAGCCTACCGGTTCAAAAACGCCAGCGCCGATCTACCAGTTTTCCCTGGAAACCATTCTGCAGACATTATATGAATTCTGCACCAATGAAGCGGTCAAACAACATCTTAAGTCATTTATGATCAATAGAGACTCCCTGTTTCAGGTGCAACCGGTGGTAGATGGTCTCAATCGCCTGGCTCAGAACCTGACCCCGGAGGATAATTTTTTTAATTTCCCCATAGAGCAGATTTTTCAGATTCTGGCTGAGGCTTGTCAGGATGAACCCGGGGTTGTCTTGCTCAAAAAGATGGCCGCCACCTGTAACAAGATTTTCTTAGACGCGGCAGTACCCTTGGAGGTGCCGCCGCTCAGTCCAAGTGAACCGGCCCCAGTTAATGCTGACCAGGCGGATGATGAGCTTAGCGCCGCACCGCCAGCCGCCGATTTGACCTCGCAAATGGCTGCCCACCTGGAGCGACTGCGACAATTGGCCAGCCAGGTCGGTGATTGGCAATCGATAGCCCTTCCCTCCCCGCCCCCGGATAGCCTCTTGGACGAGCCAGAAACTATCCTGCCTTCGGTGCCCGTGGCCCAGGAAGGCATGCAGCGGATTGACGGGGCCTTGTCACGCATCCTGGAAGCCCTGGCCTTCCAGGATCTATCTGGACAGCGGCTGCTCAAAGTCCTGAAGACCTTGCGCGGCCTCCAGGTGCAGTTGTTAAGCTTCTTAGTGGCTTATGGCACTAAAATCAAAAAGAAGGAGGAGAAACAAGAACTTACCGTAGCCGAAAGCGATGTCCTGGCCCAGAGTGAAATCGATCGCCTGATCACTTCCATCACTCCCGCCACCGTCGCCGGGGAACCACAGTCGCAACAGTTACCTGAGGACGGCCAACCCTTGGATCAGGCGGCGGTCAACGATCTCCTGGCTAGCTTGGGCTTTTAATCGCCGATAAGTTCAATGATAGTTGGTATAAAATCTGCATGAAGATAAGGGCAAGAGGATAGCCCATGTTTCGTACACCAGTCAATGTCTCCTACTCGCTATTGTCCACTAGCCATCAGGCCCGCCAGACCACGCGTTTACCCAGTTCCTCAATAACTGGTCGCAGCCGTCTGCCGGATTCGACCTTTAGTCAGGTCGTTTCGAGCCTGCTGCAAGACCGGCAGGATCGACCCCGAACCGTGACCGGGGGACGGCAAGAATTTCCCCAGAGCCGGGCCCTGGCCGATCTCATGCAAGTTAGCCTGTCCCGCCGATTGATCAACGCCAGCAATTTGGGATCTTCCCGCGCGGCACGGAGCTCGACTGGTGAGCGTCGGTCAATCGCCTCCCTGGAACAGCAACTCCAGAACCTGATGCACAGATCATCTCAACATACCGACCAAACCTATACTAGCTCCGACTTTGACGCCATCATCAAAGAGGCCTCCAATCGTTATGGAGTGTCGGAAAAATTGATCCGGGCGGTGATTAAGGTAGAGAGTAACTTTAATCCCCGCGCCACTTCTCCGGCCGGAGCCATGGGGTTGATGCAGTTAATGCCCGGCACGGCTAATGATCTGGGAGTCCAGCAGCCTTATAGCCCCAGGGAAAATATCATGGGCGGTACCCGGTATCTTCGGGAACTTCTGGATCGCTATAACGGTAGTCTGCCCCTGGCCCTGGCCGCCTATAATTGGGGGATGGGAAACCTGGAAAGGGGCGGCACCTTACCGCAAGAGACCCGCAATTACGTCCAGCGCGTCTCCCGCTATTATCAGGGTCAGACCTATTCATCCTGAGGATAAGCCACCAGGGCGATTTTTTTGTGCAATTCAACCTAGATATCAATAAATTTACTGCTGCTAAACCAGGCCGCGTTGCTCCCCCCTGATAATCACTGAACAGGTCAAGGCTACCGGATTGATGGCGTCAAACTAAGTTTTAACCTTACCCAGACTACGCTTAGAGTTGCCCTCCTGGTTTCGAGAACAAGTTGACAGGGTTAAGCAGTAATGGTTAAAATTTATTAATGGAGGGATGGCCGAGTGGTTTAAGGCGGCGGTCTTGAAAACCGCTGACCGCAAGGTCCGTGGGTTCGAATCCTACTCCCTCCGCCATATTTCCTATATATTTTAGATTTTTGGACCAACTGAGGATAGCAGGCGGCGCTCGGTTTTGTTCAACCACTCAAGAAATGTATTTCGCTTCGCCTCTGGCAGGGGCCGAGCCAGTGCCAATCGCACGGCTTAGGCAAGGCCCGAAAGGCAGGTCAAGCCATGGATAGCTGGCGGGAGCTTTTTGGCCAACAAGTAGACTGCATCATAGCCAGCCAGTTTCATATCGCCGCGGGCTTAAGCGAAACCGATTTTATCAACAACTATCTCCAACCCTTAGAGCAATTGCTGGATGACAGCTGTGCTGGGCTAGAACCTACCGCAAATCGCGTGCCGTTCCTAATTGTAGTACCGAATAATATTGTCACTCTCAGCTATCAACTTAAATCGGTAAGAGAACGCCGGCATGATACTCAAATGGAGTACATCGTCAAACCGGAGTGGTTCAAGAATGCCAAAGAGGTAAGGACTCCTGACAAACCGTATCTTCTTATAGGGGTCGAAACCGGCGCGGCCATGCTAAATATCCCGCCTAAAAAGTGCGTTGCAGCTTTCCATAAGGAGGGAAGAGTTCCTTTAACTATTGACGAGGGCCTAGCCCTGATTACCCATTTCCCCGAGGTTCTGGAAAGCCATTGGATTGATTTGCCCGGCTCGGAACTGATCCATAAGTGCGCCGGAGAGGATGCGCGGCAACGCGGCATGCTCGGGGCCTTACCGCCGGCTTTTGGCCTGGCGACCTTTGTGCCGACGTTCTACTACAAATATTATAATAGCCTGAGACTTTACTTTGTCTATGAAATGACCGAAACTCCTTATTCGGGTTCCGCCTCTGGGGCTCGGCGGTTAGCACTTTAAGGTTGTTTAATGTTGCCCCTTGCGGCCAGCCAGATCTATGACCAATGCCAGTGAGACCTTCACCATGAACAATCCTGCCAGGGCCTTCCTCCGCCAGAACGGGTATGCGTCCCTGGTCAGCCTGGGTTGTGGGGAAGAGCTTAACCGGCTTGATAATCACCTCCGTCTGCTGACCGCCTTAAAGCTCACCTATTACGTTGGCATTGACTGTGCCCTAACCATCAATCCATCATCTCCTCACCCCTTCTGGGACCCGGAGGGGATTACCGACTTGCTGACGGCATATTATCAAGGCAAGCCCCAGAAATTCTGGACGGCGGTTAAGGTGTTTCCTAATACCTGGGTGGAGGAGCTCAAGGGTATTCATTGCGCGGTGGTGGTCTGTCAGAGAGTTTACCCGGATTGTCACTGGGAAGAGATCATTTCCTCCATGCAGCCCCAGCTGGTGCTTCAGGAGGATCTGCACGGCTGCGAACGGCAGCAGCTGCGGCGACATGGGTACGTGCGCACCTTGAGCAAAATCCGCCACTATGGCTTGCAGCCTTTTCGACCGTGGCCGATTTTCCCGTGGGAACGCAATTTAATCCTCTGGCAGCGGCCAGATGTGATTGAGAAGGAGGGCCAGTCGGCGTGGGGGCGGGTAATCTGGCGTTTCTGCGGTTAGCAAAATAATTAAACCTAACGGTTCAAGTTAGGCCTAATTAGGAAAGTTAAATGTTGCATTGGATCTGGCTAAAATTAACATTGATATTATGGTTGGCGGTATTGCTCGCCTCCTGTGTAAGTACACCCGGCCCTCCACCGGCTATTCAGACGGACGATCACCTGGTTCGAGGCGGATCGCTGGCCGGGGAAGGTAAGATCTACTTCCCGTTGCGCCTCCCTACAGAGAAAAATAAGTGAATAACCTGGAAATTCCTAAAGGTGCTTTATCAGACCC
>JAQVHY010000057.1 GCA_028695935.1 Desulfobacca sp.
TTTCCTGGGCAATGCGGCGCTGGCTGGCCGGATTCATATATCCCAGGGTGCGCATGTTATGCACCCGATCGGCCAGCTTAACCAGAATGACCCGAATATCATGGGCCATGGCCAGAAGCATCTTGCTGATGTATTCGGCCTGCTGGGCCTCCCGATTGCTGAAGCTGATCTGGCTCAGCTTGGTCACGCCGTTGACGATATCCGCCACTTCCTCGCCAAAATACTCATCCAGGTCATCCAGGGAAGTGTCGGTGTCCTCCACGGTATCGTGCAACAGACCACAGGCGACGGTTACCGGCCCCAGACCCATCTGGGCCAAAATATAGGCTACTTCTAAGGGATGCGACAGGTAAGGCTCTCCGGTGAGGCGTAATTGACCCTCGTGGGCCCGGGCCGCGAAGACGTAAGCTTTTTCAACTAGCGCCACCTCGGCCTGCGGGTGGTGCTTCAACACCTCGCTAACGATGTCATTGATGCGGATGATTCGGGACATCGCGCTCCTGTGCGATGCTGGCTTGCAAGTGGGCCAGCAAGTCAGCCAGCGGCACCATTTGTATCTCTTGGCTCTGGCGGTGACGCACCTCAGCCTGATGTTGGGCCAGGGTTCGGGGCCCCACGACCACTCGTAAGGGAATTCCCAAAAGGTCACCATCTTTAAATTTTACCCCCGGGCGTTCGTCCCGGTCATCAAATAACACCTCCAGGCCAGCATCGAGCATTTCCTGATACAAGTGTTCCGCCTTCTTGATGGTAAGCTCATCATTTATGGCAATGGGAATGAGCAGCACCTGAAATGGCGCCAGGGACATGGGAAAAATAATGCCTTGGTCATCATGATTCTGCTCGATGGCCGCGGCTACAATGCGGCTAACACCAATGCCGTAGCAGCCCATAAACATATACTGCTCCTGGCCATTGGCATCTAAATACGTCGCCTTCAAGGCGCGGGCATACTTGTGGCCCAGCTTGAAGACGTGTCCGACTTCAATGCCCTTTAAAAATTCCAATTCCGCCCCACAGCGGGGACACCGGTCTCCTTGGGTTATCTGGCGCAAGTCGGCATAATGACTGACTTTGGCATCCCGATCCAGATTCACCCCGAGGTAATGGTGATGGTCCTCATTGGCGCCCGCGGCCAGGTTGGCCAAGGGTTGCAGGGCATGATCGGCATAAATCGGCAAATTTAACCCCAGCGGGCCAGCAAACCCCACCTCCGCGCCGGTTACCTTGCGGATCAAGGGTTCGGAGGCTAGGGTCAAGTCGTTAACCTTAAGGAAATTCTTTAATTTTACCTCGTTGACTTCATGATCGCCGCGGATCAGGACCGCCACCACGCCCCGTTCGGTGTCATAGATCAGGGTCTTGATCAGCTGCGCCGGCTTTACCTGTAAAAAGGCCGCGACTTCGTTAATAGTCCGGACGTTGGGGGTATGAACCTTAATCAGGGGTTGGGGCGGCTCTTCGGCTGCAGCCGTCAGCGGTGGCAAAGTTTCCGCCTTTTCCAGGTTAGCGGCATAGGGACATTGGCGGCACGAAATCAAAGTATCCTCGCCGGTATCGGCCAGCACCATGAATTCGTGGGAGAAACTGCCGCCGATGGGGCCGGTGTCGGCTTCAACGATTTTGAAGCGCAGACCACAGCGTTGAAAGATGCGGCTGTAAGCCTGATACATGGCGGTATAGGTCTGATCGGCCCCGGCCTCGTCCAGATCAAAGCTATAGCCATCCTTCATGATAAACTCCCGCCCGCGGATCAGGCCAAAACGGGGCCGGATCTCGTCTCGAAACTTAGTCTGAATCTGATAGAGATTGAGGGGCAGTTGCCGATAGGAATGGACATCGCGGCGTACCAGGTCGGTAATGACCTCCTCGTGGGTAGGACCAAAACAGTAGTCCCGATCATGGCGGTCCTGAAACCGGAGCAGTTCCTTGCCATAAATTTCCCAACGGCCTGATTCTTTCCACAGTTCCGCGGGTTGCACCGCGGGCAGCAGCACTTCCTGGGCCCCGGCCTGGTTCATTTCTTCCCGCACGATTTTTTCCACCTTGCGAATCACCCGCAAGGCCAGGGGCAGATAATCATAGATGCCTGCGGTCAGTTTGCGGATCATCCCGGCCCGCAGCAGCAACTGATGTGAGATGGTTTCAGCCTCCGCCGGAGTCTCTTTCAAAGTAGGAATCAGCATTTTGGAATAGCGCATCAGGTTCTCCTTAAGCCCCTGACTTTAAGGGTCCATAAAGCCTTGGTCTAAACTTTATTTAAATATAACCTATTTTCGGCCTTGGGGGAATCAGGTTTTTGGGCGAGTGGCCAGGGCCAGGACGCGGGTTTGAGAAAGTTCGTAGGACCGGATCATCAGGGTTTCCAGGTTGATGACATCTTCCCGGTTGTAGCGCAGAAGCAGGTCCCGGGCGGTATAATCGCCCCGCTGATAACGGTCCCAGAGCCGGACGGCCATGTAGCCATCCATCCCTTCTACATCCGGCGGGCGGTGCACCCCCAATTGCGGCTCAATCCGTTTCAAACCGCCGCGGTATCCCAGCCGAGCCAAGACAAATCGGAGATCAATGTGGACCGGGGGCCAATTCAGACCGGGGAAATTGGCCCGCAACACCGGCAGGTCGAACTGGGTGCCGTTGAAGCTGATCAGGACGGAATAAGACTGGATGACGCTAGGAAACTGCCGGAGATTTTCGCCCTGGACAAACTGCTGGAAGCAAGAGCCGTCATAGAGGCCGATCACCGTAATGGTCAACTCTGGCCAGTTAGAGCCGGTGGTTTCGATATCCAGGTAGGCGGCGCCTTGGCGGAAATGCCGAAATAATCGCCAGTATTCAGCCACCGGCAGCCGGGCGGCAAAATAGGGCAGGTCATGGATGCGGGCCAGCGACTGGCGCACTTCGCCCTGCAGCCAGGCCAGGCGTCCCGGACTGAGCCCCCGCACCCGAGATACCGCTAGAAAATCCTCCCAGGTCTGCAAGCCCTGACGCCAGAAATGGGCCTCGGTGCGCTCGCCGATGCCGGATAAATGAATGAAGGTCCGCTTCAGCATAGACTTTTGAAAATAAAATTAAATACCTGAATCCAAATAAACAATTGACAGGTGCCCTTTGAGTCTAGGATAATTTATATATGCCCAGCGTGGATACTTTGAAAGCCTTTGAAGATTTAAAGGCCGCTGATCTCTCGGACATGCAAGCCAAGGCCATCCTTACCGTAGTTAAGGAGGCCTACGAAACCGGCTTGGAAAAACTGGCCACCAAAAGTGACCTAAAAGACCTAGAGATCAAAATCAGCAACCTCGAGGCTAAGATCGAGCAGGTAAAATTTGACCTCCTTAAGTGGTTTATCCCGCTACTTTTAGGGCAGGCCGCGCTTATTTTAGCCCTTCTGAAACTGCTTAAAACCTGATTTCGGAGCTGTGATGTTTCGCAAAAGTACAGATAACCAATCCATTTTTTATTCTTCTTTTAAGACCGCGGCCAGGTTGGCTTGCAAGGCCCGCCAGGCCGGGTAGGCCCCCGCGGCCAACCCCACCCCCAGGACCAGGACCAGCGACTGCAAATAAATGTCTGGAATCCATTTGAATTGGATGGTCCAGCCAAAGGATTGCTTATTGATCACATAGATCAGCACCAGGGAGAGCAGCGTGCCGGCCAGCGCCCCCAACCAATGACTGATCAGGCCCACCAGGCCGCTTTCCACTAAGATCATCCGAAAGACTTGACCCCGGCTGGCGCCGATGGCCTTGAGCAGGGCCAGCTCGCGCTCGCGCTCCATGATCAACACCAGAAAGGTGGTGATGATCCCGAAAATCGCTACTACCACGGCAATGGCCTCCAGGGCATAGGTCAGGGCAAAACTCTGGTCGAAAATATCCATGATCCCGGCCCGCAGTTCGCGGTGGGACATGGCCATGAGCCGATAACGGGAAGCATAGTCTTGCAACAGTTGCTGTCGGAGCGGTTCCAGTTGCGCCAGGTCTTTGAGGTAAAGACGGACGGCATTGACCAGGGAGTCCCGCCAATAGCGGTGCATAAACTTAATGTCCATCCACACCGTGTGGCCGTCGGTGCGATAGTCGTAAAAGACGCCGACGATATTGACGGGCTGGGGGCCACTGGGAGTGGGAAGCAGGAAATTATTCCCTTCGTTCAGATGATTAAGTTCGGCGAAGCTCTCGGAGACGATGACGTTACCCTCGGTCTGGAGCTGGGCAAAGATCTCGGGCGACCGGCCGCGGCGAAACAGCATCCCGCCATGGCGATCCAGCACCGCCATGCTGCCGCCGATCACTAAAATAGGACGCCCCTTATAGGCCGAGCGGACGCAGCGGTAGAGATAAACATCGGCCAGCTCCGACCGACTCTGCACCTCGGCCAGCACCTCGGGGGGTAAATAGGCATCATAAGCGGCGGTGGAGAAAATATTGGGACCTAGAAAGATATCGCCGCTGATGGATTGGGTGATCCAGTGGTCCACGGTCTGGCGGAAGCTTTGGATCATGATGGCGGCGCTGACCAGCATGGCCAGGGCGGCCAGCAAAGCGCCGATAGACACCGCGGTGCGGCTCAGAGAGGACTGTAGATAACGGCATCCCAGTTCCCCGGGAGGGCCAAGCAGGCCGCGCATCGCGGGCTGAAGCAATCTTCCCAGCCCTACGGCGCACTGCGGGGTCAGGAGGGCAAAACCGATCAGGATCAGAAAGGCGGCCAGGAAGCCAAATATCGGTTTACCGGCCACCGGTCCTTGCGCGGCACAGACGCCCGCCAGCATTAGTATAATTAGCCCTAACCCAAACGCCGGCCAGGCCCGTTTTTTGAGTTTTTCCTCCAGTTCCTCCCGGTGCCAGACCTCCCGAGGCTGCGTGCGCGACGCCTCCCAGGCCGGGAAGAAGGCGGCCACGAGTGAGACGCCCACCGCCAACCCCAGGGTCTGTCCCATTAAGGTCCAGGACAGGCGTAAGTTTTCGGCCTTGACCAGGATAAACAGGGCGGTGAGGTTCTGAGTTACCACCTTTAGAGTGGCCTGGGCCAGCCAAATGCCCAGAATGATGCCCAACAGCCCTCCGACTACTCCGCTCACCGCGCCCTCGCTCAGAAACAGGGCCATGATCTGGGCCCGAGAAGTCCCCAGGGTGCGGAGCAGGCCGATTTCGCGCCGCCGCCGCACTACTGACAGGGATACCGCGTTAAAGATCAAAAACATGCCGACAAACAGGGCAATAAGGCTCAAGACCAAGAGATTGAGGCGGTAGGCGGCCACCATCCGGTCGACCTGCTGGCTGCGATTCTGCGGGCGTTCGACAATGATTCCGGGGGGCATCTGGGCCTGGACCCGAGCCGCCACCTGGTCCACCGGTTCCGCCACCAGCAGGTCAATGTAGTCTAATTTTCCCACCCGATTCAGTAGTTCCTGGGCCTGGCCTAGATCGATCAGGGCGTAGGCCCCGTTTAAGGCATAGACCCCGCTGGCCGGACGGAAAATACCCTGAATCAGCAATTCCTGGCGTTGTGAACCCAGGATCACGGGCAGGCGGTCGCCAACCCCCAGGCCCAACTGGGCCGCCAGGCGGTCGGTGATCAGGATGGAGTAGGGTTGGATCAGAAAATCAACCAGTCTTTCCGAATCCTGGTCCATATGCTGGTTGAATTCATAATCCCGGAAAGGGCGCTCGGCAAACAGGTCGATGCCCAACAGCATCAGCGGTTCGTTCCCGCCCCGGGTCATTTCGGCTACGGTCTCGATGACCGGGGCCGCGGCTCGTACCCCCGGAATCTGACGGGCCTTAACCAATAGTTGTTCATCCAAGGCCGCGCCGGCCACCCGCAGCCGCAGGTTGGCTTTTCCGGCTACCGCATCGACGCTGTCTTTGAAGGCGGCCAGGGCGCTGACCTCAGCCAGGGCGATACTCAGATATACCGCGGCGCCTAGGGCAATACCCAGGATGGTGAGCAGGGTGCGCCCCCAATGGCTCCGGAGATGGCGAAACGGTAAGGCAAAGAGGAAGGGAGGCATGGCCTTGCGATTCAGGACGCTAACTGGCCGTCTTGGAGTTGCAGGATACGGTTGCTATAGCGGGCCGCCTCCAGGGCATGGGTGGCCAGGATCACGGTCTTCTGCCACCGGGCCTGGAGGCGGGCAAAAATTTCCATCACCTGGGTGCCCAGGCGAGTGTCCAGGTTGCCAGTCGGTTCATCCGCGATGATCACCCTGGGGTCATTGATCAGGGCGCGGGCAATTGCCGCCCTTTGCATCTCACCCCCGGAAATCTGGTGGGGTTTGTGGAATTGCCGCGCCCCCAGATCGACCTCTTTCAGCCAGTCCGCGGCCTGGGCCAGGGCCTGACGATAGGGGTAGCCCTGGAGAATACGCGGCAGAGCAACATTTTCCTGCACGGTCAGCAGGGGCAAAAGAT
This sequence comes from Desulfobacca sp., assembly GCA_028695935.1. Taxonomy (GTDB): domain Bacteria; phylum Desulfobacterota; class Desulfobaccia; order Desulfobaccales; family Desulfobaccaceae; genus Desulfobacca_B. Next base: position 6,420 of record JAQVHY010000057.1, read on the forward strand.
TGAAACTTTGGAATACCATGCCGACCTGATCGCGGCGGAATAAGGTTAGTTCAGCATCACTTAAACCGCTCAGATTCTGGCCGTTGATGCTTACCTGGCCCGTGGTGGGGACTTCCAAGCCCCCGATGATGTGCAAGAGCGTACTCTTGCCACAGCCACTTTTGCCGGTAATGGCCACAAACTCCCCTGCCGCAATGGTCAGATTGATCCCTTGTAAGGCGTGGATCTCTTCCGGCCCCCGGTGATAAGCCTTACTGACCCCTGATAAGGTAATCATCGTCGGTGGCCAGGATTAATACCCAGACATTAACCTCACTCATGATTTTGCGGTTTACCTTTAGGATTTTTCTTTTTTAATGAACTTCTCCGGGGCCGCGGCGAATTGGTCCCGACACAGTTCAGAACAGAAATAATAGGTTTCTTCCTCAAAATCATAGGCAAATTTGCCGTGTTCGGCTGTCAGATCAATGCCACAGACGGGGTCGACGGTACATTTCGGTTTGCTTTCCTCGGCCATGGATATGCCCTCCTTGGTAGAATGGATTATTTAGTATTCATCCGGAAACTCCCCCGCCCCTGGTGGGAGGGGGGTCAGGGGGAGGGGGTATATTTCAGGGTATTGAGATTATATAATATTTTTCACCCCCACCCTTGCCCTCCCCCATCAAGGGAGAGGGGATAATGGTTTCCGGATGAACACTATTTAATATTATAATGACTCTTTGCCCTTCTGTCACGTGGGGCCAAAAAATTTGCTCAGGTTCCAGCCAGCGGGGAATTGGATACCAGGATAGCACAGTTCCAATAAGGGTATTATACTCTCCCTAAGCAATATTAACCAAAGCTAATATAAGATTCAAAACCAAGGTTTCATCAGAAGATCAGAATTTGGATTAATGATTTGCTCCAAGTAAGCCGATAAATGGACCAGATATCCGAAAGGTCCCTATCGACCAGGGGAAGCCCCGGCGTTTGGTATAGAGTGAAAAGCTAATAGTCATGACCTCGGCAGTTGTCCAACCAGAGCCTAAATTATCGCGATGATTCTAAGCCCAGCCGAATTAACCCGTTATTCTCGGCAGCTCAAGCTACCGGGATGGGGGCCCAAAGCGCAAGAACGCCTCAAATTGGCCCGTATTTTCGTGGCTGGTGCCGGGGGGTTAGCCTAGGCCCTGGCGGTTTATCTGTTAGCGGCGGGAATCGGACGGGTCCGGATAGTGGATAATGAGCGCGTCACCCTGGACACCCTTTATCATCAGTTATTCTATCGGGAGCGGGATCTGGATCGCTTTAAGGCGGCCATTGCCGAGCAGCGCTTGCGGGAGATCAATCCGTTTTCGGAGGTAGAAGCCCTGTCCCGTAAGATCACCGATTACAATGTCCTCCGCCTGACCGAAGGTTTCGACCTGCTGATAGATACCCTGAACAATTTTCCAGAACAGAAAATTCTCAACCGGGCGGCCATCAAACATCGCTTGCCGTTAATCCATGCGGCTGTAGAAGGCCTGAACGGCCGTTTGACCACTTTCTGGCCCGGGCACGGCCCTTGCCTGCTCTGTGCCTTTCCCGACTCGCCTCCCGAAAATTCGGCTGGCTTGCTGGGGCCTATGCCTGGAATATTGGGAAGCCTCCAGGCCATGGAGGCCTTGCGCATCATGGGTGGTTTAGGACCGGCATTATTGGGACGGATGTTGCTGTTTGATGGGCAGCACTTCCGATTTGCCGAACAGAAGCTCGAGGTCAACCCCAATTGCCCGGCGTGTAAAGGAGGCGTAAATCCCAAGATCTAAACCCCATACCCTTAGTTCCCCATCTTGTGCTTCCGAAGGATAACGCGGTAGTGATAACCCCGCTGACGTTCGATTTTATGCTATTTAACCATCTCTCTCCCTTTGATATCATTTAACAATTTAGATTTTTCTAATCAGGCCGGGTGGCGGGGGGCACCCCAGGCTTATCAAAAAGTTGACAGGAGCAGAACATTATGGCACCTTAAGGACAGGAAACCACGAGACTATCTCACGAAAGGAGAGCATCATGCCCGAAAGCCCGTTATCCAATGAAACCCAGGCCGCCATGGAAAATTTTCCGCCCGCGGCCCCGACTCTGGCCGAACCCGTATTTGAAGGTCGGGTCGCCAAGCTCAGCGTCACCCTACCTACCACCGATGCTGATGGTGGTCCGCTTACCGGCCTGGCCAGTTGCACCTTATTCTATAAAACCTTTTCTTTTGCAGGTTCCGATCCCGAGGCGGAGCGCAACGCCGGTACTCCCCATCTAGAACAAGAAGTTAACCCGGAAATGGCGGGCCAGACCATAACATTCACGGTAAACGATTTGGAATATGGCGTGCTATATTACTTTGCGGCCAGTTGCGCGGACTGATGGGGCCGACTTATGGATAGCCCGTTTTCCAATCAGGTCCAGGCTTATGTCCCTAACTGGCCTAGTCCCCAACTAAGGTGCCTGCTCAAGAAATTGCAAACCTTCTTATTCGGCGTCAAAAGCTGGTTCTGGTAACCCGGTGCCGACGGTGTTGGCCTGATAAAATCAGCTTTAATCCCTGGCCCCGATAGCTTTCACTAACCCATCAACCTTAGAGGGCCTTGGGATCAAGGCCCCCCTCACTCATTTAAAAAACAGCCGAGCTAATTCATCCTGATATTATAAGTCTCTAATATCATTAAATTAAATTGGGATTATCCTTAAAAACCAATTTTTCTCTCCTTAAGTTGCGTCTGATCAGAGTGGCCTCGGTGATTCGTAGGTGTGCTTGATCTTTACTGGAGGTATTAGCTTGACGTTAATCCTGGTTTTCTTTACTATAGGGCAGAATCAGGTAGCTGCTCAAACACCCCGGTGACTTATCAACCCGATATATATAGCTTTGCTTGACTTTTGGACCTGTTCTTGCCACTCTGATTGAGTTCCAGGAGAAACAGAGATGCCAGTTATAGTTGCTATTATTAACCAAAAAGGGGGCACCGGAAAGACTACCACTACCATCAATCTAGGAGCTGGACTGGCATATCAAGGATTTCAGACCTTACTGGTCGATCTTGATCCCCAAGGCCATACCACCCTGGGCATGGGGATAGAGCCAGATTCCTTTGAGGAGTCTATGGCCGAGGTTATCGCCATACCTCGTAAGAACATTGAAGATGTTATCTTATCTACCTACATCAATGGTCTGTTTCTGGCTCCCAGTCATATCAAGTTGGCCCGCGCCGCTGAACAGGTCTATTCCCGCCTATTTCGGGAGACTATTCTCCAGCAGGCGCTTAAGCCTCTGGATTATGATTTTATTCTGATTGATTGCCCGCCGTCGCTGGGAGTGCTTACCGCCAATTCACTATATACCTCGCAGTTTATTATTATCCCGTGCCAGATGTCCCGCTATTCCCTGGATGGGCTGGCTGATTTATTGACCACTATTGAGGAGGTGAAAAATGTAGATGGGGAGGAATTATTTTCGGGTAATTTCTTTCGGATCTTGCTTACCATGTTTGATAAACGTAACCGGGTCACCAACGAATTTATCCTGGAGCAATTAAGACCATATCTGGAAGTTACCTTTGCCACCATAATTATGAGATGCGAGGCCTTAAACCAGGCCCATATTGCTCAGCGAGCTGTCTTCGACTATGACGCGAAAAGCACGGGAGCCCGGGATTATTACCATTTAACTCAAGAATTTCTCTATTTATGTCAAAAAAGAAACTGCTTGCCGGAAAAAAGACCAAACTTGCTAAGCATGCTCTGACCCGGGCATTAACCGATAAATCTCCCCCTATTCCTGAGTCTTCTCCGGCATCGGCCCCGGCCAGTCCCACCCTAAGCCAAGTGGTTGAGGCTTTGCGAGCCTTGCATGGGGAACTGGACCAGCCAGTGGCGTCTTCCCAGAGTCCGACAACCGCGCCGCGACCCTGGCCGGGCGTGGAATATTCCTTCTTTCATCTGGTGCAAGATCTGCGGGAGCTGCAGGAATTGTTGCACCCTGGCCACCTGCCTTCAACCCTCTCCAAAGAATGGATGGACCGCCTGGTCCTACCCCGTCCGGAGGTTTTTCAGAAGTTAATCCGGCTGACCGTAGCCACCTTAGAAGAGCTGAAAAAAGTAATGAATTAGCTCAACCCAAAAAGGCGACCGGAGGGGGTCGCCTGGGAGGATTCCGATTAATCTCAGTTGATCAGGTGGTGGTCGGCAGGCCGGCGTTGCGCCAGGATACCATGCCCCCGGCGACCGCCGACACCCGCTTAGCGCCGTGGCGCATCAGGAGACTACCGGCAATGTTGGCGCGGTAACCATTGCCGCAAATGGTAACCACTTTCTTGGCGACATAAGGACTGAGGTCGGTCTGACTCATCTGGGAGAGCGGCAGATGTTGCGCCTCGGCGATATGTCCCTGCTGCCATTCGGCCGCAGTGCGCACATCCAACACCACATCCGGTTTGCCTGCCTTCAACATGTCGGCCAATTCTCGGGGGGTCAGTTGGGGCATAAAACCCGTGGACTGCGCGGCCATTTCCCAGGCCTTGATGCCCCCGGACAGGAAGCCCTCGATATTGTCGTAACCGACTCGATGAAATTGTTTGACCACCTCTCGCAGGCTCGCCTGGTTATCGACGATCAGCACCAGGGGGGAGCCGGGTTCGAGCACCATACCGGCCCAGTTGCCGATCGGTGGCGACAGGCCAATATTGATGCTTCCAGGGATGTGAGCCCCACCGAACGCGGCCTCATCCCGAGTATCGACGATGATATGGCCACTGTCCAGTTTGGCCTTGACCTCATGCACGTTCAGGGGGCGAAATGGCTTTTGTTGATCCACCAAGGGCGGCCCGGCCAGATTAGTGGCAATGATATGCGTAAAGTTTTTCGGCCGAGCGGGAAATTCCTGCATCATGGCCGCTTTGAATTCCGCCAGCGAGCCTTTCTGGAGGATCGGATTGTTATGCCGTTCAAACCCTAAAGTTGAGCTGAGTTTGCTGCTCAAGGCCCGGCCACAGAGGGAACCGTGGCCGTGGGCCGGATAAATTTCCAGGCGGCCGGGGAATCTTCCTAACTTGTCGTACAGGCTGTGATAGAGATTCTCCACCTGTTCTTCCAGCTTTTCGGCCCCGGCCAGGTCCGGACGGCCAACGTCGCCGACAAATAACAAATCGCCGGTGAGCACCAACCAGGGTTCATTGCCCCGGCTGGTATCGGTTACTAGAACCGAAACGCTATGGGGCGTATGCCCTGGGGTATCCAGAATTTGCAGACGGGCGCTGCCCAGCACCAGCTCCTGACCTTCCTGTAAATCCTGATGTTCATATTTAACCGGCGCCTGTCCATGGACGTAAATCGGCGCCTCGGTCGCCCGCTGGAGTTCCTGGCTGCCAGTAATATGGTCCGCGTGGACATGGGTATCAATGATCTGCGTGATCTTTAAGCCCTCCTGATGGGCCAGCGTCAGGTAATCACCAATATCCCGCCGCGGGTCAACTACAGCTACCACCCCGGCCTGGGCACAGCCGACCATGTACGAACAGCAACCCAAACCTTCGTTGAAAAATTGCTTAAAAAACATCTGACCTCCTCTGAATTTCTGATTGCCAATGATATCCGAACTTGCCGAGTCAATCATCAAACCGCCCAAACAGGCGTTTTAGTTAGTACCCAGCTGGAAACTCCCCCGCCCCTGGTAGGAGGGGGAAGGTAAATTTGTACAACGGTAGCTACCTCTTTCCCCGTCACCGCCCTTAGGTAAGATGCTTAAATTGCTTATATAGGAAAAATTATTAAAATAGTATAATTATTAATCCATAATTGTCAATGTTTATAACCAATGGGCATAATCAAGAGCGGCTCCTGGGCCGGGGGCAGCCCCATAATCTGGCTTACCGCTTGATTCTCAAAAGCTCCCACGATTCCAGCCCCCAGACTCAAGGCCTCGGCTTGCAGAAACAGATTCTGGCCCACGTGGCCGACCTCGATATGGGTATAGAGCAGTCCCCGTTGGCCATATTTCTGGGTACAGCGGGCATATTCCGCGGTAATAACCACCATAATCGGGGCCTCGGCCATCCAGCTCTGATAAAGCGCGGCGCGGGCCAACTCCTTGCGGATATCGCCCTTGGTTATAAGCTCCAACCCCTGTCGATCCGGGAGATAGTGATACACACCGGGTGGCAGGTCAGCGACCGAGCGTTCCCCCACCGCGACATAGAGGTCTAAAGGATACAGCGCGCCCGCCGAAGGGGCAGATCTGTACCCCCGGCGGGGATCGGTGACGCCATCCGCGGCCCATAGCAGTTGGGAGAGTTGGGTCAGGGATAAAGCCCGATGGGCAAAGCGGCGTACGGTCCGTCGGGCCTGAAGCGCTTCCTCTACCGACACCCGGCCTTTTAAAGACGGTGCCGGCAAGTTGACCACGGGACCAGCCGCCGAACCGCCCGGATTTAACAAAATCCCGACCATGAGTAAGATCCCTCCATATATCCAATAGCTTTTCATGACCTTGGCCCTTGGGACCGGAATTAAGGCGATTATGAAAAAATGTTTCCTAATGGTCTGCGACTTATTCGTTAAGATAAGCTTCCCGACTACCAGCTGCTTCCGAGCAGACAACCTCTGTTTTTAAGATAACCATAAATTCCGGCCAGGGAAGAGGTTAAAGGATATTTTATGATTGGCTAATAAATCTGGCTTGACCTGAAATATTCAGATATGATTGGCAGAACCGCCTATCTATGCCAGCTCAACCCCCAGGGGAGGTAAAACAGGCGCAGTTGACGGGTATCGCCCTGGCGCTCCAGGGTCAGCAGTCCCGAGAGCAAACGGAAAGTGCTGCCGGCGGCCGTTACCTGGCGGGAAGCCAGAAAACTCAACTCCCACAGGGCATAGCTATCGGTCCGTTCCCAGCGGTAGAGGCCCCACAAGGCCCGACCTTGCTGGCGCGTCCCCAGGCGCTCCAGGGTCCAAAGATAGAGCCAGGGTCCGTAAATGCGGTCCCAGCCTTTAGTCTGGATAGGCAACAGGTCGGGAGCATGCGCCCGGAACTGTTCGGGCCGGCCCTCAAAATAGAGCAGCGGCCAGAGGCGGCCTTCTTCCTGCCAACCGGAGGGTTTGACGCGATTGCGATAAAGACTAAACAGCAGCCAGCGGTGCTGGACCTCGAACCGACCCGGGGTTTCATCGCGCTCACCTGAATATAACGGCCAGAGCAGATGTATGCGGTCGCGATGGTGATCAAGATTGCGGTAGTAAAGGGGCCAGAACGAACGCACTGAAAATTTATCCCCCTCTCCCCAAATAATTACCGGCCAGGGTAGATCCCACTGGGTATAATCGCCCTGATCCTGACGATAGTAGCTGAAAAAGGGGTACAAGATACCTCGTCTGAAACTGACCGGGGTGGTGTCCTCCAGATAAAAGGGCAGCACCGCCTTTAGGGTCCGGGGTCGTTCGGTATCCAGGTTGAGACGCTGATAATGCAAGCCCGGCCACAGGGCATAATATTTGTCATAAACTCCAGCCTTAGTGATGTGGCCGTACAGCGGCCAGAAGGTAAAGGCCGATTCGCGGCCGGTAGAATAGGAGAATAGCGGCCACAGGAAATGGTAATGACGGCTGCCCTCACCGTGGGAGGTGGAGTATAAGGGCCAGAGAATAAAGCTAATCGATTCGCGGCCAAAACGCTCTTTGAGAGTGCCGCCTAACGGAAAAACCCCGCCATAGGGGACGCCCTCAGCGGTACGCCCCCAAAAGAAGGGGAAAAACTGAAACTCATTAGCCGCCGGGCCTTGCCGAGAACGGCTCAGAGGCAAAAAATTGAACCGTTGGCCCGTAGGATCCCGCCGGTAGCGTCCTAAAGGGTAGAGGAATTCCAGTTCCTGGACTTCCTTGCCTGTCTGCCAGTAAAACAAGGGCGCCAGAGTGGTAATGGTAGTGGCCGTGGTCTGTTCCCGGGAAAACAACGGCCCCAGGAACTCCCAGCGGGTGGTCTGCTCCTGCGGATCGTGGCTGTAAAACAGCAACGGCGTCAGATTCAATCGCTGGCCGCCTTGGGGTCCGGGCACACAGGCCCACAGATTGAGGATTACCAAAAACAGGATAAGATTAGCACAGTAGGACATAAATGTTAGATGATTCACTTAGCTAAATTTAATATCGATTCGAAAACCAGCTTTTCCTTTCCCCCACCCCTTCACCAGGGGCGGGTGATTTTCCGATGCCACGCGGTGTCATAAAAATCGACGATGTTTTCTATGAGGCTGTTAAAAACCGACCTTTTTTTGTCCTCCTGAACGCAGCAAAGGATCATAAGTATTTGGAAAAACGAGATTCTGCGCTTTGAAAAGTTTGAGAGTTGTTCAACACCGTACTAGAGGTAATCATGATAACCTTAAACAGCAAAAATGTTAAGCATCTTAAGGTTACAAATGGCGGCGGTGACAGTATTTTGTTTTTTAGGGATCAGTTATCCACCGCCAGACCTTCAGGCGACCATGGGCTTTGATTTAAATAATGATAATTATATATAAAATCTATTTGGGCACGCCGGATCTGAGTGAATTTTGTGTTATATAGTATCAGGAACTTGCCGGAAGTGCCTTAAATCAGCCTTAAAAATTTTCGCTCCTCAAAGTTTTGGATGGAATGATATTGGAATGTTTAAAAAAATTATAAAGAAATCAACCCAATATTACCAGGAACACTCCTGGCGGCATCTTTCCGTGATCGCCCTGATGGTGGTCCTGGGGTTAGCCGGAGCCATTTGGTTCTGGGGCCAGAACCACCAGAGTTCAGGTGTTTTCCGCACCGTCCCGGTGACCCGAGGTAACCTACAGGCGACCATCAGCGCCACCGGCACGGTAGAGCCGGAAGAGTTGGTAGATGTCGGGGCCCAGGTGGCGGGTAAGATCGTCGCCTTTGGCCAGGATCAGGATGGCAAGCCAGTGGATTACGGCTCCGTGGTGGCGGCGGGGACCATCCTGGCCCAGATAGATGACTCCCTTTATGCTGCTGATGTCTCCCTGGCCAAAGCCCAACTGGCGGAGGCCAAGGCCAATGTTAAACGGGCCGAAGCCGATCTGGGGCAACTGCAGGCCAAGCTCTTCCAGGCGGAGCGGGACTGGAGACGGGCCGAAAAACTGGGGCCCTCCGATGCCCTGTCCCAAAGCGACTATGATGCCGCGTTGTCGGCCTATAAGGTGGCCAAGGCCAACCTGAACGTGGGGCAGGCGGCGCTGGTGCAGGCCAAGGAAACCGTGGCCCAGGTCGAAGCGACCTTAAGACGGGCTCAGCAAAATTTAGATTATTGCACCATCAAGTCGCCGGTCAAAGGCGTCATCATTGACCGTCGAGTAAACATCGGTCAGACCGTGGTGGCCAGCCTTAACGCTCCCAGTCTCTTTCTGATTGCCAAGGATTTAAAACGCCTGCAAGTCTGGGCTTCGGTAAACGAAGCCGATATTGGCAACATCCACCCCGGCCAGCCGGTGACGTTCACGGTGGATGCTCATCCCGGGGTGGTGTTTCAGGGCGAAGTGGGCAAGGTCAGGCTAAACGCTACCATGACTCAGAATGTAGTGACCTATACCGTCGAAGTGAATACCGACAATTCTGATGGCAGGCTCATTCCTTACCTGACTGCCAACCTGAAGTTCATAGTGGCCGAGCGTCAGAACGTGTTGATGGTCCCCAATGCCGCCTTACGCTGGACCCCCCAGCCGGATCAGCTAGCTTCAAATTCTGGCCAGAAGGCCAGAGCAGATCAAAATGCCGAGGCTGAGACTCAAGGGGCGTCTGGAGATAGAGAGGACCAAAAGGGGCAGGGTAGGGGGGTATTATGGCTGCCCCAGGGCGCTTATGTCCGGCCCCTAAAGGTCAGTCTGGGGCCGAGTGACGGGTCGATGACGGAAGTCCAAAGCCCCGAACTTAAAGAGGGGATGCAGGTGGTGCTGGCCGGTCAGCCGCAAGAGAGCAGTACTGCCTCGTCCGCCAGCCCGTTTACTCCCCAACCGTTTAAGAAGAAAAGTCCTCCTCCATCCCATTAAGCCTGGTTAAATAGAATATTGGTGAGATACCTGGATGCCACTGATAGAACTTAGGGAGATTCATAAGACTTATAAATTGGGTGAGATCGAGGTGCCGGTTTTAAAAGGCATCTCCCTGACCGTGTCCCAGGGAGAATTTGTCGCTCTCATGGGGGCCTCGGGCTCGGGCAAGACCACCCTGATGAATGTTCTGGGATGCCTGGACCGACCCACCTCCGGAAAATACTGGCTGGAGGGACAGGATATCACCGAACTAGCTGCCGATGAAAGAGCGCTGTTGCGCAATCAGAAACTGGGTTTTGTGTTTCAGACCTTCAACCTCCTGCCGCGCACCAGTGCCCTGGAAAACGTGATCATGCCGCTGTCCTATAACGGAGTGAACCTGTCGGATGACAAGGCGCGGCAACGGGCGGTAGAATTGCTGCAGCGGGTGGGGTTAGGGGAGCGGCTGGACCATGAACCCTCCCAACTTTCCGGGGGCCAGCAACAGCGAGTGGCCATTGCCCGGGCCTTGGTCAACCATCCCTCCCTGCTCTTAGCCGATGAACCGACCGGCAACTTGGATTCCCAGACCAGTGACGAGATGCTGGGGCTTTTTAAACGCCTCAACGACGAGGGGGTGACCATTATCCTGGTTACCCACGATGAAGCTGTGGCCTGTCGCGCCAAACGGGTTATTCGCATCCTGGATGGCCAGGTGGTAGCTGATGAGCTTCCTTCAGTCCCGGTAGCCGCTAAGCCCGCCACCCAGGAGCAGATTGAACTCTCGCGGCGTTCGGCCTTGGCGCTGCCCCGCCTCCGTTGGGGCTTCCGTACTGCCCTCCAAGGCCTGCGGCGTAATGTCATGCGCGCCGCCCTCACTGCGCTGGGCATCATCATCGGGGTTGCGGCGGTCATCACGATGATGGAAATTGGCCGGGGCTCGGCCAGCTCTATCCAGCGGACCATTGCCAGTATGGGCGCCAATAATCTTCTGGTCCTGCCCGGCACCGCGGCCAGTGGCGGCGTCAGTTTCGGAGCCGGGAGTGTCATGAATCTCACCCCCCAGGATGCCGAGGCCATCGGGACCGAGGTCCCCGCGGTCCGGGCCGCCGCGCCCATTGTGCGGGCCCGCACCCAGGTCATCTATGGCAACCGTAATTGGGTGCCGATTTATATCCAGGGGACGACCCCGGCCTTTCTGGAAGTACGGGAATGGCCCTTGGCCGCAGGGGAGATGTTCTCCGAGCAAGAGGTACGGAACGCTACCAAGGTCTGCGTGCTAGGCCAGCGTGTGGTGCGCGAACTGTTTCAGGGCGAATCGCCCCTCGGCAAGGAAGTGCGAGTGAATAATGTTGCCTTCAAGGTCATCGGCATGCTCAGCTCCAAGGGCGCCAATCTGATGGGCCACGATCAGGATGACATCCTGGTGGCGCCCTGGACCGCAATCAAATACCGGGTGGTGGGCTCGTCCTTGACCAATGTCAACCAGAGCGCCCAGAGCACCACCTCTTCCGATACCTCAGAAAAGGTCAATACCTTGAGCGATATTTATCCATCGACCGGAGTCAAACTGTATCCGGAGCAATCGGCCGTTCAGGCCGCGAACACCCCGCAGCCCATCCGGTTCGCCAATGTAAGCTCGATCCTGGTGGCGGCGCGGTCCTCAAAAGAGATTCCGGCGGCCATCGCCCAGATCACCCAGTTACTACGTGAGCGTCACCGCATCCGGCCTGACGAGCCTGATGACTTTAACATTCGGGACATGACGGAGATGACCAAAGCCCTGTCCTCCACCGCGGCCACGATGACCAAGTTGCTCCTGGCCGTTGCCTTGATTTCGCTTATCGTCGGGGGCGTGGGTATCATGAACATCATGCTGGTATCGGTAACCGAGCGCACCCGGGAGATTGGTCTGCGCATGGCGGTGGGGGCCTGGAGCCAGGACATCCTCCAGCAATTTTTATTGGAATCCGTGCTGCTCTGCTTCTGCGGCGGCCTGGTCGGCATCTTAGTGGGCCGGGGGGCTTCCTATCTGACCACCGCAGTGCTTGGCTGGCCCACGGAGATGTCCCTGGAGGCTATCCTGGCCGCCTTTGTAGTGTCGGTGAGCGTAGGTATTATCTTCGGGTATTATCCGGCCTGGAAGGCCTCGCGGCTGGATCCCATCAACGCCCTGCGTTATGAATGAAATAGTTTTTAGTTTCCAGTTTCCGGTTTTCTGTTAAGATAATAAATTTAATCACTTGGTCATATTATGGTTTGGTTGCCGGCGAATGAAAAATTTGTACAAGAGGGTTCAACGTTATGCAGGCTGCGCCAGGGCAAGGTTTGATTTGTCGAAAGTTTAAGTGCTTGCGATTCTTTGGCCTTACGGTGGTTTTAATGTTGATTTTGTTGGGCTGCGCGGTCGGCCCCGATTATCAGCCCCCCATAACTGAGGTCCCTTCCGACTGGGACGGTCAGACAGTGGTCACTGCGGCCCAAACAAGCAAGACCAACACTGATCCAGTCACCTTGGTAGAATGGTGGGAAGCCTTTCAAGACTCGACACTGAGTTCTCTGGTGGAGATGGCGGTGCGCGCCAATCATGATATGCGCCTGGCTGAGGCCCGCATCCGTGAAGCTCGGGCGGCTCGCGGGGTGGCGGGCGCGCCACTTTATCCCCAGGTAGATACCGCGGCCCTGTTTGAGCGCAGCAGCAGTTCCAGTCAGACGGTGGGGAGCTCTGGGGTTCCCACCGTGGCTACCACCCCGGGCTTCCGGGATTTATTTCAGGTAGGTCTGGATGCCGCCTGGGAACTGGATATTTTCGGGGGTACGCGGCGCAGCATCGAGGCCGCGACCGCCGACCTCCGGGCCGCAATGGAAGATCGCCGGGATGTCCTGGTCACCCTGGCCGGCGAGGTGGGCACCAATTACCTCAACCTCCGGGGGTACCAACAACAGATCGCCATTGCCAAAAAGAACCTGGAGGCCCAGAAGAAGACCGCCGACATCACTCACCGGCGCTTTGCAGCCGGGTTTGTCAGCCGCCTGGATGTGGCCAATGCCGATGCCCAGGTGGCCACGACCGAAGCTGAGATCCCGCTTCTGGAATCCGCGGCGCGGGCCGCAATTTACCAATTAGGAGTTCTTCTGGGTCGGGAGCCCGCAGCCCTGGAAAAGACCTTGGCCCGGGCCTTGCCGATTCCACCCACCCAGCCGGAAACTCCGGTGGGGCTGCCCTCCGACCTGGTCCGGCGCCGCACCGACATCCGTCGGGCCGAAGCC
>JAQVHY010000058.1:0-5595 GCA_028695935.1 Desulfobacca sp.
GCGCTTTGCAGCCGGGTTTGTCAGCCGCCTGGATGTGGCCAATGCCGATGCCCAGGTGGCCACGACCGAAGCTGAGATCCCGCTCTTGGAGTCCGCGGCGCGGGCCGCAATTTACCAATTAGGAGTTCTTCTGGGTCGGGAGCCCGCAGCCCTGGAAAAGACCTTGGCCCGGGCCTTGCCGATTCCACCCACCCCGCCGGAAATTCCGGTGGGGCTGCCCTCCGACCTGGTCCGGCGCCGCCCCGACATCCGTCGGGCCGAAGCCCAGATCCACGCCGCCACGGCGCGCATCGGCGTCGCCACCGCTGACCTGTTCCCCAGATTTAATCTGATGGGCAGCTTCGGGTTTTCCGCTAATGAGGTCTCCCGGCTAGGCAGAATAGACAGTAAGTTCTGGTCCTGGGGTCCCAGCCTCAGTTGGCCGCTGTTTGCCGGGGGCCGCATCCGGGCCAATATCGAAGTCCAGAATGCCCTCCAGGAGCAAGCGCTGATCACCTATCAGAAAACTGTGCTGACCGCGCTCCAGGACGTGGAGACCGCCCTGGTGGCCTATGCCAAGGAGCAGGAACATCAGAAATCCCTGGCACAGGCGGTGGCCAGCAACCGCCAGGCGGTGGACCTGGCCATGCAACTCTATGTGGCCGGCAAGACCGACTTTTTGAACGTCCTCAATGCCCAGCGCGCTCTTTATGTCACCGAAGATGCCCTGACCCAGAGCACCCGTTCCCTGGGCACCAATCTGATTGCCTTATACAAGGCCCTGGGCGGAGGTTGGGAAACCAACGGCTAGTGTACGAAGCAGTTTTTGATGATTCTGTCGGCATGTTCAGGAAGTTACCGGGAAATTAGACGATCATCTCAGTTGTCGCGGCGCGAGATAATTGCCGAGTAACGGTAATGGAAGGAGCCCGGGATGGAAAGGACAATAAGAAATATTAAAACCGAAGAGTTGGACGACCTTACCATAATCCTCCATGCCGGACTCATGGTGTTTGGGGTGCTGGCTTGGTTCACCGGGGAATGGGCCGGGGACTACAAGAAGATGGTGCATCTGGGATTTACGGTGCATAAGTGGTTGGGGATGGGTACTGCCCTGTTTATCGGAGCTCGCCTGTTTCATGGCCTTTATGGTCCAGACCAGGCCCGTTTTGCTCACTGGGTGCCCTACACCTGGGAACGGCTGCAACTTGTTTGCGAAGATCTGCGCACTCTTTTAACTCTTAAGCTACCCAACCGTTCACCCCATCAAGGGCTGGCTGGCCTCTGGGAGGCTTTTGGACTAGTGATTTTCACCTGGATGACGACTACCGGGTTTTGCATGTTCTTCTTCCTGGCGCCCGGCCAGAAAGCCCGAGGCCTCATGCACTTGGTGAAGGAACTTCACGAGTTTGGGGGATCGCTGGTCCCCATATTTTTGGCTATCCATGTGGCGGCCGTCATCCTGCATGCCTTGACGGGCGACCATCGTTGGCGGAAAATGTTTGGTTTCTCTTCTGATTCCTGAAAAATCCACCCTCTAGCGGTATATGCGCTTGCCACCTCGAAGGTGATAGCTTGACCTTTAGACCTCGAAAAGGTACTATGGTGGGTGGATTTTAACAGTGATATCCGGGGGGAGGATTTTCCTTGGTAACCAGCCACCAGATTATCATTGGCGATTGTCGCCAGATGCACCTGGTACCAGACAGGTCAGTGCATCTGATCATTACCTCGCCGCCCTACTGGCAGTTGAAAGATTATGGCCCCGGCGGTCAGATCGGCTATCATGAGAGCTACGAAAGCTACATCAACCATCTCAATCTAGTCTGGCAGGAATGTTATCGGGTCTTGCATCCCGGCTGTCGGCTGTGCATCAACATCGGCGATCAATTTGCCCGCGCCGCCTATTATGGCCGTTATAAGATCATGCCGATCCGCACCGAGATCATCAAATTCTGCGAAACCATCGGCTTTGATTATCTGGGGGCGATCATCTGGCAAAAGGTCACCACCTGCCATACCAGCGGCGGCGCTACCATCATGGGTTCTTTTCCTTTTCCCCGCAACGGCCTGTTAAAACTGGATTATGAGTTCATCCTGATTTTCAAGAAATTGGGGGTGGCGCCTGCGGTATCAAAGGAAATTAAGGAGCAGTGCCGTCTGACCACCGAGGAATGGAATACCTATTTCCACGGCCATTGGAATTTCCCCGGCGAAAAGCAACGCCAGCATCTGGCCATGTTCCCGGAGGAATTGCCCCGGCGGCTGATCAAGATGTTCAGCTTTGTCGGCGAGACGGTGTTAGACCCCTTTTTAGGGAGCGGCACCACCTCCCTGGCCGCCAAAAATCTGGACCGCCAGTCCATCGGCTATGAAATCAATGAAGAATTCCTGCCGCTCATCAAAGAGAAACTAGGTCTGCAGCAAGCCTCATTGTTAAGTACCAGCGATTGTCAGATTATCTATCAGGAACAGTCAGATATTGACTATCAGGCCCGAATCGCCCGCTTGCCCTATAAATTTCGGGATCCCATCCGCTTTGACAAAAAATCCGATCCCAAGCGACAGACCTTTGGGTCCCAAATTGATTTGCAAACCCCTCGCCCCCGGGATCATTATCGGGTCAAGGAGGTGTTGTCGCCGACCCTGGTGCTGCTTAATAACGGCCAGGCGGTGCGGTTATTAGGGGTGAAGGAGGATCCTGGGCAACACGAACAGGCCATGGAGTTTCTAAGCAACCTGGTCAAGGGGAGCAAGGTATATTTACGCTTCGATGACAACCTAAAATCTGACCATGAAAAAAACTCCTGGGCCTATTTATATCTGGCCAATAAGACCTTCGTTAACGCCAAGTTAATTAAGCAGGGTTTGGTCAAGGTCGATGTTGAGCTGGAACATAAATATCGCTCCAGGTTTCTAAAATATAGAATTGCTCAAAGTGCCTGATCTCCTGCATCAGAAACGGGCGGCTTATGCGGCTCGGTTACAAGAATCTTTAGACCGCTTAATAACTAAATTATCGGCCTTGGAAGAGGTGGAACGCCTCAGCCTGGTCGGCTCTTACGCGCGGGGCCGGGCCGATCTGTTTACCGACCTGGATATTTTAGTGATCATGCGAACCGAGCTGTCCTGGCCGGAGCGCCTGTGCCAACTTTATGGGCTCCTGGCCCTACCGGTGGATTTGGACCTGTTCTGTTATACCCCGGAGGAGTTTGCGGCTTTAAGGGAGAGACCATTTCTCAAGAATCTGTTGCAGAAAGAAGTGGTGCTTTATGAGAGGAAGGCCCCGTGATGAAGTCCAGCGGTGAATCCAAACCATTAGATCCCCAAATCGGGCAGCGGGTCGCGCAGTTGCGGGAGCAGATTCATTATCACAACTACCGCTATTATGTGCTGGATGCGCCGGAGATTGCCGATGCCGAATTTGACCGGTTAATGGAAGAACTCCAGCGCCTGGAAGAGCAGTACCCGGAACTGGTCACCCCGGATTCGCCGACCCAACGGGTCGGAGCACCGCCGTTAGAAAAGTTTGAGACCGTTACCCATCGGATCCCCATGTTGTCTTTGGAAAATGCCTTTAGCGAGGGCGAAGCGCGGGAGTTTGAGCAGCGCCTGCAACGCTTTTTGCGCACTGAAGCACAATTCGATTATGTGGTGGAACCTAAAATGGATGGGGTGGCGGTCGAGTTGGTCTATGAAAACGGCCAACTGCAGGTCGGATCGACCCGCGGCGATGGCTGGCGGGGAGAAAATGTCACCCAAAATCTCAAGACCATCCGTACCATTCCCCTGGTTTTGCTCAAAAGTGGCGAACCTATTCCGGCCCTCCTGGAGGTGCGGGGCGAAGTTTATATTGAAAGCGCGGAGTTCAAAAAATTAAATGAACAGCGGTTGGCCCAGGGGGAGCAGCCCTTTGCCAATCCCCGTAATGCCGCGGCCGGGTCCTTGCGGCAACTCGACTCCAGCACTACCGCGCAGCGACCGCTGAATATCTATTGTTACGGAGTAGGAGAGGTAAGCGGCCGGGAGTTTGCCAGCCACTGGGAGATCTTGCAGCATCTGGCGGCCTGGGGTCTGCGCACCAACCCCTACATTGAGCAGGTGGCGGGCATCGAAGCGGCCATTGCTTATCATCATCGGCTGGAGCAACAACGGGCCGCCCTGCCTTACGAGATTGACGGGGTGGTAATCAAGGTCAACTCCTTAGCGCTGCAGGAACGCCTGGGCATTAAGGCCCGCAGCCCCCGCTGGGCCTTGGCTTACAAGTTCGCCGCCACCCAGGCCACCACCCGGGTGCGGGAAATCCGGGTCAATGTCGGCCGCACCGGCGCGGTGACCCCGACCGCGCTCATGGACCCGGTAGAAGTGGGCGGAGTGACGGTCAGCCGAGCCACCTTGCATAACGAAGATGAGGTGCGGCGCAAGGACGTGCGGGCGGGAGACTGGGTCCTGATTCAGCGGGCCGGAGACGTGATCCCGGAAGTGGTCATGGTCATCAAAGACCGTCGTCCGGAGCACACCGTCCCCTTCGAGATGCCGACCCATTGCCCGGTATGCGGCACTAAACTGGTGCGGCCGGCCGGGGAGGCGGTCACCCGCTGTCCCAACCCGGACTGCGTGGCGGTACTCAAACGGTCGATTCGACATTTTGCCAGCAAGGGCGCCATGGACATCGACGGTTTGGGGGAAAAGATCGTTGATCAATTGGTGGACAATGGACTAATACAAAACCTAAGTGATTTATACAACTTAACCGAAGCAGAGCTGATCCCCCTGGAACGGTTTGCCGAAAAATCGGCCCAAAACATCATCGCCGCCATTCAAGGCAGCAAACGGGTACCGTTGGCGCGGTTTATCTATGCCTTGGGCATCCGCTATGTGGGGGAGGCTACGGCTCAATTGTTGGCCCAACATTTCCAATCCCTGGAAGCCCTCCAGCAGGCCGGCGAGGCCGAACTTCTGCAGGTGGAAGGGGTTGGACCGCAAGTGGCCAGCAGTATCCGGGATTATTTTCAGAATCCCCGCCATCTACAATTGCTGGATGAACTTCAGGCCGCCGGGCTGGAACTCGAACCCCCGGAACGTCCTGCGGAGCTACCTCTGGCCGGTAAGACCTTTGTCTTTACCGGCGGCCTGGAAAGATATTCCCGCGACGAAGCCAAGGCCCTGGTCGTGGCTAAAGGCGGCAAGGTCAGTTCTGCGGTATCGGCTAAGACCGATTACGTCGTCGTCGGGGCGGAACCGGGCAGTAAATATGCCAAGGCTCAGGCCCTGGGGCTGACGATTCTGGATGAAGCGGCCTTTGAAGCCTTGTTACGGAGGAATGCATGAGCACAGAGGAGCGGGTCCGAGCGCGGGTGTTAATCCAAGGAATGGTCCAAGGGGTGTTTTTCCGGGCCAGTACCCGGGATGAAGCCCGTCGCTATGGCGTTGACGGCTGGGTGCGTAACCTACGCGGGGGCGGGGTCGAGGCCCTTTTGGAAGGCCCCCGACAGGCGGTGGAGCAGGTCATTGCCTGGTGTCATCAGGGCCCCCCGCACGCCGTGGTCCAGGAGGTAAAGATCCAGTGGGAGCCTTACGTGGGAGACCAGGCGGGGTTCCAGATCGTCTATCGCT
>JAQVHY010000058.1:5695-19627 GCA_028695935.1 Desulfobacca sp.
AATCATTTCTCCCTCCTGGCGGGCCTTCCTGGTCTATTATGTCGCTATCGGCCTCTGTGTTTTAGGGCCTTACCTAAATCCGGAATTCAGTAGGCAACTCGGATTAACCCCCAATCGGGGGCTGATCATGGGGATAATCTTGCTTCTGGGCGTGGTTTATCTGAAATGGAGCCAGGAATACCAGATTTCCCCTCAGGGCGTCGAAAAGATCAGACGCTTTCCCGCCCAACAGCAAAAACTGGGCTGGGATGAGATCGACCAGATAGAGATGCGACGCGGACTGACCCAAACCCTGCTCCAGGTGGGCAATATTATTGTTAAACCGCGGCTAGCCGATAAGCAGCCGATCATGTTTTACGGCATTGATCAACCCAAGGCGGTTAAAGAATTAATGGACCGGGCGCAATTATGAACCTGCCGGTGGACTGGGTCGAAAATGACGCGGGGGAAACTTATTCCCCCGCGGACCGGATGTCAATCCCCTGGGAAGACCCGGAGTTGCCGGTGTTAGTGGCGTTATTCCGCACGATCCGGATGATCTTGACCCGTCCGGGGGAGTTTTTCCAGAACCTCGACACCCAAGGAGGCTTAGGGGCGCCCCTGGGCTTTGCACTGATTTTGGGGACTACCGGGTTGCTGACTTCAGGTTATTGGCAATTAATCCAACTGCTCATAATCGGCAAGATGGGGTCGTGGTTGTCCCTGGTAGTCTTTAAGTCATTTAATATCGGACCAGAAATCGTGGTCGGCATGGCCCTGCTGGTGCCGCTCCTGGTTGTCATTACCCAGTTTGCCAACAGCCTGTTTCTCCAGTTGGCCCTGTTGCTGGTGGGGGGGCGGGACCCTAGCTTTGGCGCCGCCTTTCGGGTCCTAGCTTATAGCCATGCTCCCCTGGTGGCTACTTTTATTCCGTTCTTAGGCGGTATGATAGCCGGGTTGTGGTGTCTGATCCTAGAATACAAGGCCCTGGTGCGGGTGTTTGAGTTGTCCAGCCTGTGGGCCGTGGTGGCCCTCCTTTTGGCCTCAGGCTTCTATCTGATGATTGCCGGGTTTATAACCCTGATGGTGGTAGGGGTTTTAGTGGGTTGAGGAAAGGTTGGCTCTATCCCTGCCGAGCTGCCGCGGCCGTCAACTTGCAGGCTCTTGTAAAGCCCGGCGGGTCCGAAACCAACCACCTTTATCATGAGTAAATTTTATAACTAAACCCACGCTAACTAATTTTGCCACCCACTTTATATTTTTCACCGTCGTCTCCGCCGTGACCGGCGCTAAACGTCCTAATCTTTCAGGTGTCTTTTGACCGCGGCTTTCAAATCCTCGAGATCGGAAGATTTGACCAGATATTCTTCTGAGGCCCAGGTCCCAAAGTCCTGTTTATATTCACTGTAGGCCGAGCTCAGGAGCACGGGTAAGTTAGGATTCTTTTCCTTGATTTGCCGGAGGACTTCAATACCGCTCATTTCCGGCATCTTAATGTCCAGAATAACCAGGTCCAAGGGAGTTTTCTCGACAATGTCCAGTGCTTCCCGGCCATCGGCGGCGGTCAGGACTTCGTAACCCTCGTCTTTCAGTTCCTCACTGTATAGCAGGCGGATGCTCATTTCGTCATCTGCGACCAGAATTTTTTTCATCATTAACCTCCTTAAAAAATGGAGTCCGAAGCCATTGATACCAGATCTCGTTAGGGTTGGGCTTCCTGGTCTTCAGCTGTTTTAATCAAACAATATTTGGCAATCGGCAGAGTAACAATAAAGGTCACCCCCTTACCCAATTCATTGATGATTTCGATCTGCCCGTAGTGGCGGGAAACGATGCGTTCGGCAATGGAGAGGCCCAGACCGGTGCCAAATTCTTTGGTAGTGAAAAACGGGTTAAAGATATTGTGCAACAATTCTAGTGGGATACCGCCACCAGTATCCGAGACCGCGGCCGCAGCGTAGAGACCATCCGACTTTTCCACCGGATAAGTCCTGATGGTCAGGGTTCCCCCTTTGTCCATGGCCTGGCGGGCATTTTGGAACAGGTTATAAAAAACCTGTTTAATCTGACGATCATCACAATGAACATTGGGCAGCAGCGCGAAATCTTTGGCTATCTTGATATTGCTGGCCATCAGATCCCGTTCGATCAGAGTCAGCGCATCTTCAATTATCTGGTTGAAATCGTGTTCTTCATAGTAACCCAGGTTGACACCAGAGAAGTCCAATACTTCTCGTAGAAGTTTTTCCAACCGTTCGACTTCTTGGGTGATGACCTCCACATCATGACGGAGTGGAGAATTCTTGCCGACCTTTTTACTTATCCGCCGCGCAAAGCCCCCGATAGAGGTTAGGGGATTGCGGATTTCATGGGCCATGCCCTGGGCCAGGCCACTTAAGGCGGCCAAACGATCGGATTCTAACATCCGTTCCCGGATAAGTGACAATTCGCGGTTATTGGCTTCGATGGTACTGTAGAGCCGGGAGTTTTCAATGGCCAGGACGGCCTGGTTGGCAAACATGTTTAGGATCTGGACATCGTTATCCCGGATGGCCCGTTTGGACCGTTGATTATCAACCACAATAACGCCAGTCACCTGATCTTTGACGATCAGTGGAACTGAGACGAATTCCTGGAGATCATAAGCCTGCCGTAATTCCTGATTAACCCGGGAATCCTGCTCCGCCTGAACAATATGAAAGGTTTTTTTCTGCAGCACGGTACGGGCTAAGATACCCTTATCTTCTTGCAAGGGTATTTGTAATCGGGGTAGCAGTTTCTCCATAGCGCTCTCGGCCCGGACCTCAACGGGTACCATCAAGGCTTCGCGCAAAGGTAAGGTGGGCGGACTGGTTTTGCGGAACACCCCCTTAACTGCCTTTAAGACATGACGGTTCTCGTTGACCAGCAGGACCACGGCCCGATCATAGGCTAAGCCACTCTCTAAAGTGAGGGCATTAAGAATGATATCAAGAATTTTCTCCATCCGGACGGTGGTCATCAAGGCCCAGGAAATTTCCTGCAACACCGTCAGGACACGGACCATCCGTTCATTTTTCTCCGCCAGGGCTTCCAACTCTTGAAAAGTCAAGGCGTTTTCAATGCTGCTAGAAATCATCCCGGCCATAGTGAAGAGCAACTGGCGGTTCTCGGCATCAAATTCCTGGAATTCCAGGGCTTCGGACATCTTATCAAAGACGCAGAGCATCCCCTTTAGATGTCCCTTGAAATTTAGGGGTACGCCTAAATAAGAATGAAGGTGACCCTGGAGATCAGGCAGGCTGGTGGTCACAAAGGGCAGTTCTCCACTCACCACGGCAGTCTCTAACTTAGAGGTTAGCAGGCAGGCCGAGGTTTCAAAGACATCGCCGTATTCGGAGGCCACCCGCGGCAGACCGGTCTGTTCATCGATGATCCTTAAGATCGCCCCCCGAGCGTTGATGACTTTCGCCGCAGTACTGAGAATGCGTTCCAACAGGGCGTCCAATTCCATGGTTGAACTGATGGCCTTGCCGATTTCGAACAGGCCGGAGAGTTCGGCAATGCGTTTCTTGGTCTCATCGTGGCGCAAGGCCTGACGGATGGTCCCGGCTAACATCAAGCAGGCTAACTTGATCAACTTAAGGGTAGCAGTATCCAGCTTCCGGCGCTTTTGGTCCACCAGGAGCAGGACCCCATATAAGAAGTTGTCGTCCGCCACCGCAAAACTGGCCAGGGTTTGAAAGTCGGGATAAATCGTTTCCAGCGGGCGATTAGCCGGGAAGATCTCGGGATCGTCCCGATAGGCTATTAAATGCTCCCGGGTCTGGGCGGTTTGGCCTACCAACCCCCGCCCCAAGGGAAACACAATCAGCATGGACGGTGATACCGGCCCTTGACTGCTGGTATTAAGGAGCAGACGCTGTTTTTCTTTTTCCAGGACAAAGAACAGGGCCAGATCAAAGTTCAGGTTGCGCGCCAAGAGATGGACAAAATTATCCAGGCGCTCGCCATAGCTGACCGAGGAGGTGAAAAGCTCGATGAGTTGGGTTAACAATCCCAATTGATCAGACATTGTCCCAGATTAAGCTACTCAATGAGAAGGCGATTTTTTCTGCCTTGCCTTCGCATAAAGCTCCAAATATTTCTGGACCGATTTATCCCAAGAAAAATCCTGCGCCATGGCTTGCTTCATCAGTTGGTTCCAGGCGGTCTGATCCTGATAAACCGCTAGGGCTCGCTTAATAGCATCCAATAGCTCGGCGGCCCGGTAATCGTGGAACTTGAAGCCGGTTCCCGTCTGGCGCTGAGGGTCATAATCCTGGATTGTTTCGTCCAATCCTCCTGTAGCCCGAACTACCGGAATGGTGCCGTAACGCAGGCAATAGAGCTGATCAAGTCCACAGGGCTCATAGCGTGAAGGCATCAGAAAGATATCCGCGCCGGCGATGATTTTGTGGGCCAGCTCCTCCGAATAGCCGATTCGGACTCCCACCTGGCGCGGATAGCGTTGCTGGAATTCATTGAAAAAATATTGGTAGCGCTCTTCCCCGGTAGCCTGAATGACAAAGGCCACCTTTAAATTCATCAGGTCTTCCATGAGGTCTCGCACCAACTCGATGCCCTTGCGCTCCGTGAGTCTGGTGGTCATGCCGATTAAGGGCTGCTCCTCAGGAATTTCCAACTGAAAATATTTAGCCAGGTCAGCCTTACAGATGTTCTTACCCGTGGGCTGGGTCGGGCTAAACGACGCGGCAATGAGATTATCATGGGCGGGATCCCAAGTATCATAGTCAACGCCATTCAGCACCCCGTAAAAATCTTGAGCCCGTTCTTGGAAAACCCCTTCCAGACCATTACCATATTCCGGAGTTAAGATTTCTTGGCGGTAGGTCTCGCTTACCGTACTAATCAGATCGGCAAATACCACTCCGGTTTTCATTAAATTTATTTTACCATAAAACTCCATCGTCTTGGTGTTAAAGAATTCCCAACCCAGACCGGTTAAGGGCATATCATAATGAGGGAAGATGCCCTGCCAACCAACATTATGAACGGTATATAGGGTAGATATTCGGGAGATGCGGGGAACATCCTGGTACAGGGTCTGCAGGTAAGCGGGGATCAGGCCGGTATGCCATTCATGGCAGTGACACACATCAATGTCCAGCTCCAGGGCTTTGATCATCTCAGGCACGGCCCGGCTTAAAAAGATAAACCGTTCGGCATTGTCCTCGTAATCTCCATAAGGGGTGCCATAGATGCCGTCGCGGTTATATAGACTGTCCTGGCCGATGAAGAAGCCCTGCAGGTTCGGATGGACCTGGATATGGTAAATTTCCGCGGTTAAGGTCTTAATCGCCATTACTATATTAAGCCTCTGGCCGGTTGAGCTTATGGGCCAGCCACAACTCTGGGTCTGGCGATAATAAGGGGTCACCACGGTCACCTGATGACCTTGTCGGACCAGAGCCCAGGCCAGGCCATGGATTACTTCGGCCAGTCCGCCGTTGCGGGCAAAGGGTTTGGCTTCGGGAGCAACAATCATGATTCGCATAAACTTTCCTCTCCGCCATAATTCATGGGCCAGACCGGCATGCCGCCGGCTGGTCGCGGTGCAGGATCAAATTTCTACTTCTCGTAAATAACGGGTGGCGTCCTCAGGGGGGGTAGGATTGATGAAGAACCCCGAACCCCATTCGAAACCGGCCATCAGGGTTAGTTTGGGCATGATCTCAAAATGCCAATGGTAATGCTCGAGATTGCGCTGCCGCAACGGCGCGGTATGGAGAATAAAGTTATACGGCACCCCCTTTAAAGCCGCATCCAGCCGCTTTAGGGTCTGAGAAAAGATTTCCGCCAGCAGCCAGAAAGAACTCTCGGACATCTCCACGTAGGAGGAATGATGGGCCTTGGGCAACAGCCAGATCTCAAAAGGCGAGCGCGGCGCAAAGGGGCAAATCGCCAGAAATTCCTGGTTTTCCAACACCAACCGCTGTTGCTGATTCAGCTCCTGGCGAATGATATCACAAAACACACAACGCTCTTTCATCTGATAGTGGCGTTTGGCGCCGTCCAATTCCTCCTGGACCAGTTCCGGGATAATCGGCAGGCCGATAAGTTGGCTATGCGTGTGCTCCAGGGAGGCTCCGGCGCTACGTCCCTTGTTTTTAAAAATCAATACATAGCGGAACCGGTCATCCTTACCTAGGTCCACAATCCGATCCCGGTAGGCGTGCAACACATCTACGAATTGGGCGATCGGAATCGTCGATAAGGTGGCGTGGTGATCCGGGCTTTCTATGATCACCTCATGGGCGCCGATGCCGTTCATCAGATCATATAAGCCTTCGCCCCGCTTATCCAGTTCGCCTTCGATAACCAGGGCGGGAAATTTATTGGACACCACCCGCAGCCGCCACCCCGGAGTATTGGGCGCGGTGCCGGGGTCACGGTAAGCCATGATCTCGGGAGGAGTGACATGCTCATTGCCCGGGCAGAAAGGGCAGAAACCGCCTTTGGTAACCTCAGGTTCGACGACAAAATCATGCGGACGCTTGCCGCGTTCAGTGGAAATAATCACCCAGCGATCAATAATCGGGTCTTTTCGTAACTCCGGCATTCAACCTACCTCCTCCACAAGATAACCCGCCTGCTTAAAACTCTCCCGCCTCCCAAAGGATCTGTCACTTCCCAAGGCGAATATAATACCATACAATGTTATTATCGGTTATCGGTTTTTCAGTTTAATATATAAAATTGTATGACATATTTATGAGTTAATATGGTAATTGGTTTTAGCGAGACTCAAAAACCGCATGTTTTCAGTTACGAACTAGGCAAGAGTATATCGACCCCCCAGAATATTTCAACCGATTTCCAAGAAAACCTAATAAAATAGCAGAATTTGGCCTAGCGGCGAAAGATCGCCCACAAGAGCGATAGTAGGATGCTGATTATCAGGCAAGTGGCCAGGGGGAAATAAAAGGTAAAGCGTTCACGTCTGATAGTGATATCACCGGGCAGCCTCCCCAGCCAGGGAATATGCGGGGCCAGCCAGATCATCAGGCCGATCACCACCAGGACCAGCCCCAGGAAGATCAGGCCTCGACCTAAGTCACCCATAGTTTGACCTCTTTACTGATTCGAGCCGAACGGCTTGTCACTTCTCGGAGACTGTGGCTGTTGTCTGGTTTTTCAAAATCTCCTGGTCAATCAGATCCTTAACGCTTAGCCCAGCTAAACGGGATTGCGGTTCCCCGGTTAATAACTGCTCTAACCGGCTGACCAGGCTGTTTTCCAGGGCCAGTGAGGGACTGAAAGCCGCCCAACGCCGCTGCCGTAAACCATTTACCACTTCCAGCGCCGCTACCCGATCCAGGGGCCGCTGCGGTAGATAAGTGGCCAGTCCCTGACCATCGTGTCCGGCCAACTCCACCACCAAACCGGTCAGCTCCAAAGCTTTTACTAATTCCCGGGTAGATTCGGGCTCCAAAGAGAACAGTTGGGCCAGGTCTTCCAGGGTCAGGGGCTCTTGCTCCTGATAAAAGCGTCGGCCGATGGTCATTAACGCCGCCAGTCCCAGATATTCATCGACTTTTTGGCCTTCCCGCCGCGGTTGTCGAAATTCCCGCACTAATTGGGGCAGATGTTGATGGGCAAAGGCCACTTCGCCGCCGAAGAGCATCACCAGCCAGCTCCAGAAGATCCAGATGATCAGGAATAGTAACTGATACAGGGCCCCGTAAATGGCATTATAATAGGTTGCCGAGGCTTGAAACCAGAGAAACAGCCATTGGGCCACCTGCCACAGGGTGCCGCCGACAATACCGCCGACCAGGGCGGAGTGGATCCTGACCCGGGTATTGGGCATCACCAGATAAATAATGCTGAACACCAACCAGATCAGACCAAAAGAGATCAGGTAGGTCGCGGCCGAATCGAAAAATCCGGGTAAAAAGGTCTGGAAAAAGCCGCGCACCGCCGGGTGACCCTGGATGGTGCTGGCCAGCGACACCGAGACCGCCATCAGCAAGGGCAGGAGCAAAAAAATACTCAGATAATCGCTCAGCTTGCGCCACCAGGGGCGGGTATGAGGGACGCCCCAGATCTCATTAAAGGCCTGTTCGACATTGCTCATGACCAGCACCAGGGCGACCAGCAGCCATACCACCCCAAAAATGCCCAGGGAGGTTACCTTGGTGCCTTCGATATAATTCAGAATCTGGCGGGCGAATTCCTGGGAGCCGCCGGCCAGCCCGGGGAGCAGTTCCGCAGCCAATAAACGCTGTAACCCCAGGCCCTTAAAAATGGCAAAGAGCAGGGCCAATAAGGGAATCAGGGCCAGGATGGTGGAATACGCCAGGGCCGATACCCGAATCAAGGACTTGCGGCGGATTAAGCCCTGAAAGGCCAGAACCGGAATTTGCAACAGGGCATAGACCCAGTAATAGCGCTCCTCCAGGGCCTCCGGCTGCCACAGGGTGTGACTGAAAAAATGACGCAATTGGGAAGTGTAACCGACCATAGAGTCTTATGCCTTAATAAAATTCCTTATAGATTTAGTTGTTGCCGTGGTTTTTGGAGCATAAGGGTTCGCTGGGCGATTGCCAGATACTCCGGGTCAACCTCGAAGCCGATAAAATCTAAACCCAACCGCGTACAAGCCTGCGCGGTATGGCCCAGCCCCAGGAAAGGATCCAATACTAGCTTCACCTTTGCCAAGCCGTGCAATCTGAGGCAGCGCTCCGGTAGCGCTACCGGGAAGGTGGCGGGATGGGGACGGTCCTGGGCACGGCGCAAGATGGTTTTATAGGGGATAAACCAGGTATTGCCCCGGCAGCGTCGATCCTCCCGGGCCTGGTTCCAGCGGCCGATATTGCTCTTGTCCTGGTAGGGCACGCCGATGGCCAGCCGGTCCAATTCCACGTCCCCGGACTTGGTCAGATGAAAGATGTATTCCTGGCAATCGTTGAGGTAGCGCCGACTGTTGATCGGCTTGTAATGGCCGATGGCGATATCCCCCAGCAGGCCGGGATAATTGCCCACCTGACTCTTTTCAATGGCAATCGATTTAATCCAGTGGATGACGTTTTGCAAGACAAAATGCCCCCGCATTACCTGGGCCACCTCAAACGGCACCCAAGGATCCGAGGGCTTGGCACCGATATTGAGAAACAGCGAGCCGCGATCACTAAGCACCCGTTTGACCTGGACGGCCCAGCGGTCAAGCCAGTCGAGATATTCCTGCCGGGAGATATTATCCTGATATTTATTATAATTTATGCCCAGATTATAGGGAGGCGAGGTGACCACCACGTCCACGCTGCCCGGGTCCAGATGGCGGGCCATGCCTTCCAGGCAATCCTCCAGGTACAAGGTCAGGTTAGCCCCTCCGACCGTAAGACATAAGGGTGATGCAAAGTTAGGCTGGTTTTCCGCAGACATTTTATTTTAAGCGCATTAAAAAGGATATTTTTGTAGGGGCTTGATTTATCAAGCCCTTTAGGGCGCAATGAATTGCGCCCCTACCGCTAAAGGCGACCCGGCGGCTCGCCCGCGGTTGGGTCGCTAATTTCTCAAGTTCGGTAAATCTGGTCTAGGGCCTGGTCCAGTCGGGATCTGATCTCTTTCAGGGGCGGCATCTTGGGCGCCGGCGGCAGATTAGCTTTCTCCAGATCATAGCGCCGAAAGGCCATCCGGGCCGCCAGGGCTTCCCGATCCTGGGCACTCAAGCCGCCGGGCAGGCTGGTGTCCTCGCCTTCCAGGCCTTCGATCTGCGCCGTGATCAGGTTAAAATCATAGTTGGTATTGAATTTGACGATGTCCTCGTTGTATAACTGGCAATGGGCCGCCACTTTGGCGTAGCTTTCCTGAAGATGCTCGACTTGCTGCCGCAATTGCTCATAAATCTCATATATCAGGTGCTTGAACCGTCGGCGTTTGGTTAGACCCCGCGGGTGGTAGTGACGCAGCAGGGCCTGGCGGTCAGCGCCGGCCATCTGCTGAAATTCGTCATAAAAAGGACGTTCGGACATTCGCAAGGCTTGACAGACGGTGGTAATCCCGGCTTCTGAACCCAGCGCTTGGTACAGCGCGGCGAACCGTCGGGCTACCTGGCTGGCTTCCTGACGATAGGCCGCGACTTTTTCCTGCAAAAGCTCAAAATCTTCTTCCAGATAATTACGTTCGGCAAAGTAATTATCAATAATCTCTTTTTTGATGAAAATTTTGAGCGACGCCAGGGTATGATCGATATCACTCATGGCTAGTCCCAGGGTTAACTGGTTTATTGCTCTCCTCTGAGGTGGCTAGGTTCTGATCCCGTAAAAAATCATCGATAGGAATCTCCAATTCGCCGCCCTCACTGAGCTCAATGGTTAAGGTGCGACTGATGACGTTTTGCCGGATGACTTTGCCTTCCCCTTGGGGTAGTTTAACCTGTTTGCCCAGGCGGGGCAGGTCTTTTTTGAGTTCTAGATAGGTAGCATATTCATAGCCCAGGCAGCACATCAGGCGGCCACAGAGTCCGGAGATTTTACTGGGATTGAGGCTCAGGTTCTGTTCTTTGGCCATCCTGATCGACACGGGCTCAAAATCCTGGAGAAAGGTGGCGCAGCATAACGGCCGGCCGCAGCAGCCCAGGCCGCCGATCATTTTGGCCTTATGGCGCACGCCGATCTGCCGCAGTTCAATGCGGATATGGAATTCCTGCACCAGGTCGCGCACCAGTTCCCGAAAATCCACCCGTTTGTCCGCGGTGAAGTAAAAAATCATTTTGTTGCCATCGAAAAAGCCCTCCACCCGCACCAGATGCATGGGGAGCTGTCGGGCCTTGATGCGCTCCAGGCAGAACTCGTAGGCTTGTATTTCTCTTTCTTGATTGTGGCGGGCCTGTTCCTGGTCTTCGGCGGTGGCCAGCCGCAGGACCGGTTTCAGGGGGCGCACCGGCAGCTTGGGATTGCGGGGCAAGGGGGCTCGGACAATCGTGCCCAGGCCGATGCCCTGTTCGGTTTCCACGATAACCTGATCGCCAGGCGCTAGGACAAAATGGCCGGAATCAAAATCATAAATCTTGCTGTGCGGCCGGAAACGCACTTTAACGATTTTATTCATTGCAAAAAATTACCTGAGCCTGCTAAACCGGGGCGCTGTAATTGCATGCCTAATATGTCCAGAGTCAACTCCACATTTAGATTGGCCCTAAGTTGCCGTTGGGCCCGGCTCAAAGCCTCCAGCCGCTGCAACAGCACCTGGGCCGGAATCCGGCTCTGAGCCTGGGTCAGCTCATCCAGCCGGTCCTGGTTGGCCAGGCTGGCCCGCGGCACCTTAAAATGCAGGGCCAATAAATCCCGATACCACAGCCGCACCAGCAGCAGAAAATTTTCCAAGTCTGCGGTCTTCTGGGTCCAGGCCGTAGCCCAATCCAGGATCTCGGCCGTAGTATTTTGGGGCAGTTTTTCCAAGGCCGCCACCGCCTGATCGCGTTGGCTTACCAGGTCCTGGAACTCCACCTCCAGGGCGTGCCCCAAGGAACCGCCGCTTAAGGCCGCCACCAGCGACGCTTGAGTATGATCCAGACCGCGGCGCTTAATCAACTCCTGAATCACCAGGGCCGGCGGCAGCGGTAAAAAGGCCAAGCGCCGACAACGGGACACAATGGTCGGCAACAGGTCATGTTCCGTGGTCGCGGTCAGGATGATGAGATTCCCGGACGGCGGTTCTTCCAGGGTCTTGAGCAAGGCATTGGCCGCAGGCTCATTCAGCGCTTCCGCGGGTTTGATCAGCGTCACCCGCCAAGGCCCGGCCAGGGGTGGAAAGTCTAACTGCTGTCTGAGTTCGCGGATCTGCTCAATCCTGATCTGGGCCCCGACCCGATCCGCTAAGGGACTGATCACCAGAAAATCCGGATGATGGCCCCCGGCAAAGCGACGACAGGAAGGGCATTGCCCACAGGCCTCCTGGTCCGCCTGGCGTTGTTCGCAATTGAGCGCCTGAGCCAAAGCCTGCGCGGTGCTGGCCTTACCCACTCCTTTACCCCCCAAGAACAGATAGGCGTGGGGAATCTGCCCGGTCCGCAAGGCGGTTTTCAGAAAATTCAGGGGCCGTTCCTGGCCTAAGATCTCACGGAAAAACATGTGTTAGTTTCGAGTTTCGAGTTTTTAGTTGAGGATTTCCATTCAAAGATCTCATAAGTCCAGAAATTTTATCCAAATTCTCAATAACCCAGTGGCACCGGCTTCCAGCCGGTGACGAAAATCTTCGACGCCTAGGACGCGCCCTATAACACAGTACACCCAAGATATGAGAATAATATAGGGTGCGTCCCACGCACCATTTTTGGGCGCGTAGGACGCGCCCTATAACTAAAAACCCGAGACTCTCCAATTCACTCCCACTCAATGGTACTGGGCGGCTTGGAAGAGATATCATAGACCACCCGATTGACGCCTTTGACTTCATTGATCAGGCGATTGGCCAGGTGCGCCAAAAAGTCGTGGGGCAGGCGGCTCCAATCCGCGGTCATGGCGTCGGTGGAGTCGACCACCCGGAGGGCGATGACGTGCTCATAGGTGCGCTCATCGCCCATGACCCCCACCGTCTTCAGAGGCAGCAGCACCGCAAAGGCCTGCCAGACCTGGCGATAGAACCCGGCCGCCTTCATTTCGCTGAGGACGATGGTGTCGGCGGCGCGCAGGATGGCCAGCCGTTCCGGGGTTACCTCGCCCAGGATGCGGATGGCCAGACCCGGGCCCGGAAACGGATGCCGCCAGATCATTTCCTCGGGGAGGCCCAATTTCTGGCCCAGTTCCCGCACCTCATCCTTAAACAGTTCCCGGAGCGGCTCGATCAGGGCCAGCGGCATGACTTCCGGCAGGCCGCCGACATTATGGTGCGTCTTGATGGTGGCCGAGGGGCCTTTAAAGGAGACGCTTTCAATTACATCGGGGTACAGGGTGCCCTGAGCCAGATATTTCACCTGGCCGATTTTCTGGGCTTCGTCGGCAAAGACCCGGATAAACTCCTGGCCGATGCGCCGCCGCTTTTCTTCGGGATCCGTCACCCCGGCCAGAAGCTTTAGGAAACTCGCGGTAGCATTTACGTAAATCAGATTAATATGGAAATTTTCCCGGAACACCTGCACTACTTTTTCGGCTTCGCCCTTCCGCAGCAGGCCATTATTGACAAAGATGCAGGTCAACTGGTCGCCGAGGGCGCGATGCAACAGGACCGCGGTGACCGACGAATCCACCCCGCCGGACAGGGCGCAGATAACCCGGTCACGGCCTACTTTTTCCCTAAGGGCCTGGGTGGTGGCCTCTACAAAGGAATGCATGGTCCACAGGGGCTGCAGGCCGCAGATGCGAAACAGAAAGTTGGCCAGCACCTCACGGCCCTGGGGGGTATGTTCCACTTCCGGGTGGAACTGCACCCCGTAAATCCGGCGCTGGGCCTCCCGGACCGCCCCAACCGGCGCGGTATCACTATAGCCGATGATCTCCAGGCCAGGGGCGATTTCGGCCACCAGGTCCCCGTGGCTCATCCACACCGTTAACGGCGATTGCAGGCCGTAGAACAGGTCCTCCAAATCTGTGATCTGGAAAATCTTGCGGCCATACTCCCGCGACGCAGCCCCGGCCACTCGGCCACCCAAGAGATGATTGAGGAGTTGCAGACCATAGCAAATACCTAAGATCGGCACTCCTAAATCAAAGAGTTCTGCACTGATCAGGGGAGCATCAGGGGCATAGACACTGCCCGGACTGCCCGACAGGATAATACCGCCGGGGGCAAATCGCCTGATGTCAGCGAGCGGCATGAGATAGGGATGGATCTCACAATAAACCTTGAGCTCCCGGACCCGCCGGGCGATTAACTGGGTGTATTGCGACCCGAAGTCTAAAATTAGGACCTTTTGTTGATGGGGATCAAGCATTCTTTCTCCGAGCCCGGTGATGGGCCCCCTAGCCGATA
>JAQVHY010000175.1 GCA_028695935.1 Desulfobacca sp.
AACCTGTTACGAAGAATTACCGTACTGGCCTACTTGCATTGTGGCCTCGATTGCTCGGAGATAGATTTTCGGGGGTTGAGCCACGCCGCGGAAAAAATTGACACCAGATCCTCAAGCCTGCGCTGGCACGATCTCCGGCGCTATTCCAACCGGCAGGAACGGAACACGCCACTGGGGGGATTGGTTGGGGAAGTGACCTACACCGGAAATCTGGAACCTTTTTGGCCTTTCTTATTGCTGGGGGAACAGGTGCACGTCGGCAAAGGCACAAGCTTTGGGCTGGGCCAGTATCAACTGATCTATTAGGGGAAAAGCGCTAAGGTCAGGCGGGAAAAGACCAAAAGGCAGGGTTTACGATCAAGCATGGGCGCGATTTTTGATCAACTCGGTCAAATTGCTACCCTACGACAAGCCTGGCTCCAGGTGCTTAAGAAAGGCGCCCGGGGCGGCCTGGATGGGGTGCAGCCCCAGGACCTGGAGCAGGAAATCGACCAAACGCTGGGCCGGCTGGCAGAAGACTTGCGCCAGCAACGCTATGTGCCAATCCCCTATGCCAAGGGGGCCATGCCCAAGTTTGATGAGAACCGGGAATGGCGGAAGCTGTCTTTGCCGGCGGTGGTGGACAAAATCGTCCAACAGGCCCTGGTGAACCTCATCGAGCCGATCTTTGACAAAGAATTCCTGGACACAAGCTATGCCTATCGCCACGGCAAGGGTCCGGTGCGGGCCATCAAGCGGATAGAGCACATCTGCCGCTCGGCCCGGGTGCGCTTTGTGGCTACCGCCGACATTGATAAATTCTTTGATACCCTGGACCAGGAACTGCTGCTCCAAAAGGTCGGTGCCAGGCTCCAGGAACCGGAAATCGTGTCTCTTATCTCCCGGTGGCTCAAGGCCGGAATGGTCTCCTCTAAGGGGGATTGGGAGGAGACCGAGGCCGGCATTGCCCAGGGCGGGGTGATCTCTCCCCTGCTTTCCAACATCTACCTCCACCCCCTGGATCAATTGGCGGCCGCCCAGCGCTATCATTACCTGCGCTATAGCGACAATTTTATTTTGCTATCGGAAAACAAGGATAGATTATATGCCGCTTACGAACAGTTGCAGGGATTTCTTACCAAGGCATTGAAGCTCAAGCTGAACGAAAATCCCTACCCTTTTAAGGACATCAGAGGCGGTTTTGTTTTCCTGGGAATCTATCTTAAGGGGGATGAGCGCCGCATTAGCCAGGCCAAAGAAAAGAAAACCATTTTTAAGCTTAATTGGCTGACCGAAAGACGCCGGCAGCGCGATCCGGAAACCTTTCTGAAGAAACTCAACGAGAGTGTGACCAGCGCCCGCCGATATTATGCCTTCATCAATCCAGCCGAGCAGTTTGCCGCTTTTGACCGGCACCTGTTCAAGCGCCTGGGTGGCCTGCTCAAGTATTTTAATCAGAAAGGCTGGCTGAGTTCTCCGGAAGAGTTGGCGGCGTTCACCCAGCGGATTGAGTTTTACCAGATACCTCCGGGACCTGAACGGGAAAAAGTTTGCCGCCGCCTGGTAGCCGAAGCCACGACGCCACTTCCGGAGACTCCATCCCGGAAAGCCGCCGGGGAGCCCGCTCCCCCAGCAGACCAGGACAAAAAAACCCGCCGCCCAGAGGCCCAGGCCGCCCGCGCCCGGAGAACTACGGCGCAAAGGAGCCGTTTTCTGCGCCGGGTGGCCGATCAGACCGAGGTCATTATTTCCAGTCCCGGCATTTTTTTAGGAAAAACCAGTGGCCGCCTGATTGTCCGGGAACAACGCCGTAATGTCCTGGAATGCCCCTTCCATAAAATGAGACACCTGTCCATTGGCGCCAAAGGCATCAGCCTATCCAGCGACCTGGTCCTCGAATGCTGCCGGCAGGACATTCCCATTACCTTTTATAACTTTAGAGGCCACCCGGAAGCCGTCCTCCATAGTCCATTGCACTCCCTGGGCGGGATCTCGGTAGAACAACTGAGAATTTACGAAACCGACAAGGCACTGGAGCTAGTGAAGAAACTCTTGACCGGGAAGACCAAAAATCAGATAAACCTCATCAAATTCTATCTGCGCCACCGGAAGAAAACCGACCTGGATTTTGCCCGGAAAGCGGAAGTGAATATCCAGAACATGTTGGATAATCTCCAGGCCCTGCTTAAAATCGAAAAAAGCGAAGTGTTTTCCATCACCCGAGATCAGCTCTTTGCCGCCGAGGCCCGGATCAGCCTGCGGTATTGGGATTGCATGAAGGCGTTGGTTTCCCCGGAACTGGGTTTTGTCAAAAGGACCCATCGTAAGGCTGCTGACCTGGTCAACCACATGCTCAATTACGGCTACGGCATCCTCTATCAGCGCGTGTGGCGGGCCGTTTTGAAAATGGGGCTCAATCCCCACATCAGCTTCCTGCATGCCTTCCAGGCCCGCAAGCCTACCCTGGTGTATGATCTGGTGGAAGAATATCGCCAGCCCTTTGTTGACCGGGCTATCTTCAGTTTCTTAACCCGGGGGAAAGAAGGCAGCGACCTGAGGCTGGATACGGACACCGGACTGCTAGCCCAGGACACGAGAAACCAGGTGATCAAGGCGGTACTGGCCCGCCTGTCGGGACTGATTCCGTTTCGGGGCAAAAAGGTGCAGGGTGAGGAGATCATCGAGATTCAAACCCGCAATCTGGTGGCCTTCCTGGAGGGCAACCAGGGCTACCGGCCTTTTATTGCAACTTACTGAAAAGCCAGGCTAAGTATAAGGTCAGCTAAAGAAAGCATATTCAAAGATTTAGAGAAATCGGTATTTATTATGTATCCTTACGTTAATATTGAATTATTAGGAATTTATATTAAAAATTACCACTAGCTTAAAACCTTGAAGATGGGCTTTGCAGGGCCCGGCTGGCAGGGCATCTTCAAGAATATGCTCTGGATAGAAAAAATGGATGCGAAATTAATATTATTTTTAAGGACTTAAAGAAGTCGAAAATTTCATTTGCTAAAAATCTTTGAAGATGGTATGAAAAGCCCAGGAAGTAGAAGTATCTTCAAAGATTGGCGGTATAATATTTATTAGTTAATTTAATAAGTTGATCGTTTTGAGGTGAGCATTTCTTGCAAAGTCGGGGGTAACGGGGCTGACCATCTTCAAAAAAATTAATGATATGAAAGAACCCATTAATATAGTTGAAAAAAATCTGGAAAAGCTATTTGGGGAAGTTGAGTCCAGAGACCGCAAACCCGCAGAAAACCTGTTGTGCCCCGCTCAGAAATGAGATGAAGGGGATTGAGACGATGCCAGAGATACGGCCGGTGACCAGGGACTCGTCCGCCGTGCCCGGCTCAGAAATGAGACGAAGGGAATTGAGACAAGCTAGCCAACTTCCAGGCAAGCACTTGGGCTTTCCTCAGGTGGTTGGGAGAGGGTTATGGCTACGAGGTAACTGGCCTGGATGTTGTTGAGGCTTTTGATCTTGCCAGGCAAGCCGCTGAAAAATTGGGCCGGGTAAAGGAACTGCAAGAGGTCATCAGGAAGATCGTTGACGACGACAAGTCGCCGGGGAGGTTGGTGAAGAAAAATCCTTGGGGCAGGCTAAAAATGATCTAGACCAAGACGACGGTGGGGACCACTTTAAGAGTGCGTGGTTCCTTTAGGCGGTCCGACGGAAAATCATCACATCTATCAATCCCACCTTAAAACCACCCATCCCCTCGGAAACCGCGGATACCACATTAAAAACCAGAATATCCAAAACCCGCATTTTTAGCGGGTTTTTGCAATTTCAAAAAGGTTGTTAAATAATGGATAAATCCGATATAATCGATTGTTTTTCTTGGATTTATTCTTGTTGCCGACAGGACTACGAATCCGTGTGTCGGGAGTTCGAATTTATTTAGGCACGAAACATTAATATCAAAGCTTTACCTTAAGTGATTAGAATGCTTAACACATTCTATAATCTCAAAGCTTTTGTGATGACGGGTCATATAGCGGCTTTGGCTCCACAAGCAAAGCACCGGCCCCAACCTGCTCCTCCAGGAACCTTTGCCAAGCCTCAAACTCTGGGGTCCACCTAACCCTAAAGGGATATTTGAGCCGTAAGCTTTTGTAACACCCGACTGAAAGCCTGAGCAGTTCGTAGAACTCAGAATACTGACCTTCTGTGGTTAGAGCAATAATCTCTTCCATGAGATTCTCCCTTCTGACTATTCTGTTTCTTACAATCTTTTTAGTAGATAATTTGTTATCTGGATCAGTTCTTTAGTCATTACGGTGGTCAGGCGGTCTGCAATCGCTGTTACCAATATTATGGGCCTCTTTAGGTATAAGGTAAAGACTTTAAAAGCCGGGGTAGATATCTTATCCTTAGCATCCAGCTACTGTTATTTCTGCTGCGGCTTCGATTTCTTTGGCAATCTCTTCCAGTTTACGGGCGTTAGCATAGATCCAAAGCCTATGGCTACC
>JAQVHY010000176.1 GCA_028695935.1 Desulfobacca sp.
CAGATCGGCGCTGATCTGGTCATCGCGGCGCCCATAGGTGGCCAGGCGCAGATTTTCCAGCACCGTCAGGTTGCCAAAAATGCCCCGCCCCTCCGGAACCTGGACAATACCCTGCTGGGCAATCTGGTGGGCCATTAGGGTGTGGAGGGAGCGACCGGCAAAAACCATCGACCCTTGGAAAATGGGTATTAATCCCGAAATAGCCCGCAGAATCGTCGATTTGCCCGCGCCATTGGCCCCGATCAGGGTGACGATTTCACCTTCGGCCACCGTAAAAGATACGCCGCGGACCGCCTGGATGTGCTCATAGGCAACCCACAGGTCTTTGACTTCCAGTAAGCTATTATTATTCACTATTCAACCGTAGGGGCGTGATTTATCACGCCCTTGAGGGCGCAATGAATTGCGCCCCTACTTGGATAGGCCCGCCTAAATTTCATCCGGTTCGCCATCCTTACCCAGATAGGCCTCCAGCACCGCGGGATGGTGCTGGGCCTCCAGAGGACTACCGGTAAAAATGGTTTCCCCAAAATCCAGGACCTGGACTCGCTGGCATAGGTCCATGACCACTCCCATGTGGTGTTCGATCAGCAAGATAGTTAGATCGAATTCCTGGCGCAGTTCCCGCAACAAGGTAATCAAAACGCCGATCTCCGCCTGGTTCATGCCAGCCGCGGGTTCGTCCAGCAGGAGCAATTTCGGATTACTGATCAGGGCACGGGCGATTTCCAGGCGGCGCTGCTCTCCATAGGGCAGATGGCGGGCCGGGGTTAAGGCATAGCGGCTCAGCTTAAAGCGTGCCAGCAATTGATGAGCCCGATCCGTCATCTGAGCTTCCTGGCGTTTGAAGCCGGGAGTCCGAAACAAGGTCTGCCTCAGGCTATAAGAACATTGGGCAAAGGCCCCGACCCGCACGTTATCCAAGGCACTCAAATCTTTAAATAACCTGATATTCTGAAAGGTGCGGCCCATGCCCCGGGCCATAATCCGATAGCTGGGCCAGGTGGTGATGTCTTGCCCGGCAAAATAGAGGTGGCCGCCATCGGGGTGATAAACTCCGGTAATCAGATTAAATACGGTGGTTTTGCCCGCGCCGTTAGGACCGATCAGCCCGACTAGTTCACCGGCCGTGACCGTCAAAGAGAAATCGGAGATGGCCTTCAGGCCGCCAAAATTATGGCATAGTTCCTGGATTTCGAGTAACGCCACCAAACTCCTCACGCGGTTGTAAAATTTTCGCTTCCCTAAGTCCCATGATCCCGGTGGGCTGAAAGATCATCAGCAATACCAACATTAACGGCCCCACCACCCAGCGCCAGACCCCCAAAGGCCGCAACAGTTCCAGGAGCACGGTGAAAATCGTCGCCCCCAGGATCGACCCGGCCAGCGAGCCGATCCCTCCCAAATAGACCATCACCAGCATATCAGTGGATTTCAGGATAGAAAAACTGCGGGGGTTGATAAACTGCAATAAATGGGCATAGAGACCCCCGGCGATGCCAGCAAAGAAAGCAGAAATTAGAAAAGCATAGATTTTCAGCCGCCGGGTATTGACCCCGATCAGGTTGGCAGCCAATTCATCCTCGCGGATGGCCAACACTCCCCGGCCCGCGTTGGAATAGACGAAGTTACGTAGGGCGATCAGGGTGATCAATACCCAAAATACCACCCAGGGCACGTTAGTCAGCCGGGCCATGCCCAAATAGCCGCGCGGGCCGCCGATTAACTCGATATTTTCCAAAAGGCTCTTGACAATCATATTAAAGGCCAGGGTGACGATGGCCAGATAATCCCCGCGGGTCCGAAAGGAGGGGAACGCCACCACCAATCCGGCCAGGGCCGCGCCCAGGCCGCCGCCGATCAGAACAAAAGGAAAGAGCCACGGGCCCCAGAATCGGGGGCAGACCGCCACGGTCAGGATCGAGGCGATATAGGCCCCGATGGCCATGAAGCCGGCGTGGCCCACCGAGAACTCGCCCATATAGCCATTGACCAGATTCAGGCTCAGGGTCAGGATGATGTTAATGCCGACATACATCAACACCTGTTGGACATAGGGATTGAGCAGACCGGAGGCCGGCAAGATCCAGGCCAGCACCAACAGCCCTAAACATCCCCCCCAGGCTAAGAGCTGGCTTCTCCTCCTCAACATCGGCAGGCGGTTTCTATTGGTTCGATTTCGGCTAGCAGCACCAAGGGCATAATTCTAACTCAGGTTAAACCCTTTCAAAGGTGGGACGACCTAGCAACCCGGTAGGCCGGAAAATCAGTAAAATCAGCAGTAAGGAGAAGGCCACGAAATCCCGATAGGTGGAAGCAGGTAAGAATACCGGGGTGAATATTTCTACCGCCCCTAAGATATAGCCGCCCAGCATGGCGCCGCGGATGTTGCCGATACCGCCGACCACCGCGGCGATGAAGGCCCACCAGCCGATCCTAACCCCCATGTACGGGTCTAACACCGGATAGGCCAGCCCATAGAGCAGTCCTCCGGCCCCGGCAATAGCCGAGCCGATCGCAAACGTGAGAGAAATCATGCGATTGACCGGCACCCCCATGAGGGGCACGATGGTGCGATTATAAGAGATAGCCCGCAGGGCCATGCCGGTCATGGTGTAGCCCACCAACCAATCCAACAGGACCATCAGCATTAAGGAAAGAACGATGATCAATAATTGAACATCGCTACACGTCACCCCCAGGAAGGTAAAACTGTACCCCGGCGTCAGGGGCGGGACATGTTGCGGTTGGGGGCCAATGGTAGCCAGGGTGAAGTTTTCCAGAAATAGCCCCACTCCCAGGGCGGTGATCACCGCTGACACCCGCGGGGCTTGCCGCAGAGGGCGATAGGCCAACCGCTCGATCAGTACCCCCAACAGGGCAGTCAGAGTCATGCTGAACAGCAGCGCCCCGATAAACACCAGCGCTAAGGGAAGCTTGACCTGAGATCCCAAGAGAAACAATGCGCCCCACAAGGCCAGGTACGAGCCCACCATAAAAATGTCGCCATGGGCAAAGTTGATCAGGGTCAGGATGCCGTAAACCATGGTATAGCCCAAGGCAATCAGGGCATAGACGCTGCCCAACTGCAGGGCGTTAAGGAGATATTGGATGCTTAGGGCCAGCATGGGGTGCAGTAACTAGTTTCTGTTGGTAACCTTGCCTTCAAATTTATGTCCTCCTCCCCCCAACCCCCTCCCCCCAGGGGCGGGGGAGTTTCTGGAGGAAACGAGGCTAATCACCTCAATCCGGCTGGACACTGGTAAAATAGCTGAATTGACCATCTTTAATCTGTAAGATAACCGCGCTTTTGATCGGATCGCCGGTGCCCCGGAAGGTCATTTTGCCGGTCACCCCATCAAATTCTGTGATTTGGGCCAAAGCCTCCCGGACTTGGGCGCGGTCCAGGCTGTTGGCCTGGGAAAGGGCTTGAAAGAGAATCTGAACGGCATCGTAGGTCAAGGCGGCGACGTCATCCGGTTTCTTACCGTACTGGGCCTCAAACTGGGCGATAAATTTCTGCGCCGTGGGCGTGGCCAGATCCGGGGCATAATGGGTGCTGAAAAAACCCCCTTCCAGATCTTTAC
Organism: Desulfobacca sp.; assembly: GCA_028695935.1. Taxonomy (GTDB): domain Bacteria; phylum Desulfobacterota; class Desulfobaccia; order Desulfobaccales; family Desulfobaccaceae; genus Desulfobacca_B. The sequence goes on from JAQVHY010000176.1 coordinate 3,588, forward strand.
CGCCCAGGTTCAGCAATTCCTGGCTGCCCCAGGAATCGGAACCGATAAACTGGGTGTTGAGCCCTTGACTCCGAGCCTGCATGACCTGCAATGGTACTTCATTGTAATAATTGGGTAGAAACAGGACCTCGGGATGGGTCCCCTTGATCGCAGTAAGTTGGGAGGAGAAATCCTTGTCGCCCGTGGTATAAGATTTAAAGGCCACGACCTGGCCGCCCGCGGCTTCGAAAAATTGCTTGAAAAATTCCGCGATACCCTTGTTGTATTCGCTGGCCACATCATAGAGCACCGCCGCGGTTTTAGCCTGCAGATGCTGGCGGGCAAATTTGGCCATTACCCGACCCTGAAAATCGTCGATAAAACAGGCTCGAAAAACGTACTTTTTTCCTTCGGTGGTCTTGGGATTGGTGGACCAGGGACTGATCATGATTACTCCGGCATCTTCACAGATGCGGGCCGCGGGGATGGCATTGCCGGAGGCATTGGGACCGATGATGGCCAACACCTGGTCCTGGCTGATGAGCTTTTGAGCCACGGCCGCAGCGGATTCGGCCTTGTCTTCATTGTCCTCAATGATGAGGCGCACCGGTAGTTTCTTATCGCCTACCAGGAAGCCGCCGTCCTGATTTATCTGAGCGACAATTAGTTCCGCGGCTTTTTTACAGGAATCGCCTACCACCGGCTTGCTGCCGGTAAGTTCGGCGTTTACCCCCAGGCGGATTTCCTGATCGGTCTTAGGCCCGCAAGCGCTTAAACTAAACATCGCCAGGACGATCGACACCCCTAGTTGGAAGCTGCGGCTGGGCATGCCTATATTCCTCCTCAATCAATCGAGA
>JAQVHY010000059.1 GCA_028695935.1 Desulfobacca sp.
CAAAATATTTTGTTTTTATGGATAAGCTATCGATTAGATAGTAGGGTCTTACAGGTTTGCTTGGCTCATCTTGTTGATATTACATAAAAAATGGCTATAAGGAGGTGAGAAGTCTTAAACTCCTGTTTGATGCCGAAAAGTTATGTGGTTACCGGTTCCTTACCCCCTTTAGCCGAGGCGAAGCTCTCAGTTAACTGAAGTGTTAGGTTTTTTAAATGATTTCAGGGGCGCGGCGACTGGCGCCCCTGCTTTTTTAAGATGAGGCTTGGTCGGAACGGAGGAATTCCAGGCTGTAGTCGCCTTGCCGGAAGGCGGTCAGAAAACGCTTCATGATGGCCTCGGAGCCGAGCGCCAGGTCCAACTGGCGGGCAAAGGCCATCAAGAGGCCGGTCAACTCCAGGGTCTGCTCGGTTTCCAGCAGGGAATATTTGACCAGCCGTCCTTGCACCAGGTCGCCTTTGACCATGACCTTGAACCCCAGCTCCTCCAGGATTTGGCTTAACATCCGGGCCCGGCGTTCCCGGCGTTCCGGTTCCGCGGCCCCGCCTTTGAACTGGAAACTGATGTAGTTGTCATTCTGCTCTTCGGACAGATAAGCGTCAACAATGGAGAAATGGTAACCCAGCCGGGAGTTGAAATTGAGGTAGTTCTCGGTAATAATGGCAAAACTTTTGCCCCCCAGACCCCGTTCGGCTTTGGACATATCGTAGAGGGTATTGGCAAAGACCGACATGAAGCCTTTAAAGTCCACCACTACCTGGCCGGCCCAACTGACCCGCGGATGATGGAAGCCGCGCAGTAAGGCCAGGAAAGGACGGCAAATAATATCTTGTTCTTCCACCACCTGCCGACCGCCGGTCTCCTTCAGGCCGCCGCCCAGGTCCAGGATAAAAAGATTGAGCGGAATCTCGGTCTTGAGTCGGACCACGCCGCTGGCCTGCAAGGATTCCTCCACATCCTGATCAAACATGGCGTCCATGGCCTTCTCATGGCTGAACCGGGTGATATCGTGCCAGGTCCGACAATTGCCGGGCTGGAAATCCGGGCTAGTCGGGTCAAGCATGTACAAGGGAGTGATTTTTTTCAAAATCCTTCTTAGCTTGTCAAAGACCGGGTTCTGGCGCCAGGCATCTTGGGCGGCGGGTGTAGAGACCAACAGTTCGGGGATAATGCCCTGATAAACCCGGGCTGCATCAGCATCAACCGTTACCATCTGGCCGGTCCGCAACACGCGCGTGGCCCCGCCCACTTCCACCAAGGTCGGCACCCTAAACTCCCGGGCCAGGATGGACATGTGGTCAGTCGGACTGCCAACCTCGGTAATAATAGCGGCAATACGATCCATGACCAGTACGAGGCGGGCTGAGGGACGGCGGGCCACGACCACTGCGCCGGGCGGGATGTTGGCGGTATCTTGATCGCTGAGAAACAGATAAACCGGTCCGGCGGCCGCGCCCCCGACCGCCCGAATCCCGTGTTTTAATAACGGTGGCGCGGTGACTTCCGGGGGGGGCGGGGCAGCCGCCCCAAACGCCGCGGCACTGATGCGCAGCGGCCGCGATTGCAGCACGAAGAGCTGATCATATTCGTCTAGCGCCCATTCGATGTCTTGGGGGCCGCCGAAGTGCTTCTCCAACCGTAGGGCCATTTCGGCCAGAGTGTTGATCTGGTCCGGGGGCAGACACGGAGATTGACCCTGTTCCGGGGTTAGGGAGATTTCCTGGACGCCGCCTTCGGGGGTACAGACCAACGCCACCGGTTTAGGGGGGACACGCTGCTCCACCAGCGGGTGGCCGGGGCCGCGACCGACCCGGTAAATATCCGGCGAGATACGGCCATCCACGGCATACTTCCCCAGGCCCCAGACGGCGGTAATCACAATGGTATCGGTCGTCGGCGCGTGCGGGTCGATGGAGAACATGACGCCGCTGGCTTTGGCCGCCACCATGGCCAGGCAGCCCACCGCCATTGGCAGTTCATTGATGGAAAAATGCTGGTATTTCCAATAGAAAATGGCCCGGGCGGTAAATTTACTGGCGACGATCTCTTTATAGTGTTCTACCAGTCGATCAGGCGCGACATTAAGCAAAGTACGGAACTGGCCCGCAAAGGAATATTGGGTGTCCTCCCCCACCGCGCTGGAGCGCACCGAGACCGCCTTGGCCGCCAGGGACTTACCAGCCTCTGCCAGGGCCTCGGCCAGATCTGGCGGCAACTGCGCCTGGCGCACCCGGGCCTGGATCTGTTCGCTGACGGCCTCCAGACTTTCCAGGTCGTCCAGGCTGGCCCTGGTCAGATATTCCTCTAATTCCTCCGCCAGTCCCGAGGTCTCCAGCAAGCGTTTATAAGCCCAGGCGGAGATAGCAAAACCTTCAGGCACGGGCATCCCGAGCCGGTTGCGAATTTCGCCCAGGTTGGCCATCTTGCTGCCCACACTGGCCGCCATTTCCCGGGTAAGTTCAGTCAGAGGTAAAATATAAGGAGTTTCGAGGATTGCCGGGGCGGTGGTTAATTCATGTTGAATCTCTTCCTGGAGTTGCCGATGAATGACTAATAATTCGGGATAACGATCTTGGGTGAGCTTATTTAATTCAGTAATGATCTTGGTTACCTGGTGGGCGAGTTGCTCTATCTGGCTATACAGGTATCCGGTATCAAATAGGAATTCCCCGGCCAGCTTTTCCTCCATATCCGCCATGATCACCAAAGCCTGATTATTGCCCTCCAGCAGGCGGCGGAAGTGGGCAAACTTCTCCCGCAACAGAACTTGTTGGTTCTCCTCGGTTTTTAGGAAGCGCCGTAGGAATCTTAACATTTACCCCTCAATTTTGGCACTTGGGGGATAGAGGCACGAAAGTGGGATTTGGTATCAAGTGTCCATTCAAATATAACCGATACATCGCCTAATTTACCGATTAAACTAATAATCTTAACCGGAAAACGCAAACCCGATTATACCGCCGGGGTTTTCAACGCCGCCAGTTCTCCTTGCATCTTTTTCCACTCCAAGGCCCGTTTGATGGTAATCAAAATGGTCTCCCGGCGGAAGGGTTTGGTGATGAAGTCATAAGCGCCTTTTTGCACCGCCTCTTCGGCGGTCTCAATGGTGCCATAGGCGGTGATGATGATGATCGGGATATTGGGATCTGTTTTCTTGGTGATTTCAATGACGTCCATGCCGTCCACCAGAGGCATTTTAAGATCGGTGATCACCAGATCAAAATGTTCATCCTGGAGCAGTTTGGGTACCTCCAAGGAGTTGTTGGTGGTGACGACTTCGTAATCGGTCTTGTCGGTGATCACGGTCTTCAGTAATCTCAGCATGTTGGGTTCATCATCGACAACTAGTAGCCGTTCTGACATATGGTCCTCCTAAAAGACACTGCGGCCTACAGGAATACTCCAATACCGGGGGCCTGTTCCTCCCGAACCTCCGCTTCCGTGCCCAAGGGGGTCGCCTCAGCCTCAGCCTCAGCCTCGGTAAATACCGGCAGATAGACAATAAAGGTAGTGCCATGTTTATCAGGGTATTCTTCCTCAGGGTAGCTGTTACAGATGATTTTCCCCCCGAATTTGGTAATAATGCCGTAACTCATGGATAGACCCAGACCAGTGCCTTCCCCGGTCTTCTTGGTGGTATAAAATGGGTCAAAGATCTTGGCTTGCGACTCTTTGGGGATACCCACGCCGGTATCGCTGAATTCAATCGCCACCCGGTTCTTGGCGGTTAGCTTGGTCTTTATCCTTAGTGTCCCGCCCCCCTTCATAGCATCGATGGCGTTGTTGATCAGGTTGATAAAAACCTGCTGTAATTCCTGGGGATCACCCTTAACTCGGGGCAGGTCAGGGGCAAAGGCGCATTCCTGGTATATTTTCTTGGTCATCAGACTATTTTTCATCACCGCCAGGGTCTTTTCCAGAAGTTCATTGATTTTGGTGCTGGCTTCGGCGCGTTCCGGGGTGCGGGCAAAGGTCAGCAAATTTTCCACGATCTTTTTACATTTCAGTCCCTCTTCCTCGATCACCTGGAGAGACTCATGGACATCGGGTAGCTCGGTGGTCTTTTCCAATAAGTGTTCCGTAAAACCCAGGATCACCGCTACCGGGTTGTTGATTTCATGGGCGACCCCGGCTGCCATAGTCCCCAAGGAGGCCAGTTTCTCCATATTGATCAGGCGGTCCTCCATAGCCTTGCGCCCGGTGACATCCCGGGAAATGATCTCATAGGCAAAAATCTGATCCTGCTCATCTCTTAGTCCGACTATACTGGTAGAAAACCAGAACTCCTTGCCCTTTACCGTCACTGGATGACGCTTGTTGCGTGTTAGACCGGTGTCTTTGATTTCCTGTAACCATTCCAGGTGAAAATTGGCCGACTTTTTGTCAAATATGTCATAAAAAGTCCGGCCGATAAAATCTTCCGGTCTGACTTTGATCTTGGCTTCGGAAGCCTCCGGCTTGCCGCTCACCGAACGGGCCAGGGAAAACAGGCAGGCGGCACAGCGGTTAATAGATTGAATGCGACCCTCGGCATCCACCGAATAAATCAGATCCGCGGCATTCTCCACCAGGGCCTGGTAACGAGCTTCCGACCTTTGTAATTCCTCGGTTTTGCGGTTGACCTCGTCCTCCAGGGTGGCAGTAAATTGGCGCTCATAACGATAATTCAACAAGGCCACGCTGCTGAGCAGCACAAAAAAGCCGATGATCACCTGGATGAGGAATTGCCGTCGGTAGATGGTATGGATGACGCCCTCCACCTCGCTGACCGGAGCCACCACTGCCACTGACCAGGACGGGACCGGACCCGCGGCCTCCGCCAGATTGGGTCCGGTTAACTTCACCGGCGCATAGGCGATCAGCTTATGGATTACCCCGGCCTGACCCAAGTGCCAGCCGGAAATGTAAGTGCCCCAACCTTCCTGGCCGGCAAGCATCTTTTCCCGCTGGATTTCATTAATGGCGTCAAAGGAAATCGCCGGCATCCGGGCCTTGCGGACCGTAAAGGCATTTTTGCCGATAAATTCCTCCTCCGGGTGGCTTAGAAAGGTCCCCTGGTTGTCCATGATCCAGGCGTACCCGGTCTTGCCACTCTTGATCTGCATGGTAAATTTTTTAGCCAGGTGATGCACATCAATATAGAAGGCCAGCACCCCGGACCACATCCCCGAGGGGTGGGGATGGCTTTCGTCCACCGACTCCTCATAGGTCGGCTTGGCTATGATCATGATCAGCCGGCCGTAATAACCGGGCTGATCGGTCATGATCGGGCTGATATATACCCGCCCCTTATTCTCTGGCTGCTGGGCCCACTCAAAATAGGGCGCGTCTTTAAAGTTACCGGTGATAACATGTTCCAGGCTGCGCTCGTCCACCAGAAAGGCCTTATCGCCTTCCCGATTAATGCGGCGAATTTCCACCACCCCATCGTCCCGCACACTGGAGAGGGTGACTCGCATGCGGCTAGCCCAGGTAAGCGATTCTGAATACTGAACCGAGGCGGAGTGGTTGAGAATCCGCAGCTCCCGTTTCAGAAATTCAATGTCCTGCTCCAGGAGACCGGCGGTATGCTTCGCCAGGACCAGTTGTTGCTGATTAAAATCCTCTTTGACGATCTGGCGCATCTGTCCGGCGGACTTTAATCCCAAGTAAATGCTGATGCCTAACAGCACCAAGACCCCGACCAGGATAACTATTATGGCATAGCGGGACAATAAAAAAGAAAAACGCCGCATCTTATTGTTTTTCCTCTATTTTAACATGTTCCTGTAAGAAATCCTTGATGTACCAGTCGACAATGCCGTCCGAGAACATCACCATGTCCAATTGTTTGGTGTACAGCGTCAGTTTACCTAATAACCTTAACCGACAGGCCATTTCCGCGGCCGGATACTTAGCCAGCCGGGCCTCCAGATGGTCGCCTTGGCGCTGATAATTTAGATGCAGGTGGTCAATAATGGTTTCGATCAGCCGCACCCGGCGCTCTCGACGCTCGGGGGTGGAGCCTCCCCCCTGGAAGTTAAAGGTTAGATAATTATCATTAATCTGGTCGCTGACGTAGGCTTCCACGGTGGAAAAATGATAACCCAAATGAATGCTAAAATTCATGTAATTTTTCGATAAGATTAAATAACTCTGGTCTCGATAGGGAGCCCCGCCCTGGGCCCCTTCGGCATCGGTGTTGACGAACACCGAGGCGAAACTTTTCACGCCGGCGGGCTTGGCCTGGGGCCAACGCATGGCCGCCAAGCCTTCCCAGAAGGCCTTAAAGGGGATGGACAGAATCTGTTGCGGCCGTATTTTGCTCCTCAAGCTCCTTTTTAGGCCGCCGCCCAGGTCCAGGATGGCCACCTTAAAAGGCAACTCCGATTCCAGCTCCACTACTCCCTGGTGATCCTGAAACTCTCCTTCAGTCAGCTTGAACATTTCCCGCATGGAGACTTCATGGGCGAAACGGACAATATCGTGTATGGTCTGACAGTGGGCGGGCGTAAAGGTGGCCTCCTGCGGGTTGACCAGATTGAGCGGCACCACCTTTTTGACCAGGGTCTTCAAGGTCTGGAAGACCTGGGTATCGGCCAGATCGTTGCCTTTGCCTCCGGGCGCTTCCAAAAGTTCCGGGACCTCGCCCTCATAAATATTGTTGTAATAGGCATCTACCGTAACCACCTGACCGGGGCTTAAGACCTGGGTCGCCCGGCCGGTGTTGATGATGGTGGGAATCTGGAATTCCCGGGCCAAGAGCGCCATATGGCCGGTGGGGCTGCCGGTATCAGTGATAATCGCCGCGGCATTGGGCATGACCGTAACATACTTGGGGGAAGTATGGCGGGCGACCAACACCCCGCCGACGGGGAAATTTTTTAGATCCTGGTCCTGGCGCACCATCACTACCGGCCCGGACCCTACCCCCCGGCAGACTACCGTGCCCTGTTCGAGCAGCACCGGATAGTCTTTGACCAGGCGCGGCCGTGGTTCCGCGCCCTTGGGAGTCGGCACCTTCAGGGGTCGGCACTGCAGCAGCCATAATTTATCCGCCGCATCCAAGGCCCACTCGACATCCTGGGGCTTGCCGAAGTGAGACTCCAGCATTACCGCCCACTCCACCAGTTGAGTTATCTGGGACTCGTTCAGACAGGGGGCCTTGACCTGCTTCGCCGGCACCGGCACTTCCTTAACGCCGCCTTCGGGCAGGCTGACCAGCATCTCCGGCTTGGGCGGGATGATTTGTTTGACGATCTGCCCCAGAGGCTGATACGCAGCCAGATAATGGTCCGGATAGACCCGGCCGCTGACCGCATATTTCCCCAGGCCCCAGACCGCGTTGATCAGCGCCACTTCCTGGTCGGCCAACTCCGTCTGCCGGGTGAAGAGCACGCCGCTGGCCTGGGATTGCACCATGGGCAGAACCATGACCCCCATGGCCATCTCTTCTTCCCGGAAGCCCTTATTTTTATAATAAAATAAAGCCCGGGGGGTGAATAGACTGGCAACAATGTCTTTATAGCGGGCGGCCATCTCGGTAGCCGGGACGTTCAGATAGGTGGCATATTGCCCGGCAAAGGTAAAGGTCAGATCCTCGCCCACCGCACTGGAGCGCAAGGCCAGCAATGGTCGCGATCCGAGCTGGTCCGCCAGGCGATCATAAGCCTTGACCATCGCGGTCTCTAATTCCGGCGGTACCTGCGCGGCGTTGATCATCGCCTTGAGGTCCTCGCTCACCTGGGCCAGGCTGTCCAGATCGTCCAGGCGCCACTGTTTTAAAGTCGCGGTAATCCGTTCTCCCAGTTGGTTGTAATCTAGAAAACATTTGTAGGCATAACTGGAGACCGCAAAGCCCGGCGGCACCGGCAGCCCCAGCCGGTTTTTGATCTCGGCCAGGTTGGCGTTTTTGCCGCCCACCACCTCAATCATCCCGGCGTTCAGCTCCTCAAACCCTAGTACCAGCGGGGCTTCCGGGATTTCCCAGCGCCGCTCCAGCACTTCCTCCACCGCTGCCATGATCCGGTCCAAGGCCTGGGCCAGATCCTGATAGCGTTGGCCGCCCATCTGGTTCAGGGCCTCGACCAGCGCCGTGGTTTCCTGCCGGAGCTGATTTACTGCGGCCAGAATATATTGAAAATCAAAGAGATAATCCCCGGAGAGCTTTTCTTCCATGTCGGCCATCAGGGCCAACACCTGGTTGTTGGCATGCAACAAGCGCTGAAAATGGGCGTGCTTGGCTGCTAAGGGGGATAAAGCTTCCGGAGGCCGCGGCACCCCGGTGATTAGTTGCCAGGCACGTTTAAGAGCTGTAACCATTGCCCTGAGTGACCTTAACCAAGTTTTTGAAAAGAGATTCAACTATCGCTAAGTAAACTATTTTTAATAAAATTTTAGCCTTTATAGGGCTAACTGTCAAGAAAAGGGCCGGATCCGAGGGCGCGTCTACCGGAGGAAGCGATTTGGGTATCTCAGGAGGAACAGGCTGGGGGCATGGGCTCAGGCCCGATGCCCCCCAGGGTTTTCTTTAGGGACTGGCGGTTAACACTGGCATGCCCATCAGCGGCCAGATGAAATAAACAAATAGGGCCAAAATCACCATCAACACGACATTGCCGACCCAACCCCAGGCAAAGAACTCACCGGTGGTAAACTGGCGGCTTTCATAAGCAATGGCGTTCGGAGCCGCGCCGACCAGCAGGTTGAAGGGCATCCCGGCCACTACCAGCGAGGCAAAGAGAATCACATGGGGAGCGACCCCCAAGTACTTGGCAATTACCAGAGCCACCGGCAGCGAAATGGCAATGGCCGCGACATTCATGATAAAGTTGGTCATCATCAGCACAAAGAAGGCAATGCCCAGCACGAACACCAGCCAGTGGGATTTTTTAAACATGCTCAGCCAGTGGACCGCCAGCCACTCGGCGGCCCCGGTCTGCCACAGGCAGAAGCCGATGCTCATGGCGCCGCCGAACAACAGGATGATATTCCAGGGAATGGCCTCCAGATGCTCGATGGTTAAGGTCCGGGTCAGGAAAAAGGCCAGCGTCGAAATTAATACAATGCCCGCCCGACTGAAGGGCTGCAGGCCCAGCTTGGGCAAAAACGAGTTAAGCATAAATATGCCAACGATAACGACAACCATGACAATAACAAAATATTCTTTGCCAGTCATGCGGCCCAGTTCTTTCGACAGTTCTTTGGCCTTCTCGCGCAGGCCTTCAATGCGGGGCCGTTCCGGACGAAAGATCATCATAATTAATAGGTAGAGCAGGAAGACCATGATCCAGCCGACCGGGAACATGTATTTACTGAGTTCGAAGAAGCCGATATCATAACCTTCGGGAAATACGGTCCCCCCGACCATCACCCCTTTGGTAAATTCCTTGAACATGCCGGCCGCGGCCACGCCCCGGGCGGCACCCAGATAAGTGACAATGGAGCCGGCCCCGGCTACCCAGGCCATGCCGATGAACAACCCCTTACCGAACCGGGTAGGTTGATCAGTAGGATTGTAGAGGGAGTTAATGGCCAGCAGCAGGGGGAAGATGGCCGCGGCCACCGCGGTGTGGGCCATCAGGTGGGTCATGGCCGCGGTAACAATAAAAGCCCCCAAATAAATCATGCTGGTCCGTTCGCCGACCACATCCAGCATTTTATAGGCCATGCGCTTGGTCAGCCCCACCGCGCTGAAGGCCATGCCAATAACCACGGAACCGAAAATGAACCACACCGAGGGGTCCATGAAATCGCCCAGGGCCTGCTTGGCCGGCCTGATCCAGAACATGGTCTGAATCACCCCGATACCGATGGAGGTAGCGCCAATAGGCATGACCTCGAAGACCCACCAGACCCCCGCCAAGAGAAACAATCCGATCGCCAGCTTGCCTTCCCAGGAAATTTTAAAGACCTTGCCGGCGGGATCCACCGCATCCGGCAGGGTCTCAATAAAATAAAAAAACGCGAACAACCCTGCTCCTAACAGGATAAAAATAATCCGCCGCCAGTCTATCCGTACTTTGACCGGGGCCAGTCTGATCTCTTCCGGCATCTCCGGCAGGCCTTCGCCGACCGGCATTCTTTCTTTTTCTTCTGCCATTAGTTGTCCTCCCTCCATCCTTCTAGAACCGATAACATACGCATCATCAGGGCTGACTGCATAAGTGGCTTCGCCCAGAGGGGAATATGCGGATTTACGGCTGGGCGGTTGGGGAAAATCAGTCTCCCAGGACCATCCCGGAAATTTCGGTGAACAGCTCGCTCAGGCGAATAATCCCCACCACCTTGTTATCCTGGAGCACCGGCATCATGCCGACATTCTCTTTGATCATCAGGAAGATGGCCTTGGCAATGGAACTATCCGCCTCGATGGTGATCTTGATGGGGCTCATCACCTCGCTGACCGGCTTCTGCGACTCTTGTTTCATCCCCGGACCGAACAGATCTCCCAATAGCACGGTGAGACTAACATCCTGTTTGACCAGGGAAGTTTCTTTGAGGAACCGGGGTTCCAGCCCCTTAATGATGTCCCTCAGGGTTAAGATACCCATGAGCTGGTATTTTTCATCAAACACCAGCACCGCCCGGGGTTCAAAAACCCCCTCGAACTTAATGGCCACCTCCCGGACAATGGCCATGGCTTGACGCAAGGTGAACCAGTAGGGAATATGAGGATAATCCTCCAACCGGATCATCAGGTCTTTAACTTTGGTCTTTTTCGGCATGGGCTCCTCCGCTAACCTGACACGTTGCATTTTGTTACATTTATCACAAGAATTGATTTTTGGTTGTAGTGCAAATACTTTAAAATGTCAAGAATTTCTTAAGGCGAGATATAACTTAAGGCATTTTTATTTTGACAAAGATGAGGCCTACGTGTAATAATTCACATATCCTTGTCCCGCTCAGGAGAATGCCGTCATGGTCACACCATCCCGTTCCATTTTGCAATACCTAGTCCTGGCCGTAGTTGCGTCCACACTTTGGGCCAGCAGTGTCGGGGCGGCGCCAACGGCCGTGCCGGGGGATCGACTCAGCCTGTCCGGGGCCATTAACAATCCCCAGGGCAATGGCGTCAAAGAAGTGGAAGTGGAGGTGCTGGTAAATGGTCAGCCAGTGCCCCGGGAGGGCACCGAGGCTATTGCTACCGGCAGTCAGGGCACCTTTGTGGCGGAAGTGCCGTTGCCGGCCGGTACCCTGCCGGGGGCTGAGGTCGCGGTCAAGGCCCACAAACCCTGCTGGCGGCCCATTGCCCCGACCCCGGTCAAACTGATCGAGGTGGGCACCGACCGCGAGGGCAATCGACTCTTTCAGGCGCACCAGCAGTTTACCTTGTATCGCCAGATCACCCCGGCCTTTTGGCTGGCGACCATAACGCTGCTCTTGGTTTATGGCATCATTGCCGCCGAACTGATGCACCGCACCCTGGCCGCCCTCTTAGGCGCGGCCTTAATTCTATTTATTAGCTATACCGCGGGAACCTTCGATAAGAGCTATTTTATTTTAGGCTTCGAAGATGCCATGCATGCCATTGACATGAATGTCATTTTCCTGCTCATGGGCATGATGATCATCGTCGGGGTGCTAAAAAAAACCGGCCTGTTCCAGTGGCTGGCCTTTAAATCCTATGCCCTGGCCCGGGGCAATGTATTTATCCTGTCCTGCATCCTGATGGTGGTTACCGCAGTCTGCTCAGCTTTCCTGGATAATGTCACCACCATGCTGCTGATGATCCCGGTAACCATCGAGATCGCCATTACCCTGAAGATCAACCCCATTGCCTTCCTGATCCCCGAGGTCTTTGCCTCCAATGTCGGGGGTACCGCCACCCTGATCGGCGACCCGCCCAACATCCTGATCGGCTCCTATGCCAAACTCAGCTTTGTCGATTTTGTCATGAATCTGACCATTATTGTCGCCATCTGCCTGGTGATCTCCCTGATTTATTATGTTTACTGGTACAAGAAAGATTATCTCAAGGCCGAAGTCAAGGATGTCGGACGCACTATTGACTACCTGCGGGAAGAGTACAAAATCACCAACAAAAAGTTATTAACCCTGGCCTTAGGTCTCTTGGGGTTTACCATCTTCCTGTTCATCATCCACGGCGTCCTGCACATGGAGCCTTCCATTGCGGCCCTGACCGGGGCCATGCTGCTGTTGGCCGTCAGTCGGGTTGATATTGTCGAAATGCTGGAACATGAAGTGGAATGGCCCACCCTGATATTTTTCATGGCCTTGTTTATGGTGGTGGCCGGGGCCGAAGAGACCGGCCTGATTCAGGTTATCGCCGAATGGGTGGCCCAGGTTTCCCGGGGGTCGCTGGTAGTGGCGGTGTTGATGGTATTATGGGTTTCAGCCCTGGCCTCGGCGGCCATCGACAACATTCCCTTCACCGCGACCATGCTGCCGATTATTGCCTTTCTCAACCAAACCATCCCGGGCGCGGAAAGCGGCGTGCTGTGGTGGGCCCTGGCCCTGGGGGCCTGTTTAGGCGGCAATGGCACCATGATCGGGGCCTCGGCCAACGTGGTCACCGTCGGCCTGGCCGAAAGGGCGGGCTATCACATATCTTTTCTGTATTACATGCGGGCCTGCTTTATCCCGATGTTGATCACCATCATTATCGCTTCGGCGTACCTGCTGATCTTTGAGGTTTAATAAATGTCTGTCCGGACATCTAGTTTTACCGATCTCTTGAGGGGGACGGGTTAAGATTAGGTTCAAATTAGAGGAAAGCAAGATAACCAGAGGGCTTAGCCTAAGGGCAGAGGTTATAGAGTCCCAATCATAAGTTGCCCGGCATGGTTTTAATTTATCAGCTAATCTCTGCCTTGGTGGTATTACTCATCTGCCTGGGAATGGCAAGATAGAAGGTCGTCCCTTTCCGGGGGCCGGACTCCATCCACACCTTGCCGCCATGTTGTTCGGCGATCTCCTTAACGATGGCCAGGCCAAGGCCGGTGCCATCAATGCCTTTGGAGGTCTCCAGGCGCTGGAACAGCCCAAAAATCTTTTCCGAATCGGTCAGCTTGAGACCGATACCATCATCGGTGACGGAAATCACATCGAATTGCCCGGAGTCCTGATGGCCGATGCTGATTTGGCTCAATTCGTCGCCGCCGTATTTTAAGGCATTATCGACCAGATTGCGCAGCGCCCGCACAATGGCTAAGCGGTCGACCATGATTTCCGGGGAATGGGCTGGTTCTACCCACTCTACTTGTCGAATATTGAGCTGGGCGGAAAACTCATCTCGGATAATCTGGAGAATTTCGTTTAACTTAACCTTTTCGATATTTAACGGCGCTTCTTTGGTGGAGATAAAGACATTAATTTTTTCCACCAAGGTGGCGATCTGCTCGGAAGCATTTAAGATCTGCACACAATAATTTTTGCCCTGGTTATCCAGTAACTCGGCATAGTGCTTATACAAACGCTTGATCAGACCATGGATGCCGATCGCCGGGCTTTTGAGATCATGCGACACTGAGTAGGCAAACAGCTTGATTCTTTCGGCGCTTTCGATCAGGGCCTCTTCCATCAACTTCTGGGTGGTGATATCACGCCCGACCGACTGAAACTCCAGGGGTTGGCCCTGGTCATCCAGGATCACCCGGTTGGTCCATTGTTGCCAGTGAATTTCCCCATCCGGGGCGATGACCCGGTGTTCAAAAGTTACGGCCTGGTTTTCGGGGCCCAGGGAGGCCAGGTGGGCCTGCACCGGGGCGCGATCTTCCTCATAGATCAGGGGGAAGTACTTGCTGCCGATCAACTCTTCCCGCTTCTTGCCGAAATAACGGCAGTAGGCCTCGTTGACAAAGGTAAGTCGGCCATCGGCCAGGGAGCGACAGATCAGGTCGGTCTGATCCTCGACAATGGCCCGATAGCGGGCCACGCTTTTGCGCAAGGCCCATTCCCCCTGCTTCTGCTTGGTGATATCCCGAATGATATTCTGATATCCCAGGATGCCGCCCTCCTTGGACCGCAAGATGGTGGAGGTGATCAGGCAGTCCATTTCGGTGCCATCCTTCTTCAAGAGCTTGACCTCAAAGTCGCGGATCGATCCTTCCAGCTCGATCTGCTGTTTAAACTGCTCCCGGTAGCCGGGATGGACATATAATTGGGTGGCGTTGACCTCTTCCAACATCTCCTGCCGGGTATAGCCAAACAGCTCCAAGGTAGCCTGATTAAGGTCAATAAATCTGCCCTCCCGGGTGGTAACACAGATCGCATCTCTAGATTTTTCGAATAAAATGCGATACTTCTCCTCATCGGCGCGTCGGGCTTCTTCGGAACGCCGGACCTCCAGGGCAATCCCGGCCACATTGGCGGCGGTTTCGATCAGTTGCAACTCGTCTTCAGAGGGCTGGTGAGGTTGGCGGTCATAGAGGGCAAAAGTCCCCAATACCTGGCCGGTGCTGTCAAAAATCGGCACCGACCAGCAGGATTGGAGGTCAAAACGCCGCGCCAGCTCCCGATAGTCGGCCCATAACGGATCAACGGCGGTATTTTCCACGACCACCGTCTTACCTCGGTACGCTGCGGTACCACACGACCCGGCCTCGGGACCAATGACTAACCCATCAATGGCCTGGAGATATTCTTCCGGTAAGCTAGGCGCCGAACGGTGAAAGAGACGTTTTTGGTCTTCGTCTAGGACCAAGACCGAACAAAAGGTCCCGGGCCGCAATTGTTCAATAAAGGTGGTAAGCGCATCCAGGGTGTCCTGTAAGGGTTGCCCGGTGGCCACCATTTCTAGAATCTGCCGTTCCCCGGCCAGGAGTTTCTCCATGCGTTTGCGCTCGGTGATGTCAAACATCATGGCTTGCTTATAGATACTGCCATCGGCATGGTAAATCGGGGTGTTGATCACATAATACCAATGGTTGTCCTTGGGACTCTGGATCTCCAAGCGGACGGTTTCCCCTTTAAACACCCGCTGATTTACACACCAAGGGCAGATGGCCTCACGGTTATGCAGAGCTTTGTAGCAGTACTCGCCGATGGCATTGTAGCCGGTGCGTGCTAGGAAGCGGGTATTCATAAATTCGACCCGATAGTCTTGAGAGCAGACATAGATCAAACCATCGAAGGCCTCCACCATGGCCCGATAACGCGCCTGGCTATCCTTGAGGGCCATCTCCGCCTGCTTCAATCGGCTAGCTTCGGCTTCGAGTTCCTGGAGCTTTTGTTCTAGTTCTTCATAACTGGGTTTGGGGACCACCCCTAATCTCCTTGCTGGGCTGCCGGACAGTCAGGTCTTACCCCAAGTTAAGGTCTTATACAGTTTTCTGTTTTCTGTTTTCTGTTGAGATAATCAATTTAATCAATTGTTTATATTATTAGTTTGTTGCATTTGATTGCAAAATTTATATTAATGAGGTTCGGCCGGTCGCTGCCAGTTTAGATGAGGTCAATGATTGAGCGTTGCCAGAAATCGGCGCGGTTAAAATTTGGTAAATCAATTCGGGTACGAAACATTGCCCCGATAACGGTGTCAATGGTCAGATGAGAAGATGACAACCACTAGAGAGGCGAGATGTCTTAAGACCCAGAAATGGGGCCAAAGGGCACGCACCACCTATTATTAAATTATATCAGGTACAAGGTTAAAAAAAAAGCCTATCCTTTGCACCGGTTGGAAACCGGTGCCACCAGGTTTACTCGGGGTATTGGGCGGGCATGACTGGTGATCTCATCAACAGTTGGACCTTTGGCCGAAAAGACGGCGCATGGCAAATTTTCCCCACGTCCCTTGTTACTCATCTCTAAACTAAAAACTCGAAATTCGAAACTCATTTTTTGCGGCGGCGTTTCTTCGGGCGAGCTGGCAGCGGTTCCTGGGTAAACAAGGTAATAGCCAAGAGGCCGGTTAAAAAGCCGCCCAAATGGGCGAACCAGGCAACCGCGCCTCCCTGCCGCAAGCCGTAAAATTGCAGGATGAGCCAAGCCCCCAGCCAGACAAAGGCCGGAATTTCGACGATCTTAAATTTTACCCCTAAATAGATCAGGGTTTGCACCGGAGCCTGGGGAAAGCGGACCAGATAGGCCCCCAACAATCCGGCGATGGCCCCACTGGCGCCAATGATCGGGATGGTCAAGCGGCTGGCCACCAGGGCGTGCACCAGCCCGGCAAAGAAGCCGCAGAACAGATAAAACCCCAAGAACCGCCAGTGGCCCAGATCGTCCTCCAGGGCCTCGCCAAATACCCACAGGATCAGCAGGTTGCCGAGCAGATGCACCCAACCCCCATGGATAAATAAAGAACTGAACATGGTGGCCACCAGGAGCAGCGACTGTTTAGAACTGAACAGCTTCACCTGGCTCAACTTAGCGGGTATGGCCCCACCTTTCCACATTAAATCCAGCGCGGCCTCCGGACCCAGGTAGAGTTGATAGAGAAAGATGACAAAATTCACCACAATCAAACCGAGGGTGACCACCGGCCATTGCCGCCGGGAGGGGATACCGCGCAGCGGAATCATAATGGCCCTCTGTAACCAGGAGCCCATGCCTGATCGCGGCAGCCGGGGTGAGGATATACCTTGAGGATATTCATCTCTCTCCGAGGGTTTGATGTTCTAAATGTGAACCGTCGCCAACCGGGTTGGCCAGAGGGGGGGTAAAACCGTCCGGCACTATTATAGCCGGGCTTGGCCGCTCTGTCCAGGGGCCAGGCCCTACAGTCTTTTCAGGTTGACAAGCCTGGCCAGATTTTATTTAATAAAAACCATGATGGGGCCGAAAAAGAGATTATATATCAAGACCTATGGCTGCCAGATGAACGTTTATGATTCCGAGCTGATGGCCCAGGTCTTGAGCGCCGACTATACCCTGACCAGGCAGCCCGCAGAAGCAGATCTGTACCTGATCAATACCTGCTCGATTCGGGCCAAATCGGAAGAAAAAGTCCGCAGTCTGTTGGGCCGTCTCCGGTTTCTGAAAAAACGCCGTCCCCAGATGATAATCGGCGTGGGCGGCTGTGTGGCGCAACAGGAGGGAGCGCGGTTGCGGCAGCGCGTCCCCCATCTCGATTTAGTATTTGGCACCCACGGCATTTATCGGCTGCCGGAAATGCTGCGGCAGGTTCAGGATGGCGGCCCACCGGTGGTCGATACCGACTATGTGGAACAGTTTCAGATTCCGCCCCGCCGCCATTGGCCTCCAGGTCAGGTCAAGGCCCTGGTGACCATTATGCAGGGTTGCAATAACTTCTGCACCTATTGTGTCGTGCCCTACGTGCGGGGACCGGAGATGAGCCGCCCTTCAGGGGAAATCATTCAGGAGGTGCAAAACTTCCTGGCGTCCGGAGGACAGGAAGTAACTCTATTAGGACAAAATGTCAATTCCTACGGCCGCGGTCGCCCGGAATCCTTATCCTTTCCCCAACTTCTGCGGGAACTGGCGGCGTTGCCGGGATTGGCGCGGTTGCGGTTTACCACTTCCCACCCTCGGGACTTGTCGCCAGAGCTGATCCAGTGCTTTGCGGAATTGCCGGCCCTGTGCGAACATATTCACCTGCCGGTGCAGTCCGGCTCCTCGCGTATCTTGTCCCGGATGAAGCGCGGTTATAATCGTGACGACTATCTTCGGCGGGTACGGCAGTTGCGGGAAGTCTGCCCGGCAATCGTCATTACCACTGACCTGATAGTGGGCTTTCCAGGGGAAACCGAGGAGGATTTTCAGGAGACCCTGTCGTTGATGCAGGAAGTTCCCTTTGATAGTGCATTCTATTTTAAATATTCCCCGCGGCCGCAGACCCGCGCCGCGACCTTCCCGGGCCAGATGGCCGAGTCAATTAAAGCGGCGCGTCTGGCTCGCTTAAAGGAAATTCAGGACGGACTGACGCTGGCCAGTCACCAACGGCTGGTCGGGCAGATTAAAGAAGTATTGGTAGAAGGCCGTAGCAAGCAATCACCGTCCCAGCTCAGCGGACGGCTGCGCAGCAACCAGGTGGTAAATTTTACCGGCCCGGAGGAGTTGATCGGCCGCTTGGTCCCGGTGCGGATCGAACAGGCGTATCAGCATTCCTTGGGGGGCCGCTGGTTAGGCTGCGCGGGTAGCTGTTAATTTCTTTAGAGTGCCTCCCGGCATCCCATAAGGAGGATACCATGTTGAGACAAGTCACTGTCTCGGGGCTAACCATCGACCCGTTTACCAACAGTCCTATTATGATTCTTAAGGATGTGGATTCTGATAAGGCGGTGCCGATCTGGATTGGGTTGCTGGAGGCCACGGCGATCGCGAGCGAACTAGAGAATATCAAATTCTCCCGACCCATGACCCATGACCTGTTAAAAACCGTCATCGACGCCATGGAGGTGGAGGTCAAGCGCATCGAGGTCTGTGATCTCAAGGATAACACCTATTACGCCTTGATCTTTTTAAACAATAAAGACAAAGAGATCAGCATTGACGCCCGCCCCAGCGATGCCATTGCCCTGGCTTTGCGTACCAAGGCCCCCATCTTTGTGGAAGAACTAGTAATCCAGAAATCCCGTCGGGTTGACCTCCGGGGCCAAGAGGTGGTCACTACCGAAGAGGGCAAAAAGTGGACGGAGATTCTGGAAAGCCTGGATCCGGATGATTTCGGCAAATATAAGATGTAAACCGGGCGGATGATCGATCTTCATACGCACTCTCTTTATAGCGACGGCGAGCTATTGCCCTCCGAATTAGTCCGGCGGGTTGAAGTCTTGGGCTACCGGTACGTGGCCATTACCGACCACGCCGATGCCTCCAACTTTGACCTGGTGTTGGAGCGTCTGCGGGTGGCAGCCCGCGCCCTTAACTCAGTCTGTGCCACGGTGCTGCTGCCCGGCGTGGAAATTACGCATGTGCCGCCCTCCCAAATTGGCCCCCTGGCCGCGGAGGCCCGGGCTTTGGGAGCGGCGATTATCGTGGTGCACGGGGAAACCCTGGCCGAACCGGTGGCTCCAGGGACCAACCGGGCCGCCTTAGAAGCGGATATCGATATCCTGGCCCACCCCGGTCTGATTAGCCGGGAAGAGGTCGAACTAGCCCGCCAGCACGGCATCCTGCTGGAAATCTCGGCCCGGGCCGGCCACTCTTTGGCCAACGGCCACGTCGCGGCCCTGGCCCGCGAGGTGGGCGCCGGGTTAATCCTAAACACTGATTCCCACAGTCCCCGGGATTTTATCACCCGGGAGCGGGCCTATCAACTCGGTCAGGGGGCCGGCCTGAGCCTGGCTGAATGTGACCAGATGCTGGCTAATGCCGAATCTCTGGCCCGCCAAGCCATGGCCATCTTATAATCCTGCCTTGTTGCCGGTTTATGCCCAACCGCCCGGCCGGGGAAAAACCCGGTTTTTTAGTTTTCTGTTTTCGGTTTTCGGTTAAAACCTTCAAGAAAAAGCAACGAGGGTT
>JAQVHY010000060.1 GCA_028695935.1 Desulfobacca sp.
CTGCCGGCTGATATATTCCCCGGAGGCCAACTCATGCCGCAGACGTCGATCCAGTCCCAGGGCGGCCTGATAGTCAAAGCTCTCCAGGGTCTTCAGCAGCGGAAACTTGGCTTCTCGCAGCCGCCGTTTCAGACGATTCGCGGCCCGATCCGCCAGTTCAATCTCCGTTAGGGAAAGTAGAAAATCGCCATAGTCCAGGCTTTGTTCCCTAGCTTGCCGGAGCTGTGGCCCTAGCTGGAACTTCCGATCTAAGAACAATGTACGACCCAATTGAGTTAGGCCGGCAGACAGCCAAGATTGTGTGCCAGGGAAGGCTGCGCAAGTACTAGCGTTTCCGGCCAGCCCGCTTCTATGGGGGTATCGCCACTGCCGACTGCTCAGGGTGCAATCTCCGCTGTGCCTTTTGCTGGGCCTGGGAGCAGCTGCAACGGGTACAAAAGTTGGGGCAGTTTTACGAGGCAAAGCAAGCAGCCGCAGAATCCCCTATCTGAAATCGATCTGAAAGTTAATTTTTAAACCAGCCGGCGGGCGGCTTTCCCCTTGATATTCCAAGATTAATTGTCTTTCTGACCGCGGCTAGGTTCAAGTTCGATTACTCCATTATCAAATTGAGAGATTTTAACCCGGTTTTTGTATCTATTTCTCCCATGCCGACAATATTGACTAGGGCTTGATTTTAATCAAAGAAATGCTACCAAATATATCATGTTAATCTAATAAGTTACCAAAGTGCTAACTGGCATTTATTTTGCGTAGGGAATATGTCAAGTTCCGCCGCCCAGATTTGGGGGTCTGAGCTATCGATGGTTTTGGCATAATTGGTTGGAATCTTAAGCATGATGGGTTCTGACGCAGCCAGATCCGCGTGGCCAAGAACAATTCTTTGCGTCAAAAAGGAGAAAGGCTATGATCCACAGGCCCTTGCACATTTTTAAAATCTTCCTGCTGATCGGCATTCTGCTTGTCGGGGCCGGGGCCTTGGCAAGCCCGCCGGTGCAGGCCGGGCAGGAGGATGCGGCGCTTTTTCAGGAAGCTCTGGCCAGATTTGGCCAATGGCTTGATCACAGTCAATATGGTCCGGTCTGGCGGCCCCAGCAAGTTGCACAGAACTGGCAGCCTTATACCAACGGCCGCTGGGTGCCGACCCAGGAAGGTTATGTTTTTGAGACCGATGAACCCTGGGGTTGGGCGACATATCACTATGGCAATTGGGCAAACACCGGGGACTATGGCTGGGTCTGGGTCCCCGGCCGCACCTGGTATCCTCATACGGTAAATTGGCGAACCAATGACCAATATGTCGGCTGGAACCCCGTAGCGCCTCCGGATACCGCTGCTTTAGGGGAGTACGCTTCGGAATATTATTCTCCCGGAAACTATCCTACGGCTCTGGAAATGGGTCCGAATAGCGCCTATGGTTATCAGACTTCCCCGTTGTCATGGATTTTTACCCAAGCATCGAATTTCCTCCTGGGCTGGGGGCAGTCGTACTCGCCGGCCTATTCTTATGCCTCCGCCGGGGTTCTGGCTTCTCCCCAATACATTCCGACGATTTACGAACGCACGGTGTATGTCAATAATTACGTTACTCCCAGCTATGCCCCCCGGGCCTGTTACAATTGGGGCCCGCCAGTAAAATATATCAATAAGGTAACGAACATAAATATTGAACGTGACCACTGCTATAGAAATATCCGCTTAGCTCACCTGCGAAATGCCCTACCGCCCGCTCACCTGGAGTCCAGGCACCCCGGCTGGCGGGAAGTTAGGCCAGCCTGGCTCGCCAACCATAGATTCACGGTCCGGCCGGTGTCGCACGCCAGAATGAGGCCGGGTGGACTCAATCGCCCCGATGCCCTGGCGGCCCCGGCCTCCTTAAGCCGCTCCCGCGGGGAACCGGGTAGGAGAGAGGGCCGCACCTCGACCTTGGCGAATCGCGATCAGAGGTCCCCATCACCCTGGGTGACGGCCTCTAGACCCCATCCTCCAATAGGTGATGAGCGCGGCCCGGCTCCCAAGGCAATCGAGAACCGAAGGGTTCCCCGGCCAGGTAGAGATAACGGAACCCGGGTTTGGCAGCGTCCCTCCAGTTCAAGGCCTACTGTTCCGCCGACGCCCTCTACCAAGGCGGATAACCCCAGGTCGCCATGGATTAATAAGCCTGGTCAACCAGGCATCTCGCCGCGCGGCAGAATGCCCGAGCAGCACCGGTCCTATTCTCACCATCGACCCGGGAGCCGGCCTGCGGAGGCGGTTCAAGGAAAGTTTTCCAGGGATCCTCGGCTTCGACCGCCCCAGGCGCCACCACCTGCGCGGCGACTAGCGGAGCCGCGACCGCGGCAAAAACAACGGGTCCAACACGACCGGCGTCCGCGTCAGGACCAGGCCCGTTTTCAACAAGAACAACATCTCCGCCGGCAGCAGCAAGTGGAAATGGCTAAACAGCAACAGATGCGGCTCAGACAGGAGCAACAACAACAGCAGATGCGCCAACAGCAGCACCGCCGGGCCGAGATGCCACGGCAGCAGCAGATAATGCCGGCACGACAGTTGGCGGCTCCTACTCCACCCTCACCGGCCCCGCAACCGCGACCGCGACAGAAAAAGCCGGATGATCGACGTCAACCTTGACAGGTGGAGCGCGATACGGTTGCCGATTTGTGGTTAACGAAGGTGTTCGATGAGCGAAAAGGAATTTTAAGCGGTTACCCTAAAGACCGCGGTGGAAATGGCCAGGCGGAGGTTGGTGGCAAGATTATCACTTCGGGTTTCCCGTAGAGCGGGTAGTCTAGCTAACCGGTCTCCACGGCGTCATCCACCCAGATAGGCTTGGCGGACTAAGGGGTTACGTTGCACCTCTGAGGGAGTACCCTCGGCAATGATCAGGCCATGGTCCAGCACGTTTAACCGTTCACAGATGGCCATAACGAATTTCATATTGTGTTCGATCAACAAAATGGTGAGCTGATGGCGCTCGCGCAGCTCTCGCAAAAATTCCATTAACTCGATGGTTTCCTGGGGGTTGAGTCCGGCGGCTGGTTCATCTAACAGCAGCAGTTGCGGCCGGGTCGCCAGGGCGCGGGCAATTTCCAAGCGCCGTTGGTGTCCGTACGGCAGCTGACCGGCTTTATCCTGGGCCAATTGCAGCAACCTGACCTCGGCGAGCAAGTCCAGACTGCGCTCTAAATAGTGGCGTTCCTCACGAATAAAACGCGGCAACCGGCCGATGGTCTCCCAAAAACTGGCCTGAGCTCGCCAATGGCAGGCTACCCGGACGTTATCGAGAACACTCAAGTTATTAAAAAGTCTGATATTTTGGAAAGTCCGGCCAATACCTAGGTGGCTCAGGCGGTGGGGGGAGAGGTGAGTGATCTCGGCCCCCTGGAAAAAAATCTGCCCCGCGGTAGGTCGCAGAAAGCCGCTGATCAGGTTGAAGACCGTGGTTTTACCCGCCCCATTAGGCCCGATCAGACCGCATAAGGACCCCTCCGCCAGGCTAAGCTGGAAATTATCCAGGGCCGTCAGGCCGCCGAAACGCATCCCTAGATCACGGATTTGCAGCAGGGGCAGATCTGCTTCCATAAATGCTATTACCCATCCAAGGAAAATTTGGGTAGATAGTTACCCTGCTGATAATGTTCCCAGGCCCGATGAATGGTTGCCGCGGTATAACTGGCCAATTGATAAGCCGCCAGTTCGGATAAGGACACAAAGGCCCCGGCGGTCACATCGGAGCCGACCTGAAGGGGGCCGGACAGGTAGCGGCAGAGATAATCGATCAGTACGTAGTGATAGGGCACCTGGCCCTGGCCATCCCGATAGATGCGTTCCAACACCGCAGTAATACCCAGTACTTCAACCGTCAGGGCGGTTTCCTCCATCACTTCCCGGATCAGGGCGGCTTCCAAGGTTTCTCCGACTTCCACGGCCCCGCCCGGCAGACTCCAAGCACCCTTGGCCGGTTCCTGACCCCGACGCACCAACAATACCATCGCTTCTTTAAAGATGATGGCCCCGACGCCGATGATGGGTTGATCAGGATAATGACGTTTCATGAAGAGTTTAGTTTTAGTTTTTACTGACTAATGACTATTAAAAATTTATCATATTTCCACGCGGAGCGAACGTTTCACCCGAATGGCGGCCGCGCCCCCGACCGGGCACTTGTTTTCACAGATCCCACAGCCGATGCAGCGATCGGCCACCACTACCGGCAATTTAACGGTATTTAGTTGACCGTTGGCGTCTCGCACCTGACCGTCGTGGAAGATAATGGCCTTGGGAGCCACCGGACAGTGCTCTTCGCAGACCAGACAATCGTGCCCCTCGGTATAGACGATGCAGCGAGACGGATCAATAAAGGCAGTGCCCAAGGGACTGGACTGTTTAACCTCCAGGTCCATCGCGGGGATAGCACCGGTCGGACAGACCTGGCTACAGAGATTACAGGCATATTCACAATATCCCAGGCGCGGCACCAACCGGGGAGTGTACAGGCCATCCAGCCCGGCTTCCCACAGGGTGGGTTGCAGTCCGTTGGTCGGGCAGACCTTCATACACTGGCCGCAGCGCACACAGCGGGCGAAAAAATCGGCCTCGGAAGCAGCGCCCGGCGGTCGGATGAGGAACTCCTCGGGACGGCGGGCCACCGAGCCTAAACGCACCAAGGGGGCCAGGGCAATCCCCGCACCCAAGGCCAGGACTACCTGGCGTCGGCCCAGATCCAACTCCGGTCGCTTGGCTCTACTACCCCAGACAAAACTCACCCGATTATTAGGACAATGGGCCAGACAGTTGAGACATAGCTGACATTCGGCGGATTGATGACCCGGGTTAGATTCGTTGCCTACTGCCCCCATCTTACAGAGCTTTTGACAATCGCCGCAGTCCGGGCAGTTTTTTACCGGCAGACGACGCAGCACGGCAAAGCGCGCCAGCAGGCCATAAAGCGCCCCCAACGGGCAGAGGGCCCGACACCAGAAACGCCGGTCAATGGCTTCCAGGGCCACCACCAGGACGAAAAGCCCCAGGGTAAATATGGGCATCAGGTAAACCAGGGGCTTAAAGGGCAAGATCGTCGCCTTGAGAAAGCCATAAAGTGGTTCACTAATATAAGTGAGGGGTTTACCCCAGCGATAGGCCTGGGTGGCGAGGCTCTCCAGACCGTAACCCAGAGCGGGATAGAGGACAATGGTAATACTGCGATAGAGCAGACAGAGAGGATCGAACAACCCGGCCAGATTCACGGAGAACCCGGCCCCGGCCAGCAGCCCAAATAACAGGTAATATTTCACCCGGCGCCAGCGATCAGCTACACCTTGATCGGGGCGGTTTTTGAACAACACATATCGGAAACCGTCCAGAGTGGTACCCATAGGACAGACCCAACCACAAAAAAACCGTCCTAAGATCAGCGTCAGGCCGACAAACACCAGGGACCATAACAGGGCATAGACCAGGGAACTCCGGGTAAGCAGGTTAACCGCCAGGAGCAGCGGGTCAAACCGGAAAAATAGGTCCACTGGCCAGGCCAGGACCTCCTGACCGGCGTATTCCGCCTTAAGAAACAGGAGCAGAAATAGGAAAAAGAACAGCAGTTGACTGGCCCGGCGTATTACCACCCACCATCGCCGGGAGTTGCGGGCTGAACCGAGAGAAGATTCTTGATCCGACATACCTATAATATAATAGCCTGGCCCCCGAACGGGAACCAGGCCGGGCTTAAGTCTTTATCTTGGCAGGGATGATCAATGTATCCTTAGCTCCCCTGCGGCAAAATGGTAAATTTCAGGCTCCCAACATCTTGATATTTTTGAGGTCCATTTCTCCCAGGCCCAATTCATGGGCTTTGACGATATGACCGATATCTTGAGGCTGCATCCCGAATAGGGTAGTCCCATAGGCATCCAGGGCCACCGGGTCAGTTCCGGCAATGACCTGATTTTTGACCTTGACATATTCTAGTTTGCCGCCCGTCGGCCCATTCTGGGTTAAAATCCGGGTGGCGTCCAAGATATGCAGATCCGGCCGTAATACCAGGTTCATATCGGCAATGTTCTGCTGTAAGCCGACATGGATGCGTCCCCGCCAGCCACCGATGGCTCCCATCATGTTCTTCATGGTCAGGGTGAGCTTGGCCTCGGAATGCGTCTTGGCGATAGCGATATTGATGAACCGGTCGGCCTCCAGAATATCTTGATAAAAGGACCAGCGTTTCAAGGCCTTGGCCCCCTCAATGTCGAGTTCCACAAACCGCCGTTCATCGACAAATTCGACCACCGCCCGTTTATCTTTGATTCCCTCCACTGCCGCCTTGATGCCACTGTTGACATAAGTGCGCCGGGCGTCATGACAGGTCCGGTCCAACACCTTGACCTTTTTGGCCCCGGCCTCCAGGCACAGTTCTACCACCTTGCGGACGACTATGGGATTGGTAGTGGCGGCCATCTCCGGGGGGCGGTCAAAGGCGATGTTGGGTTTGACCACGATGATTTCCCCGGCATTGACGAATTTTTTCATCCCGCCCAAAGCCTGGATGGAATCTCCCACCAAATGGGCGTAGTTAGTGCCAGTGGCCCGGGCCAGTGTCGGAGACGGCTTCTCCTTAGGGACCATGGCCAAAAGTTCAGCCGGCATGGTCAGGATACGGCCTGCTCCCGCTAATACTCCTAAGGCTGCGACCTGTTTCAAGAATTCTCGGCGCTGCATGATCTCTCCCAACAGTTAAGAGGTTCTACATAACCATCAAAACCCCAGGCTGACGGCCCAGCGACTGATACAGGGCCTTGATCTGCGCCACCGAATGCACCGTCAATTCGAAGGTCAAGGATAGATATTTCCCCTGCGAACTCCGTCTCTGGCCGATACAAGCCTGGGAAACGTCGACCTCTCCCAAGACCTGAGCCGCGGCTGCGAGTAAACGGGTCGCCAAAGACTCGGTCTCGGCGCGCGCAATAACCTTTATAATATAGGGCGACGGAAAGGGATAATCGGCCCAGACCTGCTCTACACCTGATAACTGGTCATCCATAGACTTTGAAGTTTACCTGACTTAAAAGGGCTTTTCAAGCTTTTTGCCGCGGGTAGATACCGGCTTCTAACTAAATTGCCATCAACCGGCTAGTTTTGTAATGGCTCAGGATTCAATTCCCAATTCGTAGCGGGACAGATGAGGGGCGGTCAGGAGACGTTCGCCGAAGTCGTTCAGAGCCGGGCGGAAATTTACCGTCTGTTCCAGGGCCCAGATGACCTCCAGCAACTGCCGTTGCAGTTCCAAAGTGAAGGCCAGATGGAACCGCCGTTTGACCCATTGACTCAAGACCTCATAACTGCTTACTACATATTCCCAGGCCTCCTTAGATACCGGGGCCACAAAGTTTTCATTAGCCAGGTAAAGCCGCCCGGTTACCGGGTCATAATGGCAGGTGTCGATGGTTGCCGCGCTCCCCTGGATGGTAATGGAGCCATCCGCGGGATAGCGCTCCTGAAAACTGTGCCAGGCGATGAGCTTCTGGCCCAACTCCGCTCCTTCCTGAAACAAGGAATAATCCCTGGGGAAAGGAACCCGGGGGAAGCTTCGGGCCAGATCTTGGGCAAACCGCAAGGAGTAGCCTTCCCAGCCCAGCACCGCATAGCAAAACGCAAAAAGCTGGTCTGGGGTAATTTCCTGGCCCCACTGTTGGCCCAGGCCTTCTAACAACCGGGGGTTGAAATTATGGGTGCCCAAGTTTCCGGCTGAGCCGTTCCAGAGAGGGAAGATGTGGCTACTATTTCCGTTATAAGCATTTAAATCTGGAATCGAATTAAATAGAAAAACTGAAGCACCATGACCATGTCTGTCTTGTCTGGTTGCTAGACAAAGATTTGAATATCCCCAATAAGATTGTAGCGTATCCCTGGGGCGATCAATATAAGCAAAATTATTATAAAGATATTGATTGTCTAACGGCCGATAAGCATAAGGAATAATCTTCCCAGGATCAAAAGCATGTTTTAAAGCGCGTTCTAGGGTTCTTGACGGAGTTTCATGGAAAATCTTTTCTTGTTGATATTTTGGAGCCGAAAATAAGGCGGTTATCTTCCTTGCTAATTCTGACCGCGTCGGCGCCACTACCAAATCATCGCGATGCGTTTTCAGGCCACTGAACTTTTTCCGAAAAATGGCCGGCAAATCTGGCCAGGCGGCAAAGTCCTTTCCCAGGGCGGGATAAAAGGGATCGCTGCCGTTTACTGGCACTAAGGCAAACCGTTCGATTGGCAGAGTTTCCGGGAATAAATTCAGCCACTCATATTTCGATGGTCGCGACCCCCAGAGTCCGGTATAGAAGACCTCAGCATCCTCGCCGGGGCGAGAGCCATCGGCCACACAGATCGTAATAGCTACGCCTACTTGAATATCAAAGACATTTTCGTCTAGTTCGATCCCGGCGGGCAACGGGGCCCGGCTGTCGCCGTGTAGATCGATCACGTATATGCGATCAAAATAACGCCGGAAGACCTGTCGCATACCCCCGAAAGCCCCGCCGATAAGCCAGCGGGAATTACTGATAAAGCTTAAAATCCCTTTCCGGGCGGCGGCTTGCTGTTCGAACAGCTTCCACAGGGCCCAGCGGTAAAAATAAACGTAGCATTCCGCCAGATTGTTTAAATCACCGCGGTATTCCGGCGGGACGCCCTGGCGGAAATCCTCCATCAGGGTATCCCAGAGCCACCCGGTCTCGGCTTTACCACGGCCGTAGGGTGGATTGCCCAGCACCACCATGATCGGGATTTCGGCCTTGATTCGATCCGCGGCCTGGCGTTCCTCAGTGAACGGGTCGGAAATGAAGCCAAAATGGGGGGTGAGCAAAGGCTGGCCATAAGAAGGCGACAGGGTATCGGTTAGATAGATCGGCAACCGACCGCTCGGCTGACCACCATATTCTTGGATGGCAGTGGCCATACGATAATGGGCCACCGTGTAAGGCCCCACCAGAATTTCAAAGCCATGCAAGTGGTCAGCCAGATGCGACGCGGCTTGGGGCACCGCGGCTTCGCCCATAGTTTGCCGGATATGACGGCAGCCTTCGGCCAGGGCCGATACCAGGTAGGTGCCGGTGCCGGTCGCCGGGTCCAGGATCTCCACGCCCTGGTCAGCCAGGCCATAGGGTTTTTGAAAGGCCTGGACCAACAACCGATTGATCACGCGGGTCTGGAAATTTACCACCGCCGGAGGGGTATAATAGATGCCCCGGCGCTTCCTTAGACTTGGGTCATATTCCGCCAGAAAATCTTCATAAAAATAAAGTAATGGATCATGCGCCGGATCATCATAAGATAAAACTTTTGGATCTACCTGATTTACCAGGTCTATCAGATAATAAATACTCCAGCCGATCATGCCGGTAACCATCGGTTGTACCAGCAAAAAAAGGGTGGACCACAGCAGGCGGTGGCGCTCGGAATCAATGAAGGCCATCAACCCCTGCGCGACCAGTCGGCTACCGGTAGCCTGCCGCGCCAACAGCAGAGCATAGGCCAGGGTCTGCGCATAAGCATCGGCGAATTCATCTCTGGTTAAATCAAAAAACAGGACCTCACGATAGTCGTTATAAATCTGTTCCAGAGGAGAATTCGGCGTTCTCTCTTGCATGGCGTCCTCTACCGCCACCCGTACCAGGCGCGCCGCCCGAGCCAGGTAGCGACAGAGTTGGTCCGGTTTAGTAATATAAGGGACGGAATAGGTTAAGAAGCGCTCTAGTAATTGCAGAGCCGGGGTTAAATTGTGAGTCGCCAGCAGGGATTGGTAGGGCTTTCCGGATTCCAGGCATTCCCAGGGCACCAGGGTTGCCTGTTGAACTAATTCACCTTCCTGAAATAGCCGCATTTCCCAAAAATTAGTCAGCAACAGGTTGGGCAGTTCTAAATATCTATCTAATTGTTGCTGATCATGGCCCTTGAGACGTGATAAGTCCTTGTCTGGCTCCTTGGCCTCCAGAAAAGCCAGAGATTTACCGGCAGGTTCAATACCGAAATCCGGAGAGCCGATGCCGCCCAGGGAATATTGCGGGATAATCTTCAGGGTCTGGTCAAATAAGCTGGCCAGTTCCTTCAGCAGGGTCTCCAAGGGCCCATATAGGGAAGTTTCCGGGTGATGTCCGGGATCCTGACGAATCTGCCGGATACGCTGGCAATATGTGATTATCGCGGCAAGGGCCGGAGAGCGGCTCGCTTCATCCATGGCAATTTTTTATAATGAATTTCCTAACTGACTGCTCACGGGTAATATACCATAAGCACCAATGAATTTTTAACTAGTTTCCATCCCCACGCAACAATTTTATGGGAAATATTATATATTGTCATTAACCGCCAGCACTGATCTGCCCTATGGGGACCATAAATACCTATCGGCCGAGGTTAGGGTTGCAGCGCGGGGCCATATTGGACTCTAGATAAACGATATGAAGCACATCAAAGCATTGGGATTATTCTCCGGCGGTCTAGACAGCATGTTGGCAGTAGCCCTGTTGCGGGGACAGGGAATTGCGGTCACTGGCTTAGTTTGGACCACCCCATTTTTTGGCGCCGAACGGGCCTTAGAAGCCGCAGCAGAGCTGGACTTGCCCCTGCTTGTTGAAGATCTGACCGACCAGTTCCTGCCCTTGTTGCGCCAGCCGGCCCATGGCTTTGGCCGTACCCTCAACCCGTGCATCGATTGTCATATTCTGATGCTACGCGAGGCCGGGCGGATCATGAGCGCGGCAGGATATGATTTTATGTTTACCGGCGAGGTGCTGGGGCAGCGGCCCTTCAGCCAGCATAAAGGGGCGCTTAATCTCATTGCCCGAGAGTCGGGCTACCCGGAGTTGCTTTTGCGACCGCTCAGCGCCCGGCTGCTGAAACCGACCCGGCCGGAATTGGCGGGCTGGGTGAACCGGGACCGACTTTTGAAGCTCAGTGGCCGCAGTCGCAAGCCGCAGATTGCCCTGGCCGCCCAATACGGCATTAGCCGCTATCCCGCTCCGGCCGGGGGCTGTTTATTGACTAATGAGGGGTTTGCCAACCGTCTCCAGGATTTGCTGCAGCACCAGACGGAAATCAGCCGCCGCGACCTGGAACTGCTCAAATGGGGACGGCATTTTCGCCTCAATGCCCAAACCAAGCTGATCGTGGGCCGCGCTCAGCGCGATAACGAGGCCCTCGCGGCCCTCAGCCAGGCTACCGACCTCCGTCTTCGGGTCCGTAATTTTCCTGGCCCTCTGGCCCTGGTCCCGGATGCCAATCATCAGACCCCGGTGCTCCAGGCCGCCAGCCTGTGCGTCAGTTACAGTGATGCCCCGGAGGACACCTCGATTCCGGTGCTTGTGGAGGGGCCTTCCGCTCGGGAGGTGGTTATGACCCGGCGCCAGCCCAAGCAGGTTTTCCAGCCTCTATTGATTTAAGGGGTGGGGGTAAACTATTCCTTGGCAGTCAAAGCTTGAACCAGGCTTGGAATTAGATTATCAAAGCTGCCATTGGACATCACCAGGATAACGTCTCCGGACGCGGCTTCGGTCAGCAGTCCGGTCAGCAAACTATCGGTATCGGGAAAGTAATAAGCCCGTTGCCCCTGAGTCTCAAGGTCTGCGGCCAGTTGCACTGAGGAAAATTGCTCGCCGTCGGGAACCTTCCACAGGTCAGGCGGTTCGCGGACTAAAATCACATCCGCGTCCTGAAAGGCCTGAACATAGGCCTGCTGAAAAATCTTGCGGCGGCTGGTATTGGTCCGGGGTTCAAAGGCGATCACCAAACGGCGACCAGGAAATCGACCCCGCGCGGCGCTAAGGGTCTCCGCCACCGCGGTGGGATGGTGGGCAAAGTCATCGACCACGGTAATGCTATTGAACTCGCCGATCACCTCCAGGCGGCGTTTGACCCCGGCAAAATCCGGCAGGGCCGCTTTGATAACCTGCTTGTCGATTCCCAGGGCGTTCAGGCTGGCCAGCACCGCCAGAACGTTGAGGACATTATGGCGACCCGCTAAGGGCACATAAAACCGCTCCCAGAATTTCCCGGCCCGATAGACGCTAAAACCCATCCCTGCCCCCTGCGCTTCCAAATTCCGGGCCTGCCAGGTGGCATCAGAATTTAGGCCATAGAACCAGACCGGGACCGGGCTTTGGGCACTGACCGACCGGACCAGCGCGGCATCGCCCCAAGACACCAACTCACCGGTATCCGGCATCTGGGTCACAAAGGTGGCAAAGGCCCGGGTCACCTGTTCCAGATCGGCATAGATATCGGCGTGATCGAATTCGATCGAGGTGAGAATGGCCAGGCGGGGCCGGAACAGCAAGAATTTAGGCCGTTTATCAAAGAAGGCGGTATCGTATTCATCCCCCTCCAGCACCACGAACGGCCCCTGGCCGACCCGGTAATTGGACTGAAAATTCTTGACCAGCCCGCCGATCATAAAGCCCGGATCCTGCCCCGCGGCATAAAGCAGCCAGGCCAGCAGCGCGGCCGTAGTGGTCTTGCCGTGCGTGCCGCTGACCACCAGGGCCTGGCGCGCCCGTACCAGAAACTGGTTTAAGGCCTCCGGCATCGACAGCCGGGGGATGCCCTGGGCCTGCACCGCCTGGGCCTCGGGGTTTTCAGCCCGGATGACGTTGCCGATCACCGCCAGATCGGGGCGCGGCTGGAGATTGTCTGGACTGTAACCGGCCAGTACCGGAATCTGCAAATTTTCCAGAAAGGTGCTCATCGGGGGGTAAGGATGCTCATCCGAACCGGTGACTTGGTAGCCCTGTTCCTTGAGGATCCCGGCCAGAGCGGCCATGCCGGTCCCACAAATGCCCAGGAGGTGGACGTGGGTTGCTGGAGGATTAGTCATGGGCAGGATTGCAACGAAGCAATTACATCCTTACTTTGACTTAGTCTGATAATATTTAATTCCAGGGCTAAACAAATTTATTATGGGGTGAGCGACGGGACTTGAACCCGCGGCCTCCGGGGCCACAACCCGGTGCTCCACCGACTGAGCTACGCCCACCACCTAATATTTGTTTATCATAGAATGGCTGAGATGACAAGCATCTTTGCCGGTCAAAGATTACAGCTTGTAAGCTCTTATTCCAATGGCACTCCCAGTTCCTGTTTGAATTTGTCCAGGCCGATGTCATCAATGATTTTTCCTAAGCGTTTCTTTTTCCCGGCCTGGCTGAACCAGTCAATGATACGGGCGGAGAGCGCCAAGGCCTCTTCATCGTTCAGACCTTTGGCTATAACGTCCGCCAATCGGGGGTTGTGGCCTGAGGCAAAGCCGCCGGCCAGCACTCGCCAGCCTTTGGCGGTACCTACCAACCCCAGGTCCTTAATCCAGCTCTCGGCGCAATTATTCGGGCACCCGGCCACCCCGATCTTGAATTTGAACGGTAGGGGCGCGCCATGATATTTTTCGTCCAGTTTCAGCCCCATGCCCACCGCATCCTGGAGTCCCAAGCGGCAAAAGGTCGTCCCCGGACAGAACTTGATGGACCGGACACAGAGACCGATAGCCGCGCCCGGGGTCATCCCTAATTCCTGCCAGACCTGGTCCAGATCCGCGGCCTTGATGCCGACCAGGGCAAAGCGCTCCGCGGAAGTAAGTTTAATGGCCTTCACCCCAAATTTTTCCGAGACATCCGCCACCCGGCGCAATAGCCCGAAATCGGTGATGATGCCCCCCGGAATATGTGGCGCGATGGCATAGGTCTCTTTGTCCTTTTGGATAATTGCCCCTTTTTCAGGTAGATCTTCCGCCATGATGAACCTCCTGTGGATTAATTGGAATAACGAATCTAGTGGGTTTAATGATAATATTTATTAGAATCATTATCAAATAAAAATTAATATTTTATGAGATTTATTTATAATCTAGCTGCGAATGATATCTGGTCTGGCCGGTCCATCTTTTCGCTAGCCGTTAAGGCGCTCAAAATTGGCTAACAGAGGTTTACTCCAGCGTTCGGATCCAGATGGCCTGAGGGCCTTGGTCCCCTTCTTCTAGGGCCAGTTTTACCAGGTCTCCGATCCGCAGCTGATCGAAGTTGCCTCTTTTAACCGCATGCGCATGAAAATAGACTTCTTCCCCTTGGGCGGTCTCCACAAAACCATAGTCTTCCCCTGGAAAAAGCTTTGCGATCTTGCCCACCTGGGCCTGTTCCTCATGAGTCTTGACCATACGCTGGCGGATATCGGAGTGTTCCGCCAGGCGTCGATCCAGGGCATCAAAGGCCTCGACGATCAGCGGTAAGACAAATTCTCCTTGACGGGTAATAGTGATGGTGTCCCCGGGGATGGACATTACCAGATGTATTTCAAAGGTCCCGAGGCGATGGTGGCCGGTGCCGATGATCTCGACCCGGGCGTGGATAATAGGGTCGTAATAGTGTTTTTGCAGACGGGCTAACTCTTCTTCAATTTTATAGCGCCATTCCGGTAATAATTCCACGTCCCGGCCTGAAATCCGGGTATCCAAGGGCATCATGGTTGCGCCTCCTGAGCCACTTCCGGCTGAGATTAAGCTAAGCAGGTACCTGTTGTGCGATTATTAATATCCGGTCTTAAGACTGCATAATAACATCCGATACATTTCGCACTATTTCCACACCCAGTCAATCGGCGTCCCGCAGTTAGGACATTTACCGTCTTTTAAGTAGTTGTGTCTGATAGTATAACCCAGGCGCTCAATCACTAAGGCCTGGCAGTTATAGCAAAAGGTGTTTTCCCCGGCATCCCCGCGGATATTACCGGTATAGACGTAGCGAAGTCCGGCTTCGAGCCCGATCTCGCGAGCCCGGAGCAGAGTTGCGGCCGGAGTTGGGGCGTGATCCAACATCTTATAAGTAGGATAAAAGGCCGAGACATGCCAGGGTATCCCGGGATCCACCCCTTTAATAAAATTCGCGATTTCCTTTAGTTCGCCATCGGTGTCGTTTTCATCCGGAATAATCAGAGTGGTTACTTCAACCCAGACGCCTAAGTGCTTCATCCGCACAATGGTATCGAGCACCGGTTGCAGCCGGGCCTTGCAGACCTTGCGATAGAAACTATCCGAGAAGCTTTTCAAATCAATATTGTCAGCATCGATAACCTCCGCCATCGCCGTGGCCGAGGCTTCGGTCATGAAGCCATTGGAGACGTAAACATTGCGGAGGCCCTGTTCTCGGGCGATTAAGGCAGTATCATAGTTGAATTCCGAGGAGATCGTCGGTTCCGTATAAGTATAGGAGATGCTGGCCGCCTGGTTGGCCTGGGCCTGGGCGACCACCTCAGCCGGGGTCAGCTCCTGGCCGATGATCTTTTTCTCATGCAGCCGCGGATATTGAGAGATGTCGTAATTCTGGCAATGCAGGCACTGGAAATTACAACCTACCGTAGCAATCGAAAAAGAGCGGCTGCCCGGCAAAAAGTGGAATAAGGGTTTCTTTTCAATGGGATCGATGTTTTGAGCGATAAGCTTGCCATAGACCAGGGAATAGAGCACTCCTTCCTGGTTTTCCCGGACCATACAGATGCCCCGTTTCCCCGGGTCGATCTGACACTCATGGGCGCATAGATGACACTGGACCTTATTATCCTCTATTTTTTCATAAAATCTAGCCTCTTGCATGATTGTACCTCGCGCTAAGTGGACCGCACTATCAATCAAATCAGAACTTTAATTTAAAAATAATGCCTCCCCCGGATGATGTAAAGGCCGGGGCCGCAGTTCCTCCCGAAACCGGGCGATGATATCGACAACCGCGGTTGAATCTGATAAAAATTATGCATCCCGCAAATCTTGGCTTTGTGTTAGAATGCCTCTGTCTTGCCGGACCTTAAAGGCATCTGGAATAATTTCCGGGTAAATTAGTTCTATTATTGGCCAAGACAATGGCAAAGTCTGGTCTCTAAAAAATTAGGAGCATAATTCTTGAGTTTTAGCTGCGGCATCGTCGGACTGCCCAACGTCGGCAAGTCCACCATCTTCAACGCCCTGACCGCCGGTCAGGCGGAAGTGGCAGGCTATCCCTTTACCACCATCAATCCTAATACCGGGGTGGTGCCGGTCCCGGACGACCGGCTAGAAACCCTGGCCCGGCTCCTCAAACCTCAAAAACTGACCCCGACCACCATTACCTTCGTGGATATTGCTGGGCTGATCAAGGGGGCCAGCCAGGGTGAGGGTCTGGGCAACCAGTTCCTGGCCCAAATCCGCGATGTCGATCTTTTAGTGCACGTGGTGCGTTGCTTTGAAGCGAGCGACATCCCGCATCCGCCCGGCGCGCTGGAACCGGTCCGGGATGTGGAAATTATCGACACCGAGCTGTTGCTGGCCGACCTGGAAATCATTGGCCGCCAGCGGCTCAAAGCCGACAAACAGGTGCGCGGTGGGGACAAGCGCGTCCTGGCGCTGCTCAACCTGCTCCAGCGCCTGGAGGAGGGCCTGGACCAGGGTCACTGGGCCCGGGAGTTGGCCCTGAGCGAGTCGGAACTGGAGATGCTCCAAGAGATTCCGCTCCTCACCCGGAAGCCCTATCTATTGGTAGCCAACCTGAGCGAAACCGAGATGCAGCTCCGACAATATCTTCCGGCCCTGGAAGCGCTGGCCGCGGCCCGCCAGGTGCCGTTGATTCCGCTGTTGGGCGATCTGGAGGCCGAAATCCGGTTGCTGCCGCCCGCGGACCAGCACGCATTTCTGGAAGCCTCGGGACTGAGCGAATCGGGACTGAACCGCTTGATTCGGGAAAGTTACGGACTGTTGCGGCTGATTACCTTTTATACCATTGTCGGCCCCGAGGTCCGGGCCTGGACCGTGTCAAGGGGGACTCCGGCGGTGCGCTGCGCCGGGAAGATCCATTCGGATATGGAGCAGGGCTTTATCCGGGTCGAGGTCATGTCTTATGATGATCTCGCCCGCCTGGGCTCCGCGGCCAAAGTCAAGGAAGCCGGTCTGATGCACGTCGAAGGCCGCGATTATCTGGTTCAGGACGGGGAAATTTTGTTTTTCCGGTTTCAGAAATAGATAGAAAAGTTGGTTTTGAACCACAGAGACACCTGAGACCAAAAGGATAGGAAACATCCCAGTGGTAACTTTTGGGGCCCGGTTGCAGAATTTTTTTTATACCCTGCTCGATTTTTTTCTGCCCCGCTTCTGCCTGTTCTGCGGCGCTCCGGCGGGCCCGGAGCCGGGGGCAGCGATCTGTCCGGAGTGTCAGAGTCAGATCGAGTGGATTCATAGCCCCATGTGTCCGTGTTGTGGCGCGCCATTCCAAGGCGCGGGTCCCGATCACCTCTGTAGCCCCTGTCAGCTCCACCCCCCGCCCTATCATCGGGCCCGGGCAGTCGCCCTCTATACCGGGCCGGTAGCCCAGGCCATTAAAAATCTTAAATACCGTCGCGGCCTGGTCTATGCCCGGCTCTTGAAAAATTGGCTGACCACCCCACTGGGGCTGGAACTGGCCCAGGCCGCTGACCTTATCCTGCCAGTGCCCTTGCATCCTGGTCGGCTCCGCAGCCGGGGCTTCAATCAGGCCCTGATTCTGGCCCAGGCCTTTGCTGACCGTCCTCTGGGCCGCGATCTGCTCATCCGTACCCGCGCCACCAAGCCCCAGGTCGGTCTGAGTGGCAAAGAGCGCGAAGCAAACGTCCACCGCGCCTTTGCGGTCAAGGACCAGGCGGCCGTGGCCGGAAAAAATATCCTGCTGATCGATGATGTCTTTACCACCGGGGCCACGGTCCGGGAGTGCACCCAGGTGCTCCTCAAGGCCGGGGTTAAGCAAGTGGAGATCCTGACGGTAGCCCGGGTGAGTTATGCCTGAGTTTGATACCCGCTACAAGATCATGACCTGGGAATCGGCCCGGCAGCGCCTCCAAACGGCCCAGCAGCACGGGCAGCGGGTAGTCTTTACCAACGGTTGCTTTGACCTGTTGCACGCCGGACATGTGCGCTATTTGGAAGCGGCCCGCTCCCTGGGCGACCTGCTGGTGGTCGGGCTGAATACGGACAGCTCGGTCCGGCGACTGGCCAAGGGGCCGGGTCGCCCCCTGACTTCGGAAGCGGATCGGGCCGAGATTCTGGCTGCCCTGGCCTGTGTCGACGGGGTGGTATTATTCAACCAGGACACACCGCTGGCCCTGATCAACACCCTGAAGCCGGATCTCCTGGTCAAAGGCGGGGATTATAACTTAGAGCAGATTGTCGGCCGCCCGGAAGTGGAATCCTGGGGCGGCCAGGTCCGAATCATCCCCCTGATCCCCGGCCGCTCCACCACCCAACTTATCGCCCGCATCCAGAGAACTACCCCGCCATAGGAATAAAATCATCTGGAAAACTAACTGCTTAACTCGTTAACTCGTTTAACTCGTTCCCAAGTTGTACTTGGGAACGAAACTGTACCGTAGGGCGGGAAAGCGCAGCGCATCCCGCCTTTGGCAATTTTGATTCAACTAACATCATGCCACAATATCGTCGCATCTTTATTCCGGGCGGGGACATTTTTTTCACGACGACCTCATGGAATTATTGACAGATCATTTTACCTGATCATCTGCATGGCAAATGGACCTTGATGGGCCGCATGATAGCATACGGCAAAAAGAGATGTAACGATGCGCAAGGCGGGATGCGCTGCGCTCTCCCGCCCTACAGTCCTGGTGCTGGCCAAATTAAAAGAGCTCGAGAGAAAAGTTCTTTACCGCGATTTACGATCGCTGTTTCATCCCATACCCGAAAATCGTAAAGATATTGATTGATAGGCAAGAGTGACGACTTTAGGAGTTCTGGTTTTTTGGTTGTCCATGCACTATTGGAAACCGCTGAGTTAAGGGGCTTCGTCAGAATTGTGAGATTGCCGAAAGTATGCAGCAGGGCATTGCGACGGCTGGTTGCTATTTTACGCGGGTCCTCTGGTTCTGCATCCCACCACTCGTCATGTAACATTCCCTTTGAACCATCTTCCAACGGCCAATTCTCTATCCATTTCTGCGGCAGAATGTGTTCCACAGTGAGCTGACTTTCAATACTCAGCTTTTCACTTTTTGTCCCAAGAAAGGAATCGCTGAGGCGTCGCAGTATGTGGACGATTTTCTGATTATTAAGTGTTTGATAAACATGTTTTTCAGACCATGCCTCCCGAAACATCTCGTCCGATGGCCACGTTGCTGAATCGCCTGTCAATTTTGACC
Source organism: Desulfobacca sp. (assembly GCA_028695935.1). Taxonomy (GTDB): domain Bacteria; phylum Desulfobacterota; class Desulfobaccia; order Desulfobaccales; family Desulfobaccaceae; genus Desulfobacca_B. The sequence goes on from JAQVHY010000060.1 coordinate 19,171, forward strand.
TAAATTGAGCGATTCAATTTGTCAAAGAGAACGAGTTGAGCTTAACGTAGTTCAATGAAAGTAAAATAGCCTGGAAATCTACCGATGAAGGTCCTAGCTGGGCTGAAATGTGATCAATTTGA
>JAQVHY010000061.1 GCA_028695935.1 Desulfobacca sp.
ACCGGCTGACAACCGGGCACTTCGAAGGTAGCCTCCAACATCTGCACCGCGGGAGCAAGCTCTGGTTGTTTAATGATAACCGAAATGGAAGAGACGGTGCAACTTAAGGCCAATATGGTTACTTGATCCCTTTCCAGAGCCTCTACCAGAGTGTGGACAATGCCATAACGATCGCCGAAATGGGGGCCGTGGACAAAAATCGCGGCCACCGGGTTCTGACGCCGGACTATCAGGCCAGAAAGATGGTTTTTAAAAATCTGCTCTATCTCCGCGGCCTGATCATCGGCCGGGGGATGCGCGCACAGACCGAAAGCAAATCGCAGTTCTTGGTTATCCAGCGCCGGCAGCGCCAATAAAAAAGGCAGTTTTAACCCCTTCTGCCCCAAAGCCACCAGAGCCCCGCCAAATGCTTCCAAGGCCGGCGGCGAGGGTAGGCTTACCTCCCAGAGATCCAGGTCCACCTCCTGGACCAGGCAGTAGATTTTGATAACCTTTTCCTGGTACGCGGCCACCACGGCGCGCACCAATTCCTGAGGCGGGGGTTGGGCCGCGTAAAATTCGGCCGGCGACTGGTAAGTGGGAAATTGGAATTGTCTGAATAATTGTCGAAGCGCCCTATCTCTGCTGCTTGACGATATAACTGCGGAGATAGCCGACGGCGAACTGGCCAGTCCGTGCAGGATCACCCGGGCCTGGGCCAGGCTGCGGAGAAAATGGCCGGTGATTTCGGGCCGTTGATCATGGGGGTAAAGTGAAACAATACAGGTCTCCGAAAACAACCGGAAAATACCGCTCCCACCGTCGTGGCTCTGGACCAGCGACTGACTGCTGACCCCGGCCTGGAGCTCAGTGCAAAACACTGTGTTGCTGTTCTGACCCCGGCGGCCGGCTACATGGGTCAGAAAGGTCAGGTTAATCTTTTGTTGGGCTAAGGGCGCGCAGATTCCCCGCCCCAAGCGGGTCTTGGTTGGCGGGGAGGAGGATGCCACACAGGCACCCTCCTCCACGACTTTAAGGCCCCCAATCTTCCGCGGTTTGATAGTCCTCTCCAATAGATCAAGGTCATCTGACCCATGCCTGGTAACCAATCAGGCAGCAATCAGTCGTTCCACTGCTTCCGCCAGAGTAGCGGCGTCCACCGGCTTGGCCACGTAGTCGTCGGCTTCGGTGGTCATACCCTCATAATGGCTGTAAGTGGTAGTCGGCACTGCTTCTCCTACTGCGGTCAGCAGCATGACCGGAATGTCCTTGGTCCAGTTATTGCCCTTTAATTCCTTGCACAACTCGTAGCCACTCTTTCTAGGCATCATCACGTCCAACACCAGTAGGTCCGGACGGCGTTGCTTGATGGCCGCCTCACCCTCAAAGGCGTCGTAGGCCTTGCCTACCTCATAGCCCTTGTTTTCCAATAGCATGGAAACGGTTTCGACAAAATCAGGATCGTCGTCAACGATCAGGATATATTCTCTCGCCATGGTATCTCCTTTTTGTAGTTGGGGTTTATGGTTTAATTGTAAATTTGCCTAAAATTTTTATTATTCTGAGCTTTAAATTTATTACCTCTAAAATCCCCCCTGCCCCCCTTTAGAAAAGGGGGGTATAAGCAAGGCCTCTGAAAGTCCCCCTTTTTTAAAGGGGGATTGAGGGGGATTTTGGACACTCCTAATTCTTAGGAAAAAGCAATCAATTTTATGCATCCGGTAATCAATAGCTTATCAAACCGATGCTAGACTGGTTTGATCACCGCTTATGGTCTTGGTTTAGTTCAGTTGCGGACGGGGAAATAATCCCGCCCGTTCGACGATTTCCGGGACCTTCTCTTCCCATTCAATGGCCATAAGGTGAAATCCCCGGATGCCCTCCTCCTCTTTCAGTTCCTGGATCTGCTCAATGGCTAGTCTGATGCCTTCCGCGGCCTGTTTTTCTTTCGGGACGCCGCCCATGCGCTTGACAATTTCGTCCGGCACGTCGATGCCCGGCACCCGGTTTTTCATGTATCTGGCCATGCCGACATTCTTCATCGGCGTGATCCCGGCCAGAATCGCCACCCTTTCGGTTAATCCCCGATCGCGGGCCAGTTTTAGCCAGAGCTTGAATTTATCCATATTGTAGATACACTGGGTCTGGATAAATTGGGCTCCGGCGGCCACCTTTTTCGCCAACCGGGGGACGCGAATCTCAAAGGGATCGGCAAAGGGATTGGCCGCGGCACCGATGAACATTTGCGGTCGATGCTCAAATTGGTGACCGCCCAGCAAACGGCCTTCATCGCGCATCAGCCTGACCGTCTGAATCAACTGAGTGGAATCCAGATCAAAGACATTGACCGCATTGGGATGATCCCCGAAGTGCTGATGATCGCCGGTGAGACAGAGGATATTGCAGATGCCAAAGGAAGCCGCGCCAAAAATATCGCTCTGCAAGGCAATCCGGTTGCGGTCCCGGGTGACCATCTGCAACACTGGCTCCAATCCCATCAGCTTGAGGCGGATACAGGCCGCCAAACTGCACAAGCGGGTCACCGAAGTCTGGTTATCGGTAACGTTAACCGCATCGACATAATCCTTGATCAGCTCGGCCTTCTGCTCTATCACCGACCCATCACAGCTGCGCGGCGGCCCCACCTCGGAGGTGACGGCCAGATGACCGGCGGCCAGCATTTTCTCCAGTCGGCTAGGCGTGGTATTGTTCATAACCGTAAGTCCTCTCTAACGATTTTGCGAGGTCCGCCATCGCGGCTGGTGGCCCAATCTTTCGGGTCCACCGGTTGTTCAAAGCGGTCTAACTGCCCTAAAATCTTCAGCCGGTCATAGATTAATTGCCAGCCGCAGTCGATTTCCGGGTTGACCTCGCATTTACCCTTTTCTGAGCCGCCACAGGGGCCGTTCAACATCCGCTTGGAACAGCGGGCAATGGGACAGATGCCGCCGGTGTTGGCCAGGATGCATTTGCCGCAGGCCTGGCACCGCTCCGCATATACCCCGCGTTCCAGATCCACCCCCATGAAACAGGTATCGACGCCGGGATAGACGATTTTGTCATGGTATCTCTCCGCTAGGTATTGCACCCCGCAGCCACAGGCCAGCGACACCACCGCCTCATAATGGTCGATCCGATCCTTGAGCTGGTCCAGATACTCCTGGTCACACTGACGGGTCAGGCTGGTCTCGTCAATGTCCATTCTCTGTCCAGCTTGGGTAAAGTAAAGCCGGAGTGAGGAGCCCAACACCTGCACCTCTTTCAGACCCCCGGCCTCACAGACGGTGACGCAGCCGTCACAGCCGACAATCAACACCTTGTGGAAATCTTTGACCAGATCAATTATTTCTTCTAACGGTTTTGGTACTGCCTTTATCATGCGGCTACCTCCACAATCGGCCGAGCGGCCGTTTCCCTGGCGATGTTAATGGGGCTGGGCCCCAGCTTCAGGACCTGAGCATACATTTCCCGAGCCATCTCGGCGAACCTGGCTCCCATGCCCGCGGACAGGTTAAACATGGCTAACCGGTCGCCCTCGAGACCGATGCGGTCGAGGATGGCCATAACCCGGTTGACGCGTTGCCGGGCCCTTAAATTACCACTCAAAAAGTGACAATTACCCTCCAAGCAACCAGCTACCATGATCCCATCTGCTCCTTGTTCAAAAGCCAACAACAAATGAATAAGATCGACCTTGCCGGTACACGGCACCTTGATAATCTTAATGTTACCGGGGTACTGCAAACGCATCGCCCCGGCCAGGTCCGCGGCGGCATAAGAACAATAACTGCAACAAAAGGCCAGAATCTTTGGTTCAAACCGTCCCATTTCTGTAAGCTCCTTAGATAATTATTGGTTGCAGCCGCTGTCCTGAGCCTGACCAGATGGGACTGTTTTACCCTGGGCCGCGCTCAGGCGGCTTTTGCCATAGTTTTTGAGGCCTTGGCCAACCGGATGGGGCTGGGCCCGAGTTCTAACACTCTGGCGTTCATCTCCCGGGCAATCTCGGCAAACCGGGTGCCCATGCCGGCCGACAGGTTATACATTTCCAGGCGCTGGGCGTTCAGGCCGACTCGGTCCAGAATTTCTTTGACCCGCTGGACCCGTTTTTTGGCCCGTAGATTGCCGGCCTGATAGTGACAGTCGCCTTCCAGACAGCCGGCCACCAGGACCCCGTCGGCGCCCTCCTCGAAGGCCAACAACAGATGGATAATGTCAACCTTACCCGTGCACGGCACTTTGATAATCTCGATATTAGTCGGGTACTGCAGTCGCATCGAACCTGCCAGGTCCGCAGCTGAATAGGCTCAGTAACTGCAACAAAAAGCCAGAATTTTCGGTTCAAAATTTTCCATTCGGGCACTCCTTAAAAGGCGGCTCTGATTTTGGCGCTCAGTTGGTCATCTTCATAATGAGCCAACTGAATCACCTTGGCCGGGCATTCCGAAGCGCAGGTGCCACATCCCTGGCAGAGCGCCACGTTGATTTCCGAAACATTGTCTCTATTGATGTGCGGCACTCCATAAGGACAGGTCTTGACACAGACCAGGCAGGCGGCGCAGCGGCTCTGATCGACGTGCGCGGTAACGCCACTGATGGTTTGACTGACATCGGCCAGAAAGGCCCCGGCCCGCGCGGCCGCGGCCATCGCCTGGGCAATGCTTTCACTGATCAATTTGGGGCTGTGCGCCATGCCGCAGAGAAAAATTCCTTCCGAGGCAAAGTCCACCGGCCGTAGTTTGGCGTGGGCTTCGATGAAAAATCCGTCCGCACTGCGCGGGATCTTGAGCAGCGAGGCCAACTCTTCAGTATCCGCCGCCCGGGTCGCGGCACTCAGGACTACCGCATCTACCGGCATCTGGACAGGACAATTAAGAATATGGTCGTTGAAGGTGACCCGTAGTTTACCGTCCACGCTCTCTACCTGGGGCGGGTTGTCAAGATCATAGCGCGCAAACATCACCCCTTGGTTGCGGGCCTTAAGATAGTAATCCTCCAAAAAGCCATACATCCGCAGATCCCGGTAGAGGATGACCACGTCTAGGTCGGGATTGATGTCCTTCAACTGCAAGGCATATTTCACCGCCCCCTGGCAGCAGATGCGGCTGCAATTGGGGTTTTCGGCATTGCGGGAGCCGACACATTGGATCATCACCACCCGGTCCCATTTGGCGACCTCGTATCGCTGGCTGACCTTGTGCCCCAACTCCAACAGGGTCATGACCTGGTCGTGCTCGCCGTAGAGGAATTCCCGGGGCCGATATTCCTGCGCCCCGGTAGCCACGATGGTGGCCCCGTGCTTAATTTTGCGTTCATACATCCCCGGCCCTACCAACACCTCAGTGGTGAAATTGCCCTTATAGCCACTAAAGCCGACTACCAGGGCCTGGGTTAGGATCTGAATTCTGGCATGGTTTTCCACGTCGGCGATGAGTCGGTGGAGAAACTTCTGGACGTCCCGGCCTTCAATGGTGTGGCCCAGATGGCGGGCATTACCTCCCAGTTCCTTGTCTTTTTCAATGATGATGGTTTCGAAACCCTGGTCAGCCAGATTTAAAGCCGCGATCAGACCGGCCATGCCGCCACCGATCACCAAGGCCCGTTGGGTAATGTCCAGCGGCTTTTCCACCAGCGGTTTCAACAACCGGGCCCGGGCCACGGCCATGCGCACCAGATCCTTGGCCTTGGCGGTGGCTCTTTCCGGCTCCTTCATATGCACCCAGGAATCCTGATTGCGGATGTTGGCCATCTCGAACAGATATTTGTTCAGGCCGACATCGATCAGGGTTTCCTGGAACATGGGCTCGTGGGTCAGCGGGGTCCAGGCCGCCACTACCACCCGGTTGAGATTATGCTCCTGGATGATCTTGGAAATTTTGACCTGGGTGTCCTGCGAGCAGGTGTAGAGATTGTCTTCGACATGCACTACCTGGGGGAGGGTGCGGGCATACTCCCGCACCGCCGGGACGTCCACAATCCCGCCGATGTTGATGCCGCAATTACAGACGAAAACCCCGATGCGCGGCTCTGCGGCGCTGACCGCCCGCTCCGGGGGCACGGCTTTGGATTTGGTGCGTGTCCAACGGGCCTCGCTCAGGGCGGCGCTGCAGGCCGCGGCCGCGGCCGAGGCTTCCATGACCGATTGCGGAATATCCTTGGGGCATTGAAAGGTCCCGCAGACATAGACCCCCGGCCGCGACGTGGCCACCGGCATAAAGGGGTCAGTCTGGGCAAAGTTATGCTGGTTCAGTCCGATCCCTAAACGTCGGGCCAGATGCTTGACGGACTCACTGACCTGAAAACCTACCGATAGCACCGCCAGGTCGAAGCTCTCCGATTGCTTTTCGCCGCGGTCATCGACATAGGAGATACGCAGGTCACATTCACCGTCGGGATCGATGCTGTGCACCCGGGAGCGAATGAACCGGACCCCGTGTTCCTCCCGGGCCCGATTGTAATACTGCTCGAAATCCTTGCCATAGGTACGCATATCCATATAGAAGATGGCGGTATCCAGGTCGCCGTGGGCGTGTTCTTTGGCAATCACCGCCTCTTTGATGGCGTACATGCAACAGACCGCGGAACAGTAGGAATTGGTCCTGACGTCGCGCGACCCGACACACTGCAGCCAGGCGATTTTTTTCGGCTCTTCCCGGTCGTAGGGCCGCATCAGATGGCCCCGGTAGGGCCCGGAGGCGCTGAGAATGCGCTCAAATTCCAGGCTGGTGACCACGTTGGGCTGCTGAGCGTAATGGTAGTTCTCCAACCCGGAGGGATCGAAAACCTCGGTGCCGACGGTCAGGATCACCGCCCCCACCTCAATTTCCCGCTTTACCGGCACGTCGTGGTATTTGATGGCCTGGGCCAGACAGACCTGGCCACAGAGCCCGCAGCCGATGCACACCTGCCGGTCAATGGCAAAGGCCAGCGGCACGGCTTGCGGATAGCGGATATAGGTAGCTTCCCGGAGGTCCAGGCCGGCGTTGAATTCATTGACCGCCATCACCGGGCACACCTTGCGGCAATCCCCGCAGCCAGTGCATTTTACCGGGTCAATGTAACGCGGCCGACGGTTCAGGGTTGCCCGAAAATGACCCAACTCGCCCTCCAGGGTTTCCACGTCGGTATCGGGTAGGACCTCAATATTTAGATGTCGTCCGACTTCCACCAGTTTGGGCGAAATAATGCACATCGAGCAATCGTTGGTAGGAAAAGTCTTGTCCAGTTGGGCCATGATGCCGCCGATGGTGGGAGAGCGGTCGGTCAGATAAACGTAATAACCGGAGTTGGCCAGGTCTAGGGCCGCCTGCATGCCGGCCACCCCGGCCCCTACCACCAGCACCGCGCCAATTTTGTCTGTTTCCCTATGCATTGCCATCTATATCCTCGTTCCAGCTCTAACCCAGGCTCACCCAGCTTGCCAACTTTTCAGCCGAAAACTCCCCCTCCCCTGGTGGGAGGGGGTTGGGGGGAGGGGGAATTATTCTTAAATCCCCCAACTTTTTCACCCCCACCCTGACCCTCCCCACTCGAGGGGGAGGGAAATATGGTTTTCCAAATGGAGGATAGCCAGTGAGTCTGAGGTCTAGTTACGCCGCCATAAGCCTAAACTTGGGACTGGTTCCCTCGTATTCCAGCAAATCCGCCTGGCCGGTGCGCTCCAGATCGTTCAAGCGCAAGGACACGCAATAAACCGGCAGCCCGGTCAGCGCGGCCATCTGACGCACGGTTTTCGGTCCGTCCTGAAGAGCCTCCACCAGTAAGGCCTGCTGATATTCCAGTTTAGCGCACTGTCGCAGTAAATCCTGAAAGGCGTCTGCGTCCAGCCGCTGTTCATAGACATTTTGCTTCTCGGTCAGTTGCCGGTCCATGCCTAACAACCACCGCAATCGAGGGGAATTGCAGGCCCGTTGCACTGCGGCCAGGGGCAGTTGCCAACGGCTGGCCCGCAGCGGCCCCAGTTCCCGGGTCAATTCCGTCAGCTCGGTGACATAATCGGCAAAGAGCTGCCCTTCGGCGGCGCTGACCCAACGCAGTTGCAGACGGTCTGGGCCGATCCCCGCTAACTCCAGTAATTGTCTCACCAGTTGCATGCGCCGGGCGGTATGATAATTGCCTTCCAGATAGTGACAGTCGCCGAAATGGCAACCGAACACGAACACGCTGTCAAACCCGCTCCTCAGACCTTCAATAACCTGAGTGGGATCTACCCGCCCGGAACACATGGTGCGGATCACCCGGATGTTGGGAGGATATTGAAAACGGGAGACCCCGGCCAGGTCGGCGCCGGCATAGGAGCACCAGTTGCACAGGAAGGTCAGGATCTTAGGCTCAAATAGGTTATCCATGTCTCTTTACCTTGCTAATCTGTAGCCATCCCTAAAACTCATATTCTCCCTCCCCCTTGAGGGGGGGAGGGCTGGGGTGGGGGTGAAATAATTATTCTATTATCTTGCATTTTTCCCCCTCCCCCAACTCCCCTCCCACCAGGGGCGGGAAAGTTTCCAGATGGAAAATAATCTAAACCGCTTGGGCCTGGGCCCCGGCGTGGATGGCCGCCAGGATCTGCCGGTCACGGAAATGAATCATATCAATGGCCCGCTGCGGACAGGCCGCGGCGCAGACCCCACAGCCCTTGCAGGAGGCGGTAATATTTTCGGCCCGGTAGCCCTTGCCGGGCACCTGGATCAGCCGGATGGCGCGGAACGCACAGGAGGCTTCACACAGGCCGCAACCGATGCAGAGATCTTCATCGACTACCGAAACGATCGGCTCCACTTCGACATAGCCCTTAGTCAATACACTGGCGGCCCGGGCCGCGGCGGCCTGGGCCTGAGCAATGGATTCCTCAATAGGCTTGGGATAATGCGCCAGGCCACAGACAAACACCCCGTCGGTAGCGAAATCTACCGGCCGCAACTTCATATGGGCTTCCAGGAAAAAGCCGTCATGGTTGAGGGGCACCTTGAAAAACTTGGCCAGGGTATCTAAACCTCTGGGAATAATTGCGGTGGCCAGGTTCAAATAATCCACCGGGATTTTGAGATCGCGGTCCAGAATATGATCCTTGACCGTAATCAACAATTTTTCCCGGCCATTAATCATGGTGCTCTCGACGATGGGTTTGTTCTCCCGGTGATATCGAATGAATAACACTCCCAATTCCCGGGCCCGGCGATAGAGTTCCTCCCGCCGGCCATAGGTGCGCAGATCGCGGTAGAGGATGTAAACATTCAGCTCCGGTTGCCGTTGTTTCAGGGCGATGGCCTGGGCCACCGAGGCGCTGCAGCAGATCTTGGAGCAGTAGGGCCGCCGGGGCTCCCGGGAGCCGACGCATTGGATAAAGGCGATGCTCTCGGCCTCTTCCAGAAGCTGGGGCTGCTCCGCAAACCGCTTTTCCAAGTCATGCCAGCGGCTGACCCGATCGTTCTGACCGTAGAGGTATTCCTCCGGCTGCAAGGAATGGGCCCCGGTGGCCAGGATGGCGACGCCATGCTGCAATTGGCGTTCACGCCCGTCGCATTGGACCGTGGTCTCAAAGTTGCCGACAAATCCACTGACCTGGCTGATCTCAGCCCCGGTCAGCACCTCGATGCAGTCGTGGTTCAGGACCCGTTGGCTAAGATCGTCGATGTAGGCCCCGACCGCCTCGCCCTTCCAGGTATGGCTGACCTTCCGGGCATGACCGCCCAACTCTTCCTTCTGCTCCACCAGGTAGGTAAACAGTCCCTGGTCCGCCAGGTTGAGGGCGGCATTCATCCCGGCCAGGCCGCCGCCGATGACCAGGGCATGCTGACTGATCTCCAGATGGACGGGCTGGAGGGGTTCCAAGAGCGCGGCCTTGGCGACCGCCATGCGCACCAGATCCTTGGCCTTTTCGGTGGCCCGTTCCGGTTCCTGCTGATGCACCCAGGAATCCTGATCACGGATATTGGCGAACTCAAACAGATAGGGATTTAATCCCGCAGCGCGCATGGTTTCCTGGAACAGCGGTTCATGCGTGCGCGGCGTGCAGGCCGCCACTACCACCCGGTTAAGCTGGTGCTCTTGGACGGCCTGGACGATCGACTTCTGGGTGTCTTCACTACAGCTAAACAGGTTATCGGCCACGTAGGCGACATGAGGGAGTGTCTGGGCGTAGTCCCGCACCGCCGGGACATCCACCACCCCGGCAATATTAACGCCGCAGTGGCATACAAAGACGCCGATCCGGGGTTCTTGGTCGGCCACCGGAGTTTCAGGCGGATATATTTTTTCCTTAACCAGCGTCTGGCGAGCCGGTGACAGCAACGAGGCCGAGGCCGCGGCGGCCGCCGAGGCTTCCATTACCGAGTAGGGGATGTCTTTGGGGCCGGACATTGCCCCACACACGTAAATGCCGGGTTGCGAAGTGGCCACCGGGGCAAAGGAACCGGTCTGCACAAAACCGTCAGCGTCCAGCGCCACCCCCAATTTTTGGGCTAAGCGGCGCAAATTATCGCCTACCTCGAGGCCGATAGACAGGACCACCAGATTAAATAATTCGTTCCCTTTGTCACCGTTTTCCGCCACCCATTCCAGTCTCAGGTCCTGGGAGGCCGGGTCCGCCAGACTGATACTATGAATGCGGGAGCGAATGAACCGGACCCCGGCTTCCTCCCGGGCGCGATTATAATAACGCTCGAAGTCCTTGCCATAGGTGCGCATATCCATGAAGAAGATGGCCGTCTCCAGGTCGGGGCCGGCATGCTCTTGGGCAATCACCGCTTCTTTGATGGCGTACATGCAACAGACCCCGGAGCAATAACCATGGGTACCGGGCCGCGTATCGCGGGACCCGACGCACTGCAGCCAAGCGATTTTTCGGGGCGGTTGATGATCGGAAGGCCGTACCAGGTGACCCTCATAAGGTCCCGAGGCGCTCAGGATCCGCTCAAACTCCAAGCTGGTGATGACATTTTTAAATTTGCCGTAACCATAGCTCTCATAGTGGGTCGGGTCATAGGCCTTAAAACCGGGGGCCAGGATGACCGCGCCGACGTCCAGCTTATGCTCCTGGCCGACCTGCTCAAAATCCACCGCGCCGGCCGGACAGAACTTCTCACAGGCCCGGCAGCGGCCGATTTTCCCGTGCTTATCCGGTTTAAAATAGATACAGCGCTCCGGATCAATGGCGTATTTGAGGGGCACGGCCTGGGGATATTTGACATAAGCGGCTTTGCGCTTATTGAGCCCCTGGTTAAATTCATCGTCCACTTGATAAGGACACTTTTCGGCGCACACCCCGCAGGCAATGCACTTTTCCAGAGCCACATAGCGGGGCCGTTGGCGTACGGTGACCGTAAAATTTCCGGCCTTCCCGGCCAGGGCTTCGACTTCCGCCATGGTGAGCAATTGGATGTTCAGGTGCCGCCCGCATTCCACCAGTTTGGGGGACAGGATGCACATGGAGCAGTCATTGGTGGGAAAGGTCTTATCCAACTGGGCCATAACCCCGCCGATGGCGGGCGAATTCTCTACCAGATAGACGAAAAAGCCGGTATTGGCCAGATCCAAGGCCGCCTGGACCCCGGCGATGCCGCCGCCCACCACCAGGACCGCGCCCTGGGGGTGGCTATTTCCAATCCCGCCTGATTTTTTGCTAAAGTCGATTATCTCGGCTGACATAGTTTTATCCCTAATATGAATCTTTCCGGCGCGGTCTCAGGCCCGAGCCGCAGCTAGAATAGCAGGTAGCCGGTCTTCCCAACCCAGGGTAGAGATCATCACCCCGCTGTAGCCTTCACTTTTTAGAGCCGCAATCAGCTCCGCGGCAATCTGGATGCACTCTCGGACCCGCTCCGGGGCCCTTTGAATGCGGTCAATGAGCTCTGCCGGAATGTGCACCTGATCGAGATGGCGATCAATATACCGGGCCATTCCCGCTGATTTCAGCAACATGACGGTGGGAATGATTTGGGCCGGCCGGTTACCTAAACGCTTCCTAAAATGGTCCAGGACCTTGAGATCAAATATTGGCGAGGTGATAAAAAACTGCGCCCCGGCGGCCATTTTCTTGTCTAATTCCGCCAACTCCAGATCCAGCGCCCCGCCACTTTTGCCCACATTAACGGTGGCGCCGACCAGAAACTGGGGGGCGCCTTTTAGCTCAATACCGGCCAGGTCGCGCCCGGACTGCAAGGTTTGGATGGCGGACAGCAGTTCCAAGAGATCAAGGTCGTTAACCGCCCGGGCCCGATGATGGTCCCCATAGCTGAGGTCTTCGCCGCTGACTGCCATGACGTTGGGAATCCCCAGGGCCTCGGCAGCCAACAGATCGGCCTGCAAGGCCAACTGATTGCGGTCCCGGCAGCAGACCTGCATCACGGTTTCAAAACCCAAGATCTGCAACAGGGAGGCGGCCCCTAAGGAGCTCATTTTCATTACCGCATTGCTCATTTCGGGTACCACAAAGGCATCCACCCGACCCTTAGCGTTGGTAGCGCTGGCCACCAGCGAAGACACATCGGTACCTTTGGGCGGCTCCATCTCGGCAAGAATGATGAACTTCTTGAATTCAAGTTTTTCTTGTAAACGCATCCGTTTTCCCTCCGGAATATGACCGCACCAAGGCGTTAGAGATGGCCAACATGAGTTCGTCCATGCCGAACGACTTAACGTGGTAATAGAAAATCCCCTTCCGTCGGATCCGACTTTCCTGTTCCGGGTTGTTCTCATCGGCGGTGACGATAATCGGGAGTTTGCCATACAGCCCCTTGATAATGGAGATGGCATCATACCCCAGGCCTTCGGGCAAGGAGACGTCCATTACCAACACATTGACTTTTTCGGTCTGCAGGGTCATGAGGACATCTTTGATATTATCGACCTTAATGCAGTGGTGGCCGTTTTCAAACAACCAGGGATGCAAGCAGTCCGAAAGTTCACAGCCACGCTCGGCGATCAACAGGGTTCCACACTGTTCCATCATCACCATCCCTTAAGGGGGGGTAAGGAGATTTAATTGCTTCGGTGTCCCCAATAGTTTCGACACCAGTTTATAAAGCAAGGCCTGTGCCCAAACCCCGGAACGCGGAAAAATCCCTATAAATCAGCGGCTCAGGGCCAGAACCAGGGAGGATTAGTTCATAAAGGCACGAGGCAAAGTTACCGAGGAAAAGGGCGCGGCCCGAACAACACCCTGATAATACCTGGTTTTACAGATGATGAGTAAAAAACTCCCAATTGCTACCAGCTTACTCGTTGTGATTAGCCCTCGCCCGGCAGGGTATCAGGGCCGTCGTTAATGAGGCTTCGGTCCTCTACAAAAGGATGACAAGTTGACTGGCTGGCCGTGCCCATCCTACTCTTATCGTACTCTTAACTTTAAACCTTGAACTTTGAACTTTTCATAACCAGAACTGAGCATGGCCTGAGGATTTCGGGCTGGGAGGGATTAAGACCTTTAACGGCAGAAGGGAGCCGGATAAATGTGGTCTGTTTTGGGGCTGTAAATAATACGGCCTGGGGTGCCGACATCTACCGAGTTAAACAATTCTTGGGCATGATGGGTGAATAATCGGACGCAGCCGGCGGAATCGTCGATGCCCGGGAGGGCCCCGCCGTGAATGTAGTAAGGCCGTTCGAGTAGCAACGCCCATGGCATCCAGGTCTCGTAAATGGTGGACCAATGGTTCTGGGACTTTTCCTGGATCTCAAAGTTGATTAAGGGCGTCCGTTTACCCGGCGCGCCGGCGGAAATCGGAAAGACCCGCTTAAGTTCACCTTTCTGGTAAAAAGCCAGAAAGCCTTTGCCAATATCTACCAGCAGGTATTTGTCGTGCTGTACCAGGGCCTTGTCATAGGCAGGGAAAATCTCCGGCATTTGGTAGAGATTTAGAGGGACCTTCAAGGTCTCGCTTTCGATGGAGAAAGGTTCTCGGGCGCGAGTCTTGATATAAGATGGATGGAGGGCGTTGAAAAAAGCGATTCTATTCCGGCAGCGATCGAAATCGCGATTGAAGCTGGGGATCCGCCGACACAAGCGGGTGATGGAAAAGCCTTCGGGTATCTTGATTTCCACGAACGGGACACCATAAGCTAGGCCGGAGTAGTCCGTCTTAAACCCGGATTGTTTTAGCTCCTGGCAAAGTTCACTATAATCCGTTTCTTGCGCCCCGCTGGGATTCACCAAGATAACCAAACAGCAGCACGCCATCAAGCACCCAGAAATTATTAGTTTACTGCAGCTTTTTTGAATGAATTTTTTTCTTTCCTCCGAGAAAATAGCTAAATTAACGCTTAAAATAAATTACCACAATTTTTCCGCAAATTCAATTTTCTTTTAGCTTTAAAAACCCAGGAGCGGCCCAGACCGGGTCTGATATCCTTATGGGCATAGATAAATTGCGACTTTTCAGTGCCTGCAAAACCCCAAACTTTAGATTAAAGGTCTGCCTGCAAGACCCAACCAGGATAACACCCGAATCGGACGCTACGGGCTAGTGGGACCATAATCCATGGTTCCTGGGTGAGCTGCGGAGCACGGCTGCATACTGGCCTAGCCCCGTTCCGCAGCTATCCAAAAGTTCTAATGCTACCAGCAGGACCGGCACGGCCCGGGACCCATGCCCGGCGGCGGCGAGATTATCGTCCCGTCCGGCTTCTTAGGACAGTACTGCCGCATTTCCATCCAAAAAGCCCATTGCTTTTCTTGCAACTGCTCCCGCAGGGCATTGATTTCCTTTTCTTTCGCCTTGATCTTGGCCAGATCAGGCTCGGCGACGCGGCAGAGTTCGACCATTTCGGCCCGTTTCACAGCTATGTCTTTGCGTAAGCCAGCCGTATCGTTCATGAATTTTTGTTTGAGATCAAAGACCTGGCCAACCTGTTGGGGCGTTAAATGCGGGTAGAGGCCCGGGCCGCCCCAGTTATGGAAACCAGCCCAGGCGGGACCCGCTCCCATTAAACCGAGGGCCGCGCAGATGATTAAGGATAGCCAGAGCCATTCTCGCTTTCGCTGATTTTGCTGCATATTACTGTCCTCCTGTGCGATTTAGCGATCAAAACGCCGATCTTAATCATTAAAACCCCAAAAGTGGCAAATCTCGGCGGCTGCCCAGATATTTTTTTTGCAAAAAACCAAAATGTCCTGGCGCTAGTACTGCAGGAGTTTGCGCAACGGTCCCCTCTGCTTCTTGCCGTCACGCTGATGAGCACATCTCATCCACCTAGCCCAAATCAACCGCTGCTTTTTAGCCAGGCCAGCGCGGCCTGCTGGACTGAGATCTTATCCACGTCCACAGCCCTATTTAACTGCTGCAGATCCTCAGTGCTGAGTTTGCTCATTACTTTAAGGATCTGTTGAATTTCTGGATACTTTTTCAGGACCGGGCCGCGGACCACCGGAGCCGGGTTATACACTGGAAAGAACTGCTGGTTGTCCTGGAGGTTGATAAAACCAAAGGCCGCAATCCGGCCGTCAGTGGAAAAGCCCATGGAGACATGGATCTGGCCCCCTTTTAAGGCCGTATAACACAGGCCGGTAGCCATTTTCCTGATCTTGCCGATAGGTACCCGGAAGCCATAGTCCTGCATCAGGCGTTTAAACCCGTCCGGGCGTCCCCAGAACTCAGCGTTCATCCCAAAAATAAGGGCCTGGGGATTTTTTTTGACATACCGGGCCAGATCGCTGATCGAGGCAATGCCCAGATTCTGGGCATGAGCTGCTTGCATCATTAACGTATAGGTGGTGTTGCATTCAAGGGGAAAAAGCCACACCAAACCTCGTTTGGCGTCGGCCTGTTGCACATAATTGAACACCTTTTCCGCGTCCGCCATGATGGCCCGGTCTTTCTGTTTGAGGTAAACCGTATAGGCCGTCCCGGTATATTCAAAATACAGGTCAACCTGGCCGCTCACCAGGGACCGGCGTAACAGGGTGGATCCCACCCCGGTTTTCAAGGATATGTCAAAACCATGTTGCTGTAACAAGATCTTGGCGATCTCCGCTAAGATATATTGTTCGGTAAAATTTTTCCCGCCGATAATCAGCCTCTTATCGGCAGCCCAACCGTTACCCGAAAAAACTAGAAGCCACAGGCTGAAATAAAGGCAAAAATATGTTTTTAGTAAATATGGCATAGAGGCTTTCCCTTTCACTGTTTTTCAAGCCGCAGTCCCCGAGGAATCAGCCACAGCCCCAAAAGGTCACAGAGAAAATCACCGATTAAGGCCATCAGGGTTACCGGGATAGCGCCGGCCAGCAACTTATCGGTCTGCATGAGACTGATGCCTGAGAAGATCAAGTCGCCTAAACCACCGGCCCCGATCAGAAAGGCTAAGGCGGCCGTGCCGATATTGATGATCAGGGCCACCCGGAACCCGGTGATGATAACTTTCATGGCATTAGGCAGTTCCACCTCCAGCAATAGGCGCCCAGGGGGCATTCCCATACCCCGGCCCGCGTCAATCAGGGCGGGAGGAACGGCAACGATTCCCGCCAGAGTATTGCGGGCGATCGGTAATATGGAATAAAGGCTCAGGGCCAAAATCGCCGATTTGGCGCCAATCCCCAAAAAACTCATGGCCAGGGCGATGACCGCCAGGGAGGGGACCGTCTGGCCCAGACTAACTATATACATACCCGCCCCGGCATATTTCTTGAACCGCGGTCGGGTTAACAGTATCCCCGCGCTGAGGCCGGTCGCGGTAGCCACCGCCATACTACAGCCCACCAGATAAAGGTGTTGCCCGAGAAGTTTTATAACGATCGGATATTCATAGGGGTCAGAAAAGTAGTCGATCAGGCCGCTTTTTTGGGCCGCGACTCCGGCCCCAAAAATAACCATGATCAGGGAAAATTTATAGATCTCGGATAAAATTCTGATCATTTCGACCGCGCTTGCTGAATTTTAATCCCTCTCGGGGTAATCAATGTTTCGATCAAGGCCATCCCCGCGTCCACCACCAAAGCCAGGACGGACACCAGGAGGGCACCGCTAAGGATCATTTCCCGGTGGACCCGATCAATGCCTTGCTGAATCAAAACCCCCAGGCCCCCGGCGCCGATATAGGCGGCGATGGCGGCAATCCCGATGCTCATCACCGCGGCGGTCCGCAGTCCGGCCAGAATCACCGGAATAGATATCGGTATCTGCACTTCTCGAAGCAACTTCCAGCGACTCATGCCCATCCCCTTGCCCGCATCGACCACGGCGGGCGGGACGTTTTGAATGGCCGTATAGGTATTGCGGATAATGGGAAGTTGGCTGTAAAGCACCAGCGCGGTTACCGCCGGAACTTTACCCAAACCATGCCCCACCAGAGACAGCACCGGAAGCATGAGGCCGAACAGGGCAATGGAAGGAATGGTCATCAAAACGTTGGCGGCATTGATCACCCTGGCGGCCAGGGCTTGATGCCGAGTAATCACCATCCCCAGCGGCACCCCAATTAAAGTGGCCAGGGCCAGGGCCAGGCTGACGATCCCGACATGCTCCCCGATCAGATAGATAACCTGCCGGTGGTTGTTGATAATAAAGTCAAAAGTGCTCAACGGCTGTCCTGGTTATTGTTCTTCGGCGTCATCCGCATAAGAATCTTTAAGGGATTTCTGGATGCTTTTATAGGTCACGGTGCCGACCAAATCTCCCTGGTCATTTATCACACAAAAAGTGGTTAGATCATGCATCAGCATATGAGACAGGGCTTCACGGACTGATGTGCCATCTTCTAAGCATAGCGGGTAGGGCCGCGCCACTTCCTGGCAGGGGCCCTGTTCGTACTTGAGGTCCTGGGAGGTTACATAACCGAGGGGTTTGCCTTGGGCTACCACAATGGCATAGCGCAGATGTTTTTCCTCCAGCAATTTTAGAACCTCCGGGGCGGTCTGGGCCGCGTCGACGATATTGCTGGGGGAGCGGTTCATGATGTCTCTAACATGTAACAGGCCCAGGACTTTTAAGGCCCGATCAGCGCCGACGAAATTGGCCACAAACTTACTTTTGGGACGGGTCAGGATGACTTCCGGAGTGTCGTATTGAATCAGCCGGCCCTGATTAAAGAGGGCGATTTTATCCCCCATCTTAAGGGCTTCGTGAATATCGTGTGAAACAAAGGCGATAGTCTTTTCCATCTTGGCCTGGAGGTTTAAAAATTCATTCTGAATCTGTTCCCGATTGATGGGATCGATGGCCCCAAAAGGCTCGTCCATCAGCAAGATTTCGGGATCCGCAGCCAGCGCCCGGGCCACTCCGACCCGCTGCTGCTGACCGCCGGATAGTTCAGCGGGATAGCGGTGTCGGTACAGGTCGGGAGCTAACCGGGTAAGATGCATAAGTTCGTCTACCCGCTTGCGGATTTTCTCCTTATCCCACTTTAATAACTTGGGGACCACGGCAATATTGTCAAAAATGGTCTTATTGGGAAACAGGCCGACCTCCTGAATAACATAGCCCATGCTCTGTCGGAGTTTTACCGGATTTAAGTCCAGAATATTTTGAGAATTAATATATATGTTACCACGACTCAGAGAATCCAGCCGGTTGGTCAGTCGCAGGAGCGTAGTCTTGCCACATCCGGAAGGCCCCAGGAAGATTACCACCTTCCCCTGCTCAATGGTAAAGCTGACATTATCAACGGCAATAACTGAGGCTGGCCCCACCCCAAAAACTTTCGTTACCGCCTCGTAGGTTATCATAAAATAATACCGTTTGCGATTTTCGTTGTTCTGTTAATACGATACTTAACTTTCAGAACCCCTAAACTGAGATAATACTATAAAAATACTTTTATGCTTTGAGTAATACGGCACCAGGGCCATGGTTATGCTGATATAACAATTTGATTAAACCCTAAATTGAGCGATTCAATTTGTCAAAGAGAACGAGTTGAGCTTAACGTAGTTCAATGAAAGTAAAATAGCCTGGAAATCTACCGATGAAGGTCCTAGCTGGGCTGAAATGTGATCAATTTGAGC
>JAQVHY010000062.1 GCA_028695935.1 Desulfobacca sp.
CTAAATTCGACTCGAAACAGTTTCACCTGAAAAGTGCCTCCAACTTGATCTGTTAGAGACAAATTATATCGTAAAAACAGCTAATTGTCACGGTTTTACTGAAAGTCAATGCAATTTTTAGGTATAATTTGTTGCATGTCAATACGAATTTGGTATTACCCTTAATCGGCTCAAGCATCGCAGGTTGCCCAAGAATACTTTCTATGGCTCGAACTAGATTTTGAAACACGGGGGAGTTCGAGGAACCGTCCCAATTAGAAAAATCTACGGCCTGGATATCCCAGAATTCCGAGGGTAGCCTCACCGCATCCAACAAAACCGGAAAAATAGGTAATTTCATTCGGAGCCATTTTTCCGTCTCTTTCCTTACCATTTTGCTCTTTAGGGAATTCTTGGACCAGACGACCAAGATAGAACGGGCAACATTAAGATCTTTAAACCAGTCAAAGACGTTTTGCCCCATGATCTTGAAACATGAGACAGACCAACCCTCACTGGTGAGCGCAACTACCAAAGGACGCACTCGCTCCCAGTCCTCATTTGCGTAGCCGATTAATATATCAATTGTCTTCGGCAATTCTTCTTTTGAGCTTGCCCCTGGCTTGGGTAGCTCTACCTCATAGCTGATCAAGAGGGAATAGGGGATGCCATTTGCTTCGCAGCTAATATCCAGCCTATTTTTCCCCAGTTCTTTAGGAATTACGTAAAAGATAAGTATATCTGATTCACGTTGCCGGGAAGCCTGTAGTATCCCTGGGGTGTGCTCGCAGGCAAAGCCCAGTCCTGCTATTGCAACCCTGACCTCTATTCCCTCCAACTGCTCCTGTTGAGGTATTGCTGCGCTCTTGTCTGGAGTAGGTTCGAAATAAACCTCTACCCCTTTTGGTGTCTGCGGCACTGACGTCCCAGGGGTCAATCCTGGTTCAACAATCTTTTCCGTTCCCTCTGCAATGGCGGTGCCTAAAGTTACGGGCCCAATAACACCAACCACTTCCCTGGGAGGGCCTGGTGGACCTTCCGTTAGTCGGGGTTCCGAATCTAAGCACACTCCTTGCTTTTCCGGCTTACATATGCCGGGTCTCTGGTCTGATAGATTAAAAATAAAGTTATCCGACGCCGATTTTTCACTAACGCTGGGGGAAGCCAGGTATGCTGCTGGAATGTTGCCTAGGTTCAAGCATAATCGATAATAATTGTCTTTGATTAAGATGGCCGGTATCTGATTCTTTTCGTCCAGCAGCCAGGCGTTCAGTTTCTGTACCGCCAGCTTTCCGGTTTTAATCAATTCTCTGCGTGCTTCGTTCTTATGTTTCTCGACCGCGTCCCTTTCACCTCGGCCGTGCAACTTGATGAGTGCCGTCCAACAGGCTAATCTTTTCTCAGGGTCTTCCAAGATTTCATCGGCAATCTTAAAGGCCTCTTCATAGTATTCGATGGCCTTGCTGACGTCTTCATGTGTCTCGCCTAAATCGGCCATGATTTGGTACTCATCCTCGGGGTTTTTTATCCTCCTGGCAATATCAAGCGCTTTTTGGTAAAAGCTAATGGGGTCAAGGGTCAGCATTTTTTTTACGCTTCTCAGCCATCTCTACTCCCGTTGATTATCTCTTTCGGACACAGATCTCTTAAGGCAGCCTGAGTCATTGGTCCCAAGTAACCGTCGATATGTCCTTCATACAATCCTAATTTTCTGAGTAATTTTTGTAACTCTGCGACGTCCAGATCTTCTGGTTCGATTGATGTGGTATGGAATCTAGCGACTTCGGCCAGGTGCATCAGGCTGTCTTTTTCGTGTAGCCAATCCTGGGATTGTTGGCTGAATCTTTGGGCTGCCAGGTAACAATAAACAGCCATTCCCAAGCTCCACTTCTCCTCATAGGCCTTGCCCAGGTAGAGCAAATCCTTCTGATAGTTAACCTTGCCATCAGTGGTTGGACTTGCTTCGATGGCCTGTTTATGGCTGGCGATGGCCAGATCTATGTTGCCCTGACGCCGGTACACCAGGCCCAAATTGGTCAGGTATTGGAGATAGCAGCCGCATCCCCGGTCGCCTGGTTGATATCCAGCGCCTGTTGCAATAAGCTCTCGGCTGCTTCCAGGTCACCCATATCCAGGTAAAT
This sequence comes from Desulfobacca sp., assembly GCA_028695935.1. Classification (GTDB taxonomy): domain Bacteria; phylum Desulfobacterota; class Desulfobaccia; order Desulfobaccales; family Desulfobaccaceae; genus Desulfobacca_B. The sequence continues at coordinate 2,121 of JAQVHY010000062.1, forward strand.
GAGACCCAGGTTATTTAAGGCTGCCCCTTGACCGCTTGGATCCCCCTTCTCTTGTGCATGTTTTAAGTATTCTTGAAAATAATTTAGCGATATTTGCGGGTTTTCCTCCAGGTCCCGCAAGACGATGCCCAGTTTGTTGAGAAGTTTGGCCCGTAGCTCTGGCTGATCTAACCTCTCGGCGATCTTAAGAGCCCTTTCGTAAGCGCGTCGAGCTTTGGCATATTTCCCGGTGAGTTTATAGACATCACCCAGTTGGGACCAGATCTCTAACTTCACTAAAGGGTCCGGTTGAGAGCTGGTTGGTTCGCCAGTTTCTTCGTAAGCCTCCAGCAACCGTTCGAGCAGGCTGATCCGGTGCACCGCATCATCCCAGCCTGCGATCTCCACTGCCGATAAGGCCTGGTTAATTTCTTCTTTTACAAAAGTCTTGGTGGGTATTAACTGCAAAGGCTCGGCGCTGCGCCAGGACCAGAAATCAGGAGCCACTTTCTGCAATTTTTGCAATATAGCCCCAGACAGGCAGATTATGAAGGGATAATTGAATGATTTGTATTGTTCTCGGGCCAGGTTTATTCTTTGGAAAACCGCAGGACGCTCTTCATTGCTGTCCATAAAGATAGAGGTTTCCAGTCCGGTAACTATGAGGGCAAATTTGTCGGGTAGGGGTGTCGGCAAAGATTCGGATGCCTTTTGATGCAGATCATCCACTACCTGGCGGGTCAGGTCGATATTGTGCAAGGTTATGCCTGCTTTTTGGCATTGCTGGGCGAGGGTGGCAATGAATGGCGCCGGCAAACTGCAGGCCAGGAATTCTAGGGCAAATTCCTGGTGTTTGACCCCTAACTCGATTCTGGTCATAATCCGCTTTAAGGACTCTTCAGCAGATGGCGCGTATTCCTTCACGTATTTCAACCTTTATCGTATGACTTCAGCCTCTCCTGGAATTTGGTCCCATTAGACAGGACGGGGTGAACATCGTACCAGTCTTTGCCATTGTCATCATAAACGAGTATGAGGTTGTCAAAAATGAGACGCCGCGTAACTTCGCTGCTTCTCACATCTTTGCATTTGTAGGTTTCAATGAGATGTTGATAATCTTCATACTCTATGGCTTTTGATAAGTCTCGCAGAGCTCGTTAATTGCTCGTTGAGCCACCTTGGGAGTAATTTTCTCTTCGGGTTCGCCCAGTCCGTCGGCACAGGCCTGGCGTAAGAGTCTCACCAAATCCCGCAAGTGCCCGCCACTGGCCAAAATGAAATTTTCCATGGTCTTTTCCGGGTCGGTCATAACTTTTTCCGGGATCAGACGGAGCTCCAGAAGTTTTCTCAAATGGGCCAAGTTGTCCTTATCCGGTTTGCCCTGCCGGTCTCTCACCGGAATCATTTTCATGATTATGGGGTTATCGGGAAAGGGCATTTGGGGAGCTTTAGGCTCATAAAGCAAGGCTAAAGGGACCACATAGACAAAATGGCAGCTCAATTCGCATAGTTTTTGGCCACTGGTGTAAAACAGGGTAAAAGCCAGATCAGGCTGCAAGCGATCTAAATTGTCAAAAATAAGGACGAGCTGGCGATGGTCCTGTGCTTCACTGGCCTTCATGGCCGCAGCTAACAGGTTGTCCACGTGATCGCTGAGGTGGGCTAATTTTAAATTGAGTTCCTTACGTATTTCTTTCCGTCTCTGCCCCCCGGCCTTTATAGTGCTTACCAGCTTGCCGGTCAGCAAGCTGAACCAGTTGGGGATACCTACTCCACCCTGAAGTTTAAGGTCGGCTTCTGTTGTGCGTTCCACGGTTACGACAATGGTGGCAAACCAGTCCGCCACCTTTTCCAGCAGTTCTTCTGGAATATGTAACTTTTCCTCTTTCATCCGGTGGAACACAACCGTGGCGATGCCTAACAGAAAATCCGGGAAAGTAAAGTCAAGCAGGTCAAATTATGATTCTGTATTGAAATACAGGGGCAGGTAATCTTTTTCAATGTTGCCGATAAATCGTTTTAATTCTGTGGTTTTGCCATCTCCTCGGTAGCCAGTGAAAAGTTGATGTAAAAATTTCTTTTCTTTGTGTAAGCGCAGGGCGGTTTCCAGTCTTTGCACCACATTAATCCCGCGCACCGGGGCGCAATCTAAATACCGCGGGTCGCCCGGAGCTAAGGGCTCTAAAGTTAATCTGCCATGCGCATCCTCGAGATTCTCTGCCGGATTTTTCAGGTTAGCAGACCCATTACTCATTTTCCTACCCCTATTTGGTTGGCCGGACCATTCTCATGGTTAATATTTTAATAAAAAACCGAACATAAGAGAGTAACAAAAATTATAAAACTATAATCTCCCACTAAAGTTGAGCCGGTGACGGCAAAAATCTTACCAATTTACATCATCTTTTTGGGTTAGATGTTGCAAATCAGGTTTTCGAAGGTGTTCCACTAAACCCCCCTTCCAACTCCAAATCCTGGAGAGCCATGTTGAGCTGTTGTTTTACTGCAGGGTCAGGAACTTTCGCCTCAATAGTTATCTCGATTCTGAGGTCTTCAGCACTGCTCAATCTGGTCAAGACCCGAAGACTGAAAAGGTTCCACTTTTCTTTAGGTATGGTGCCCTGCCAGGATAGAATAACGGCCTCTTTCTTCACGGGGGGAACCGGCGGCGAAGGGGTTGGCTCTGGAGGAATAGGTGGCATTGGTCCTGGTGGCTGCGGACCAGGAGGAATCGGCCCAATGAACGTTTCACCGGCCTTCTCCGCCTCGGCCCGAGCGGGAAGCAGGAGGTAAGTCTCATAATCAAACATTATCTCCACCGGGTCGACTTCTTCCTTAAACCAGACCCGCTGCATTCTTGTTTCGTCTTTGCTGGAACCCAGTCCAAAGATACCTTGTCTGACGGCCCGGACGATCATCTGCTTCAGGCTCTGGTCGGCTTTTTCCAGGCGGGTCAGTCTGCCCTGGAAGAAAGTAGCCAGCAGACTGGCCAGGGGCCAGGCGCCTTTTTCTTTAAAAGCATCCGGCCAGTTGCGCTCCACATACGCGGCCGCCACTTCCTGGTTTAATTCGCCGGCGTGCCGCAGCCGGGCCAGTATTGCCCCGCTCAAGCTCCGGGCTTCGCTTTTGTGCATGTGCCGCACGTCTATTTTCTTGAGGGCTTCCTCCTTGCCGTTCCACAAGTAAAGATGCTGGTAGGTGCTCCAGACCTGTTCCTCCACCCTATCCTCGGCCTTGCGCAACTCCGAGGGCACCATGCGCTCGTCTTCCTTCTCCAACTCACCCAGGAGGCCGCTGTCCATGTCCTTTTTGATGCTGCCCCAGGCCAGCCATTCTTTCACCGCTTCCTGGAGGCCATAGCCTGAGGCTGGTGCCAACCAGAAGACGCCGCCCGGGTATTGCCGCGGCGTCTGTCCGCAATTCTGCGTCCATGCGTTAAGCTCCGCCAGCAAGGCCTCGTCAAGTTCCCGGTCCGGGTCCAAAACCACCAGGGTGAGCTGGGGCCGGTCGGCAATGTCGTTGGAGTGCTTGGGAAAAAAGCTGAGATTAATCTCGGCCTTGTTACGGAAGAGCTGCTGGACCACCGCCCTGACCTGTTTCTCCACCTGCTCGGGGTTAATGGAGGCCTTGCGGTCCGAGTGAAACTTGCGCAGGTTCGGTTTGTAGCCAAAGCGCCAGCCCAACTCCCCTACTTGCCGCAAGTAGTAGCAGCGGGCATAAAGGGCGTGCACTGCGGCGTCAATGGCGGTGGTCTCGGTGTCCATGTCCCCCAGGGCGAAGCGCAGGTCGGCCAGGGTCGCCGCCTTGTCCGAGGCCATCCCCCCGCAGGACTCAAAGAAGAGCGCCGTGGCCACCCGCTGGTGGAAAAGCCCTTTCCCCGGGCTATTGGCCAGTTCTTTGTCCAGAGCCAGGGCAAAAGCGTTTTCCCCGGCAATATCATAAATAATGGCAGCCTCCAGACGCCCCTCGTTGAGTTGCTCTAGAATCTTGGAGCGGAATTCCCGGTCCTCCAGGGGCGCACTCCCCAGCGTGATGAGGGGCTCCCGAAAGGCGGACTGGTACCCCGTGCGAAAGGCCTGGGCTATCCACAGGCCCAACATCACCAGCGTGCCGCGGGTCTGTTGGAAGGTGGGGAGGGTCTGCCACTTCCGTTGGAAGACGGTCAGCGTGCTGGGATGAAAGGGATAGCAGACCTCAAACTGCTTCTTGAGGTCCTCTTCCGGGAAGTTGGCAAACTCCGCTGGCAAGCGGTCCCGCCGGGAGGAGACCCAACGGGCATATTGGCGGGCCACCGCTTGCTGCATGCTTTTGCGCCCCGGGTTGTCAAAGAGCCGACGCTTGATGATTTCGGCGATCTCTTGGGTTTCGGTGGCCAGCAGCGGCTTCCCTTCCCGACCTACCAGCTTGGTTATTCGGGTCTGCCACTCACTCATGGACGGCGGCATCTCCACCACAGTGGAGATGGGGAGGCTCAACAACCCGACGGCTCGCTCGGAGGCGGTCAGCGCCCCGGTAAGGTTTTGTAAAAAGGCATAAAACTGCCCGGCCTGGTCCGGGTAGCGCTCAATGTAGTTCAGCACCTCGTCGAATAACAGCAGCACCGGCCCGGCTGCCAATTGGAAAACTCTCTGGATTTGCGGGGTAGAAGGGGCCCGCAGCCGGGCCTCCTCCCCCAGGACCTGGCATCCGGCCTCCCCGGCCAGTTGCCCGGCGAGGTCCAGCCAGGGAGTTTCCCGCCCGGCTTTGCCATGCCAGGAATTCCCCACAAACACCGCTACCTTCCCTTTAGGAACCTCGGGCAAGCCGATGTCTTGTAGCAGCTTCTCCACCCCCTCAAAGCTCCGGGCCTGGGGACCGGTGGTCACCAGATGATACAAGGTGGCCAGGGTGTGGGTCTTGCCGCCGCCGAACTGGGTGAGCAGGGAGAGCACCGGCGCGGTATTGGCCGTCTCCCCGACCAGGCGGCGCAGCACCATGCGACAGTAGTCGGTCAGGGCCTGGCCGAAAAAGGTACGGGCGCAAAACTTGTCCGGGTCCCGGTAATCCTCTGGGGCCGTGCCGCTGACAATCTGCTCCAGGTGCACGGCAAATTCGCTGGGGTCCAGGGACCGGCCTTCCCGCAGTTCCTTCCGGGGCTGGGTTACCTTATACCAGGGTTCCATAGTGGTTCCTTATGGTTAGTTCCTTACTTAATATCATCTTTGCCGCAGCATTTTTTGTATTTTAAACCACTACCGCACGGACAGGGAGCGTTTCGTCCTATTTTGGAAGGCAAATCTAAAGTAATCCTCGGGGAAGGAGCCTTAATTTCAAGGTTAAGAAGCCGTTCCACATCTGAGATGTCCTCCGGCTTATCTTCTTCTAATCCCACGACGACCTGCCAGCCATGTTCATTGCATAGGTCTAAAATCTCCTGGGCCTTTTCCATAGTCTGCACCCTAACCACCGCCGGGCGTTTTTTGCTACCCAGTTTTGCCATTGCTTAGCTCATTCCTCTTTTCTGTGTATGAATTATGGGGCATTTCAGATTCCTCGAAATGATTTCTGGGCTCATCAGGCCTTCTTGCAAAATACCCGGCTTCTTTAAGCCCCAGGCTGTGGTCAGTGCCTGCACAGGTTGGAAACCTGTGCCACCAAAGATTTTTGCAAGAGGCTCCTCGCTCACCTCGTTCTCATCATCGCCTGCAGGCCCTCCAGCCATTTGCGCTCCGGGGTTTTCTCCGGGTAGAGGGCCATGAGCGAAAAGGCCAGGCGCTCAAAGCGTTTGCCTTTGCGGCTTTCCTCTTCCAAGAGACCCTTCAGGGTGACGGTCTGGCCCGCGGCATAGAGCAGCATGGCCTGGTGCACCCGGTCCAGGGTGGTGAGTTTCTCCAGGGCCTTGCCGTGCCTCCGGCGCTGGTCGGGAATCACCGGAGCCGCTTCCGGGAAGAGCTGCCGCTGGCGGGGGCCGCTTTTAAATTCTACTAAACTTACCGCCAGGTCTTGGCCGAACAGGGCCTCCTGGCGCTCCAAAACCGGCAAGAGCCGCACCACGCCCTTCTCGATGTCAATGATTTTCCCCTTCCACTCCGGGTAGTGGATGCCCAGGGGCCGGGTGATGCGGATAAAGGTGTCGAAAGGCAGGGCCATCCCGCCCTTGGCCTTTACGGGCCTGGCCTCTTCCTCTTCCGGTTCCTCGCCTTCGGTTGATTCCTCCGGCTCTTCTTTCTTATGGTTGCTATTCAAGCGGGTCACCTGCAAGGTCCACAGAAAAAGGGCAGTCAAGCGGGCGTCCTCCTCAAAACCCTCGGTGTCGGCCTCCCCCAGCACCTGGCGCAGGGCCTCCTTGGACACCGCCTCGAAGACATAGGCCAAAAATCCCCGTTCGTGAGGGTTGGCGGCCTCCGGGGCGCCGCCCAGGGGCACCGGGTGCCCGGCCGGGGTTTCCACCTGGTCAAAGCGGCTGTAGACCTCCATGGCCGGGCCGATGCAGGCGAACAGGGCGTCCGCCCCCCGGATGCCCTCATCTTGTAGGCGCTGCATCCAAGCCCGCACCTTATCTTCCATCTCGGCCTTGACCTCGACCCAGTCGCCTATCCCCGCTTTTGAGGGCCGGGGGCGGCAGACCAGGTGGATGCTGGTGGCCAGGGCCGCGGATTCTTGTGCCCTTAAGCGTCCAGGCCTTTCTGTATGAATTGGCCAAGAAGCAGTAATCACCCATCCGGCATGAAGCATCCCAGTCAGCAGGGCCTCCCAACCCTCGGTCGTTTTGTGGGCAAAGACAACGCTGCCAATGCCATCATCCCTAAGCCCACGGCGACCTTCCGCAAAAGCGAGTGCCATTCTAACTTCAAAAAAATGTCTATCTTTCGGACGGCCATTAAAATTTTTTGTTTCATCCTGAACGATTTCAAATATTTTTGGTGTTAATGGATTGTTAGTGTCATAAGGGTCTCTTAGGATTTTATGACCAGGTAAAGTTCTTTTCATCCAGACCAAGAAGAAATCAGATAGGTCAGCATAAGGAACAGCATCATAATATGGTGGGTCAGTAAACCATAAGGTCGAACTGGCATCAGGTAAAGGTGACTTGCATGCATCTGACACTTGTATTTGTCCGATTTTTTTAATATCATTTAAAGCCTCAGTAACAAGACTAACCCATTCAATGGCATTATCAAATCCTCCTGATTCTGAGGTAGTCGGCATAACCTCACAGAAATCCCATACAATGGGTAATGCTTGTCGACCGAAAACATTTGCAACGAATTCTCCAGTGGCGACCCACATATTCAAACTGCTCCAAAATGATGTACAGCGGCTGATAATGATACTCGTTACCTCCTGAACCTCCTTATCAAAACCGTTAGTTGCTCGTTTAAAGTTATCAGCCAAAGTCAATAAAGCCACTTTTTGCCTTCCTGTAAACAAATCCCCCCATTGGAGCATGCCGTATCGCTGCACCCGGAAACCCAGGGTACCAATGGGTGGCAGTGGTTCATTCGGGATTTGGGAGAGACCGCCGGGCAAGGGCTGGGCCGCCAGCCGGGGCAGGAATTGTTGGGCCTTCCAGACCGCTTTATAATCCCCATCGGTGGGCAGGCGATAAAACCGCCCCTTTTTACCTGGCTTTACGGTGACCACCGCCAGCAGCCTGGCACCGCCTTTGCGTTTGCCCTTCTGATCAAAAATGACGTCAGCTCCGCCCCGCTGCTCCGCCAATTGAGCCCGCACCCGCTCCGGGGGCAGCACCATGCCGCAGGCCAGACACCGGGCCTTGGCACGAGACACAGTTCCGGCTGACACCTCCCGGTCCTGCTTCGGGGTGAAAATCTCAAATTTTACCTGGGGCGGCAGGCCTCTCGGGCGCTCCACGACGGGGCGCAGGGCCACCTTTTTGCCCGCCTTCTTGCACAGCCAGAAACTGCGCATCAGGGGAATCTCGGCCCCACAGTGGGGCGCCTCGCAGCGCACCGTCCGGGCCCAGAGGTAGGCGATGGGCTGGGCGCCATCCGGGTCTTTGGGATAGAACTCCGCCAGTTCCTTTTCCGCTTCTGCCTTTATCCCGGCCCCTACTTCCCGCAATTCCTGAGCCAGCTTCGCCCCATACCGGGGGATGTCCTCCAGCAGCACCTTGAGGATGAGGCAGGCCACCGGATTGAGGTCGCTGGCAAAGGCCTCGCACCCCAGGCGCAGGGCTTCCAAGGGAATGGAGCCGCCCCCGGCAAAGGGGTCCACCACCAACGGCGTCTCCTCGGGATGGGCCGCTTTCACCAAGCCACGGGCTGTGTTCAACCACAGCTCATTCCCGGAGAGGTCCCAGTCGGCAAACTTGCCGATAAAGTTGAGCAGGGCCTTCCGCAGCCCTTGGCTGAAATCCTTGGAATCGCCCGGCACTTGGCTCAGCAATTCATAAGCTTTGGTGATAAACTCAGGCGGACACAAAGGGTCTTCCGGGTCCGGCAGAAGCAGTCCCAAAAGCACGGCCCGGCAGGAGGCCAGGGGCCGCCTGGCCCACCACAGGTGCAGGGTGGAGGGGTGGCCATGGCGGATGGACTTCTCCCGCGCCGCATAGTAACTCACCTTAGCCAGGGGAAAATCCACTTCAATTAAGCGCTTGCACTCCCGGGGAATCATGGCATTGAGAACCGATTTTTGAGCGCGCCCATATTTAGGAGTAGTAACGCACTATCCATAATTTGGCCATATTTATGGACAATATCCATAAGCTCCATGGCTGCGCCCATTTTTATGAGTGATATTTGGATAACTTATGAGCGCGCTCAGGTTTATAGGCTTATGCCCGAAAATACGGGCATGCCCGTATTTATGGGGCAAGCTCATACCAAGCCCCTTTAAACTTGCCGTGTTTGATTAATCTCGTTGTTCTTACAAGTCTTTTGAGCAGGTGTTTGGCCTGGTCGGGGGACAGGCGGCACAATTCCGCGACTTCCCGCCGGGTGATGCGTCCGTGTTTTTCAATATACTGGAGAATCATCTGCTCCTGTTGAAGAGGCTCGAAACCCCGGGTGCGGACGTAGGCGGACTTTTCTCCCAAACGGCGGTAGGTCGCCGCTGAGAGGTGATAGACCCTGCCTCTTGCCTCTCCCCGTCCTTCCACCAGACCCATTTCCACTAACCGTTCCAGGACCCCTCTGGCCTCCACCTCGCCTTTTTGAATGGTGTGGGTCACTTCGGCGATAGTCAAACGACGGTCCAGAAAAAGCCGATTCAGCACCAGAAGGTCATCCAGCTTCAAAGGATGCCCCTGCTGATGCAACTCCGCCACCAAACCGACGAAGTTCAGATTAGCCTGGCCACCAGGGAGAACCAAAACTACATCGGTGTCGGTGCTGCGCTCATAGGAAGGAGGTGGCCGCCCATTGCGCAGTTGTTCAAAGAAGATGGTGTCAATGCCGCGACCGGTGCGTTCCACTACGCCAGCACGTCGAAAGGCGTCGGCCAGGAGGGAATTACGGGGCCTGGGCGGGGTGACTAACAAATTGTCAAGGCGCACGCCTTCAGGGAAACCGCCTGGATTTGAGATTTCGATACGGTCCTCATGCCATTGGATATGGACTGCTCCCATACGGGTATAGTCCCGATGGATAAGGGCATTGGCCAAGCCTTCGCGGAAAGCTCTTTCCGGGTAATCAGGAATTCCTATGCGCAAAAATCCCACCATGAGCTCCGTTTCCCGATGGCGAGCCCGGAAGCGGCTGGCAATTTCCTCCATGAGACGGAAAAGGGGCCACTGGAAGAATTCATTAACCTCTACTTCCAGGCCCGAAAGGACTTGAAATGCCACTTCGTGCGTAGGAAGAAAGTGCCTAAGAGCGTCCACTTTTCCAAAAAGCAAAAGGCCTAAAACACGGACTGCAACAAGCTGATGGTTAGCTTCCACTGCCCCCAAGGCCTTGGCGAGTTCCAAATCAGGAAGTTCAAGAAGAGTTGAGTCTCCCTGGCCTCGACTTTCCCTAATCATTCTTCTCAAACGTTCGAATTCTAAAGGGTCGAGGACATCACCGCCCGCTTCGGGAATAGGTAAGGAAGTATAATCCCGCATTCCCACATCGGCTTGCCGGGCAACCATCTCTGAAAAATGGAAGGGTACACATTCAGGTCTACCCTGCCCCCCTATAATCCTCCGTAAATACTTGCCGTCTGCCGTACCTACTGGAACAGATGAGGTAGGCACCTTGATGACCAGAACAGGTTTTTTGTAGTAATCGACTACTTCCACGTCACAGGTAATGGAGGGACGGGTGCGGTTGGCAATCAGAGCTTGTATCTTTTGTGGTTCTAAAACATTGCTGCGCGGGCGGGCTTTGGCACCGGTAACCTTTCCGTCATCTTCAACCCCTACCAAGAGCCAACCGCTTTCGTTGCCTGGTCGATTGGCAAGGCAAACCACAGCTTCCAAAAGTTCAGCATCAGACAATGAACGGTTATTTTCCCCTTTGAACTCCACCCTGAGGGTTTCGCCGCCATCAATAAGCTGTCTCAGAACCTTTGTGTTCATGTCTTGGTGTAAAGAGAATGTTCTTCAAACAATTTCAGGGCTCCCGTCAGGGTGTCCACACTCAGGCGGTAGTGGTCCACCTTCCGCACCTCATGCCATTCCAACCGGGCCGGGTCCGGGATGGGTTCCTGGAGGGTGGGGGAGGCTTGGCAATTGGTGACGATATAAAGCCAGTAAATGTCCGGCCGGTCCTCCGCTACCCGCTTCTCGTTGGGGGTCAGGCAGATGCTCCCGGTGGCCCCTTTGAGGCCTTTCACCTCAATGAGGCGCAATTCCCCGGTGTCGGGGTGGAGGCTTCGGACATCGTAACCCCAGTTCAAGTGGTGCACATCCTCCACCTTACAGCCCCGGGACTCCTCGTGGGCCATGACCGCGGCCATGGCGATGGCCTCGGTTTCCGGGTCAGGAACCATGTGGGATACCTCGGGCTGGTCCTGCTCGGGGTGGGGCAGGACCAAACCTATTCCCAAGCGCTCCACACCTTGCAGGGACAAGGCCCGCTGTTGGGTGATTTCCTGGAGGCGCTGGTCCCGTCGCCGTATCAAGGCCATGAGCTTCTCAGACTCAATATTGATTAACCCTTCGGAGGCGGGGTCACCCTGGTCCTTGGCCACGAGATGCCGGCTGAGGATGTCATTGCGCTTCTGGATTAACTCCTCAAAACAGAGGCGCACATGGTTTTCCACCAGGTCCAGGTCGTGCTGGCGCTCCTCGGCCACTTCATTCAGAAAACCTTTGAGGGCCTGCTCAAACAGAAAGCCCTGGGAGCCACCGGCGTCAACCAGGGTCTCCGGGAGTTCCCCTGGAGGTGATGCCGGTGAAATGAGACCCAGGAGGTAGGAGGGTTCCCGCAGGCGCTTGGCTCCGCTCAGGTCGGTTTCCACCACGAACAGGCGCTGATGGTGGGTCTTGCCGGTGCCATCCGCCACTGCGGCGGCGAATAGTTCCAGCAAGGAAGGCTCTTGCCGGTCCAACTCGTAAAACAGGGCTCCCTGGCGTAGGTGGGGCAAGGCCTCTTCCTCAATTTTGCGGCGGACCACCTCAAACAGGGGATGGCCGGGGGTCACCCATTCAAAGCGAGGGTCGGCCTCGCTGATACCCCGGTCGAAAGTAATGCGGGCATAGCTTTTGGCCAGTGGCGGCAAGCGCCAGTGGTCACCTCGGGCCAGGTCGTAGAGGGATAAGGGCAGGCGGCCCAGGCGCAGGGACATCTCCTTGCTTTCCTGCTTCACCTCCAACTCCAGCTGGGCCGAGGCCTCCTTGAAAAACCGAAAGATAGTCTCCGGCACGATACGCCGCTCTTTAGCCAGGGCCCGCTGCTCCACCAGCATGGGCAGATTCAGAGTGCGCTTGGCCAGGCCCTCCAGGGCGGAATGGCAGATATGCTCGAATTCATCCTTGTTGACAATGATCTCCAACTGGGCATAAAGGTCTTGTTCCCCCTTATGACCAGCATAGAAGTCTCGGAGTAGGCGCTCCACCTGATTGGCGGGCACTACCTCTCCAACGACGTCGAAGACCGCATCGCTTTCCAGGGCGTCACGGATTTCCTGGAGCTTGTCCAAGAGCTTCTGGAGCACCCGGCCTTCCACGGTGTTTTGGGCAAAAAAGTTAAATATCAAGCAGTCACGCTTCTGGCCGTAACGGTGAATCCGGCCCATACGCTGTTCCAGGCGGTTGGGATTCCAGGGGATGTCGTAATTGAAGAGCACATTACAGCATTGCAGGTTGATACCTTCCCCGGCGGCCTCGGTGGCTACCAGCACCTGGGTGGCCAGGTCCCAGAACTGACGCTCGGCGTTAAGGCGGGTGCCAGGTTCATTCCGGCTGCCAGGTTTCATGCCACCATGGATGAAGCCCACGGTCAGACCCCACTCTCGGAGCTTGCGCACCAGGTAGTCCAGGGTGTCCTTGTATTCGGTAAACAAAAGCAGCCGGAGATTGCGGTCAGCGGAAATGCCTTGCTCGGTAAGCTGCTCTTTGAGAGTCCGCAGTTTCACTTCCTGACCCCGGTCCTCAACTTTCTGGGCCAGGCCGATGAGGACCTCGATTTCCTTAATCTCAGCTTCCAGTTCCGGCTTGCGGCGGGCCAAGCTGACCTGCTCCACTCGTTCCTCAAAGGCCTCGCGTTCGGCGGCATCCATTTCCTCCCATTCTTCTTCGGGGGGGATGTCAGGGATTTCAATCTCTCCCAGTTCCCTGGCCTTATCCAGCTGGTCTTTGAGCTTCTTCTGGCGGCGGCGGAGAGATTCTTTGAGGGCGAAGGTGGAGCTGGCCATGCGGCGCTGATACATGGCCATTAAAAAGCCGATGGCGCGGGCCCGGCGGTCATCACCTAGATCGGCAGCCCGCTGGGACTGGGTTTTGACATAATCGGAGACGGCTTTATAGAGGTCCAGCTCTTCCCCGATTAGATTAAAGGCCACAGTGTGGGGAATGCGCTTGGTAAAGATTTTTTGGGCCTTCCAGGTGCCGTCGGACTGGCGTTCCGGGAAGCTGAGCATGGCCTCTTTGGTGCGGCGTAAATAGAAAGGGGCCTCTCGGCGTTGCATGGCTTCCTGGATAGAGCGCACATCGGCATAGGCTTCCTGGTCCAACAACTGTAAGAAAAGGCAGAAATTGTCTGGGTCGCCTTTATGAGGGGTACCGGTGAGCAGAAGAAAATGCGTGGTTTTTTCCCGCATGATTTCGCCCAGGCGGTAGCGCTCGCTTTTGTGCTCCGAGTCCCGGGCCGACAAGCGGTGCGCTTCGTCGACAATCACTAGGTCCCAATCTTCGGCCTGTTTGACGCTGGGAAGCACGTAGTCCAGCTTGGCCAGGTCCATGGAGGTAATTATCTGAGGGTGTTGATTCCAAACATTGACGGCGTAAGCTTCCCGCAGGCGGTAGCCGGTGATGAGTTCGAAGTCCTCTTCGAAGCGGTCCCTCAATTCCCGGCGCCATTGAAAAGAGAGGTTGGCCGGGCAGATAATAAGAATCCGCTCCACTAAGCCTCTGAGTTTCAACTCTTTGAGCAAGAGGCCCGCCATGATAGTCTTACCAGCCCCGGCGTCATCCGCCAGCAGGAAGCGGCAGCGCCAGGCCTTGAGGAGGTGATTATAGACCGCGTCAAGCTGGTGGGGGAGCGGGTCTACCCGGGAGATGGACAGGCCAAAAAAGGGATCGTATTCATAGGCCAGGCGGATACGTAAGGCCTCAAGGCCCAGCTTAAAGAGCTTGGGGTCGCTTTGGTAGCTTGCAGATGTGGACTCGATTTCGAGATGCTGAAGGTCAGCGTCGGTAAAAATTACCCCCTCTCGATAGCTCTTAGTCCTGAGCCCCAATAAATCCAGCATGACAAAGCCATCTGAGGGGCGGGGGTCCCCGACAACCCGAACCGGTTCATTGAATTTAGGGGTCTTGAGTATATCACCCCGTTTGATCGTTTTTATACTCATGGGAAATGGTTTGATATATATATGACTTCTTAATATCTTATATATCTCAGAACCGATTCCGCGGTCAAATAATTCCGGCAGCCAAGGGTACCGGGAGTGGGATGTGATTGTACTTAGGAGAGAAGTTGAAACATTGATTAGCTACTGCTTGGTTCAGATTTTCACCGCCATATAGGTATGCCGGTCGAAGAGCCAGCCATCTTGAATAAGATACTCCCGGTTTTTCCAGATGATGGGCTGCCGGAATTTGCGGATATCCAGCATCTCCGGCTGTGGAATTACTGCACCATCTGGGTCTTTTAAGGTGAAGGTATCTTTGCGAAACTCCCGGCCAAACTGCACATAGCGATCGCCCCAGCATTCGTAGGGCAGGCTTTTGTCCAGCATTATCGGCTGCGCCAGTTTCTGCACTGCCGCCCGGCTGCCCGCCAGCACCGCCAAGGTTAATTTGTTTAGACTGCCTATGAGCCGTCCTTTTGGATTGCCGGATTGGCCGGGCTTCAATGGCCGTCCCCGGGGTTGTCCTTTCTTGGGCTTTTGCTGTTTTTTTCTTAACTCGACATGGACGATCATCTCTCTCCCTTTCAGTTGCCCAAGATTGCGCCCTGATCGAGGTCCAGTTTGCTGTTAAAAGTCGCCAATGATCATTATATAAATTTTGGTGACCGGTAAAATAACCTGTTCCAGATGTTAATTTTTATGAAAACCAAACAGCTGATCGCTAACCTTCGCCATACCGTTGCCCCCATCACCCCTTGGTTTACTATTCATTAAGCCTCGCCAGGTCATGTCAGGGTTTATTTCTCGACCTGAGCCATTAGATTTCTGCCGTCCGTCCAACCGCCCTTGAAGCTGCTCTTTGCTTCACAGTTTTGGCAACAGGTTTTTTAAGCTGGGGGCGGTAAAGGCAAGTGGGCGCGAATGCCGAAAAAATTGGAAGTACCATCATAGTCAAAGCCGCCAAGGGTGAAAGCTTGGCCGTTTTTTCTATGCCTTTTGCTGTCTCGTTAAGATGCCCAGACCGCCTTTCTGCTCTGCCAACCACCAGACATAATAGTCCCGTTCGCCGCGAAATTTAAAGGGCGGGTCGCCTATGCGTTACTGGAACAGGCCGCACTCACACAGCATGTCGCTGAGAACCGGTTCGTTGTCTTGCGCCCGGCACAAGGACCAGGCCGGTCGCCAGGGGTCGTAATGGACGCAGTAACCACAGATTTGGGGGGAGTTGGTGGTGTAGTCGATTTGCTCATGGCATAAGTCCTCTTTTTTATATCAATTTTGTCCACAACGGGGGAGAGTTTTTTGTTGATTTTTTTTGGGTGCCATTTTACGCATGCACAGGGTGACCTATGGTGACCCTGTTTTTACATCTTTTCGCGAAAGCTATATTTTTAAACTAGGAATCTAGAATTAGGGTCACCATAGGTCACCAAACACATCTTTTTTGTGTTATATTAATATGTTAATTGGGTGACCTATTAGGTCAAAATAGGGTGACCTAGGTGATCTATTCATAGGTCACCCTTTAATGCTATTCCTGTTCGATAATGTTCATTGGCGTGGCCTCTGCTTTTCCCAAACCCGCGTTCTGTAAGGGCCATTCCAAAGCTCCGTTTCGTCATGTGTTTTGTGTCGCCATTTTCCTCTGCCCAATTCGTGTAAGCCTTATAAAGATCCGCGACTTTGACGCTCGCCTTCGGGTCCACCACGCAGCAATCGGTTAAAAAGTCTCCCAGGACGTCCATTTCCTCCCGGTATTGCTGTGTTGCTGCTTGAACTTCGCCAGGAGGGTCAAGCCCTTCTTGCTGCCACAGGTAATACCAAATTCGTATTGACATGCAACAAATTATATTTAATAATCTCCCCAAATCAAATCAATTAAGGGGGGATAGCCATGGCTCGACCGAAAGCGGTGATTGATGCAAGATTGGCCGAAAAGGCCGCAGCGGCTTTAAGGGGTCTACCCGATTGCAAGATTTGCGTGCGACTGAAGGCCATTGTCAGTAGTGCCCGGTATCCCATCAGTCTGGTTAGTGAGGTGTTTGGCACCAATCGGACTACCTTATGGCGATGGATCAAGCGTTTTTCGGCCCAAGGGGTAGCTGGTCTAGCTGATGCAGCCAAAGGCCACCCGCCACGCAAGTTAGATGCCGAACAACGACAACAAGTGGCCAGTTGGCTGGAAGAAGGCCGTAACAGTAAAGGAGAATCCATTTTTTGGACCTTGCCCAAACTGGTTGTGGCCATAGAGACCGAGTTCGGTGTCACCTTGGGTAAAACTGCCACCTGGGAACTGGTGCGGCAATTGGGCTTTCGGCAGAAGGTGCCCCGGCCCCGACATGCTAAGGCTGATAAGCAAGCCCAAGAATCCTTTAAAAAAAAACCAATGAGGAACTAAAAGACTTTCTCTCTGGCCCTGATACCATGGTGTTCTTTTTCGACGAAAGTCGCTTCGGGTTGCAGCCTTGCTTGGGACGTGGTTGGGCTCGGAAAGGGGAGCGGGTTTTGGCTCCGGTAAATCCGAGTTACCAAAATTTCTATGTTTATTCAGGCGTTGCTCCCTTTACCGGAGAGGCCTTTTCCCTTTTCCTACCCAGGGTCAATACCCAGATGATGAACCTCTACCTGGCAGAGCTGGCGGACGTGTTCCCCGATAAAAAAATCGTAACTGATCACAGGGGTCTAAAAAAAAGAGAAGGGCAGCATTTTTAGCTGGCGACAAATTTAATTTTGTGATAAAGCTGTTCTCAGAAATTGGCAAAAGGACAGCATGTCACAGAGCACTTATTGCATACGAGGGCGCCAGTTAGG
>JAQVHY010000177.1 GCA_028695935.1 Desulfobacca sp.
CCCGATGTCCCAGATAAGCTTGGGTGCTCTCCAAAAAGCGTTTTTGCAAACCCTCGAAGACCTCTTGGACCTGGTCGGCAGCAATAAAATTCCTGACCTTTTGTTGGCAGAAATGTAGCTCAGGCCACAACGCGGTCTTGATTTGATCGATCAACGGCGGGCTGCTGTTGTTCGGCAGATTCTCATTAACCGGTATGTTAATCCGGGCTTCAAAGACCACTTGCCAACGGTCTCCGGCTACCGGCCGGGAACAATCCCAGAGTTCCAGGGTGAGGCCATTAGCGAGGGTGAGGCGTGACTTCAATTGCTCTTTAGCGCTCATGCTCTTAAGGTCCAAAGTTACTATAAACTTATTCTTTAATTTAAACTCTTAACATAATGCTGACCAGAAAGCTATTGCTTTTGGAATGCTATAAATCCTAAAAAAATAGGCAATTATCAGAAAGGAAGTCTATGCGCCAAAAAGCTATAATGCTGATTTCGCTGGTTGTGGTCGTCTCGGGAGTCATTATTTTGGGATACCTGTGGTTCTGGCAGGGTACCCCACGGCATGCCCTTTATCAGATGGTCAGGGCCGTTCAGAACCGTGATATAAATAATTTTTTTAATTACATAGACTTGCAGGCAATATTTAATAATATTGTTAAAGATGCTAGTCAAGACCTTGATTTTCCTAATAATAGCCGGAAAGATGGCTCCCCCCCGGATGAATTTACCCGCTGGAGCCACAAATTGGGAAAAAAATTCGCCCGATATCTGATCCCCAAACTGTTCAGCACCTTTGAAAGCCAGATCAAGGGGCAAATCGAACAATATTTGCTGAATCTAAGCACCAGTGAAACCGTCGGACTGACAGCCCTGGTAACTCACGCTCAGATTGCGCAACAGGACCAGCAGGCCGAGGTGACCATCATTGACCCGCAAACAAATCAAAAATTACGGTTCCAGATGCAACGGCATCCAGAAACTCGGGCATGGCGTGTAGTCGAAGTCAATTATCAGGACCTGAAGGGCTTCCTCAAAAAAGAGTTTGTGGAATGAACTGGCCTTGGGTGGAAAGGCTGTAGGCCAGACTGTCTATTCCTGCCCTTTAACTTTGGGTCTGATAATATATATTATGTAAACTAATTTATGACCCTGTTTTTTGATGGCCTAAAAACATTATTTTGGCGGTTGCATCCAAGTCATTAACCAAGCACTCGATCTCATCAGCACTGGAGGAAGACAGTTATGAAAGTTTTTATGACAGGGGGCACTGGTTTTGTTGGCACTTTTTTGTCCCACCGGCTCGTCCGGGAGGGTCATGAGATTACTGTCCTGACTCGGCATCCCCGTGATAATGCCCCTGACTTACCCAACCTCGATTATCTGGCCGGCGATCCCACCCAGGAAGGCGACTGGATGGCGGCGGTTGCCGATCATGAATGGGTCATTCACCTGGCCGGCGCCTCGGTAATCGGCTCCTGGAATGAACGAACCAAGAAAGTTATCTATGATAGCCGTATCCTTAGTACCCGCAATGTGGTCAAAGCCCTGGCCGCGGGGAACCGTCAGCAAATCTTCTGCAGTGCGTCGGCGGTCGGTTATTACGGCCTGCGGGGCGAAGAGACTCTGACCGAAGGCTCAACTCCGGGAAATGATTTTCTGGGCCGGGTCGCACAAGCCTGGGAAGCCGAGGCCCTCAAAGCGCTAGACCTGGGGATACGCGTGGTGGTCACCCGTTTTGGTTTAGTGCTAGGCCGGGGCGGCGGGATGTTGGCCAAGCTGGTGCCGATTTTTAAATCCTATGCCGGGGGGCCAGTGGGGTCTGGGCGGCAATGGTTGTCCTGGATTCATCAGGAGGACCAGGTCCGGGCCTTTCTATTTGTGTTGGAGCATCCGGAACTCTTCGGACCGGTGAATTTTACCTCGCCTAATCCAGTACGCAACCAAGAACTGGCGAAAGCTTTGGGTCAGGCTTTGGGGCGTCCCAGCGTTTTGCCCGTTCCCGGCTTCATGGTGCGGCTGATTCTGGGGGAATCGGCCCAGGTGATCCTGGAGGGCCAGAAGGTCCTGCCCCAGCGGTTGTTGGCCGCCGGTTTTAAGTTTCTTTATCCGACGATTGAAGAAGCCCTGGCCCATCTTTTGAGTTAATCTATTGCTAGATTATGTTTAGACCAGTCTATTATGGCTTATCAGCATTGGCTGGCCTGCTGGGCTGGCCAATCTTTTATTGGCGGCTCAAGTCTCGGGGCCGAGGTGAGAGTTTTAGCCCGCGCCTTGGCCTCAGGTTGCCTTCCCTACCCCGAGTAACGGACGGTCCTCGCCTGTGGTTGCACGGCGTTTCGGTGGGAGAAATCAGCGCCGCGACTCCTTTAGTCGAGGAACTCCAAAAACAATTTCCCACCGCCCCAATATTTCTGTCCACCGGCACCGAAACGGGCCAGGCCGTGGCCCGGAAACTCTACCCGCCGCCGTTGACGGTAATCTATTTCCCGTTAGATTGGCCCTGGGCGGTGCGGCGCTATCTAGAGCATATTCGGCCTGACCTGTTTATCGCCTTAGAGACCGAAATCTGGCCCAATTTTTTACATGCCGCCCATAGTTTCGGAGTTAAACTGGCCCTGGTCAACGCCCGACTGTCTGATAAATCCTTCAGACGCTATCTTAAGTTTAGCTATTTATTTACTGATATTATTAATTATTTTGAATTAATCGCGGCCAGCAGCGCCGAAGACGCCCGCCGCTTTCAAGCCTTAGGAGCCTGGCCGGAAAAGGTAGTGGTGACTGGCAGCACCAAGTGGGACCGTCTGGTAGCCCCCCAACATTCCGGGGTGATTCCCAAATTACGGCAGCGCCTCGGTTCTCAGGACAATTTAATATTTTTAGCGGCCTCTACCCATCCCGGGGAAGAACCAGTGATCATTAAGGCGTTTCAGGCCTTACGGGTCCCCTACCCTAATCTCCTTTTGATCCTGACCCCGCGGCACCCGGAACGGGCCCCCGCGGTCGGTCAACTCCTGGCCCAGGCCGGTTTGTCATATCATTTCTGGAGCCAAGTCAAACAAGGGAGAGAGGGTCGGCAGTACCCGGTTATGGTAGTGGATACCATCGGAGAGCTTTTTTCATTATATGCCCTGGCGGATCTGGTCTTCGTGGGTGGCAGTCTGGTGCCGCATGGCGGGCAAAATATTTTGGAGGCTGCGGCCTGGGGAAAGGTGCCGCTCTACGGTCCGCATCTCGAGAACTTCCGTTCGGCCCGGGCCCTACTCGAAGACGCCGGGGCGGGTCAGACGGTATATGGGGTGGAGGATTTGATCCGCACCGGGGAGCATTTTTTAGGCCATCCCCAAGAATACCTGGAGCGGGGGCGGCAGGGCCAAGCTGCTCTGCAAAGCCTCCAGGGCACAGCTCACCGCCAGGTTCAGTTGCTTAAAAAGCTTCTGCCTTAGGTCATCTGCGGGCTCAGGGCGATCGATGGATCGCCCCGACCTGATTGGAATTCTTAAAACGCGTACCAGACTCTGAACCAGTTACGGACCCCCTCAGGACGATTGAGGGCGGCCATCTCAAACTGGTTGATCAGGCAAAAAGTTAGTCTTTTATAGTCATATTTGATGGCCGGGCCGATGGCGAATTCACGCCCGTGGTAGCCTATTTTTCGACCATCGACGGTATCCGCGGTGGTTTGCACGTAATAATAACCCGCGGCGCCGATACGCAGGTTGGGAAGCACCGCATAATCCACGCAGTAGTCAAAGTGAAAGGCCTGGCCCGAATGATAATGATCTCTTGCCCCAGTAAATTTTATCGGATCATCATTCCTCGTGGGAAAGTCGTACATAAATTTGGCGGTAATGCCAAAGCCGCTTTTGGGAAACCAACCCAGGGCTAAGACCGGCTGGAAGGTGAAGTAATTCTGCGAGGGGCTGGCCGCATCATTGCTGTCGTAACTACCCGGTAAGATAATATCCAATCCCGCGGTAATATGATAATCACCGAAATGCCAACCCAGGATACAGGGATCAATGGCGGTATTACCCAATCCGAACTGATAATCGCTGAAGTTTATGGGTTTAGAGCGCATCCCGATATACATCAACGGCATTACCACATGCATGCCCCAGTTGGCCCCCAAGATTTTGATATTGGTGACATAAATCAGACGGAACACCTGGGCAAAGGCATCGATCTCGGCATCCGGCGGCCCGCCCCGGAACTGGTCGGCTTTATAGTATAGCAGGAAATTTTGATAATAGACCCCTGGCGGTGGAAAG
>JAQVHY010000063.1 GCA_028695935.1 Desulfobacca sp.
ATGCACCAGAATCTCTGGAATTGAGGCCTGGCCTTCCAGATAATCCACCAGCCCCGGCTCGGCGGGCAGGCCGAAATATTGATGAATCGAGGGAGCGCGCAGATCCACATCAATCAACAGCACGGTCTGGGCCAATTCCTGAGAAATGCTGAGGGCCAGATTGATGGCGGTCAGGGTCTTGCCGTCCTCCGGCAGGGGACTGGTGATCATTAGAGTATTGCGGTGGTCCGCCAAGGTCTTTTGCAGGATCTGGGTGCGCAGCAGCTTATACCTTTCCATAACCTCGGGATTGGTGCCGCCGACCAGCAACCGGTTACGCATCATGGTTTCCAATTTCACCGGTACCGTCCGGGTGGTGGTGTAACAGATTTCTCCGGGGGGCTCTGCAGGACGCTCCCATCCTGAATTGGTTATTTCGACCGGACAAAGATCACCCCGTTCTTTTAGGGATTTCGGGTGAGCTGGGTGCTCCTGTTGGAGTTTGGCACGCTCCAGTGCTTTAGCGATAAAACTCAAGATCTTATCCTTTTATCTGATAATATATTTATCGGACCAAAGCCCAATTTTCCCTAGCACCATCCCCAAGTCCTTAACAAAAAAATGAAACAGCAGCAGGCCCAGGACGCTGCCTAAGCAGATGGTCGCCAATATGAACCTTAACCGTTGTTTTTTGCGCTTCAGGTCGTAGGAGGTTTGGATATTGGTAATAATTCCCAGGGGCGCTGTTTCGGTCAGCCAGGATAGCTCTTCAGGGCTCTTTACGGAGTGATCCATCACCTCGGCGGCGGTCATGACCGCGGCCCCGGCCACAACACTACAGATCAGTCCGGCAAATAAGATCAGCGGCCGGTTGGGTTTGATGGGCTGCTCCGGCAACATGGCGGCCTCGATCAGGGTAAACTTCTCACCCTTTTGATGCTCTTCCAAACCCTCACCGATGCGGGCCTCCAGGAGTTTGTTCATGACATCATGATATTTGGCCTGGGCATTCTGATAATCCCGCTGCAGACCCAGATATTCATGTTCAGCTCTTGGGGCCTGCTCCAGGCGTTGTCGGTAAATGGTGAGCTTTTCCTGCAGGTTCTGTTTCTGTCGCTGCAATCCAGCAATTTCCACGTTCAGTTGATTCACCTGGGTGACCAGATTAACCTGAGCCGGGTCGGCCAGGGCCAGATCGGCGCTAAGCGGATCGGTTTTGTCGGCTTCCCGGCTCAGTTGGGCAATCTCGGTCTGGAGGCGGCGAATTTCCGGGTGCTGCTCGCCATATAGCCCTTGTTTCTGGGCCAGCTCGGCTTTAAGATTTATCAATTTCTGCTGGCGATGGGCCTCGCTTTGGCCGTCTTCACGCAGCATTTTCTCCAGCTCGGCCTTTTCCCGCGATAATCTTTGCAGCTCCGGGTGCTCCGGTGAATATCTGGCCCGCAGTTGCGGCATTTGTTCTTTCAGCAACTGTAATCGCTCCCGGGCCCCGGGGATCTGCTCCCCACTTTGGTCTTTAGAGCCCGGTTGGACTTTGCTGACCAGACTTTCCAAATAGATTTTCTGACTCTCGGCATTCCGGATAGTATTATCCGCCTGCTTAATTTCAGTTTCCAGCCGCTCCACCTGAGCGCGGTTGAAGGGTTGTTCTTCCGGTAGTAAGCCCTCATTTTGCTCTTTAAAGGCAGTAATTTGTTGTCCCAGGGTGTCGATGCGCTCTTGTAATTCTTTCAGGCCAGATTGTAGAAATAACGTTGTGGTCTGAGCTTTTTCTTCGCGGAATTTAAGATTTTGCTCCAGATAAAGAGAGGCCAGGGTGCCGGCAACTCTTTGCACGGTGGCAGGATTGCCGCCGCGATAGGAAATTTTAAACGCAATGGTCATTTCATTGCTGCCGGTGCGGCGGTCTCGGACATCGGCGCTGATAGTCTTAAAACTAATATCCCGGCGCATCCTTTCGATGACTTGTTCTTTGGGGGCGGTCTGCCGCATGCCTTTGTAGAGATCGAAGCGTTCGATGACCTCCTCCAATCGCGGACGGGAAAGAATCTGCTGATTCAACAGTTGAATGTGTTGATCGGCAAAACCGGTGACCGTGGAGCGCACAAATTCCGGGGGAATCTGCTGTTCTTCGATGAGAATCGTCGACGAGGACTCATACACTGGCGACATCCGGAAGGCATAAATGGCGATGGCGATCAGGATCGGCAAGGTAGTCAGAAAAAAGTATTTTTTCCGAAATTTCCAGATCTCTAAAACCGAAAAAATATTTTGACCTTCCATAGGTGCTCTTGGCAAGCGGTGGCGAGCCGCTCAGTGAAGGTTAACTTAGCGTTTATGTTTTTGAATTATGTCGAAAATTATATTAATAACTTGCGAAGTATCGGCTTCGGTCATATCAGGATAAATCGGCAACGATACCACCCGCTGGTAGATCCATTCGGAATTAATAAAATCACGGGGGTGATAGTCAAAGTTTTTCTGGAAATAGGGATGGTAATATAACGGAATAAAATGCACCCCGATGCCGATGCCATAATCAATTAACTGCTCAATGAATTGGTTTCGATCAATCTTTAATGTTTCCAGGTTGAGCTTGAGCGGATAGAGATGCCAGGCGGTCTGCCGGTCGGGCTTGATATACGGCACCAATAATTCTTCCCGAGAACAAAAGGCCTGAGTATAGGTCCGGGCAATTTCGGCGCGGCGGGCCAGCATCCAATCAACTTTTCTTAATTGGGCGACGCCTAAGCCGGCCTGGACATCGGTCATATTATATTTAAAGCCCGACTCCACGACCTCATAGAACCAGGAGCCCCCCTTGGCATAGCGCTTCCAGGCATCCCTGGTGATCCCGTGTAAGCGCAGCACCTTGACGGCCTCGGCCCATTCTGGGTTGGCCGTGCATACCATGCCGCCTTCGCCGGTGGTCAGGGTTTTGGTGGCATAAAAGCTAAAGCAGGTAAGGTCCCCCAACGAGCCGATGATTTTGCCTTTATAATAGGACGGCAAGGCATGCGCCGCATCCTCGATTATATGAAGATTATATCTCTTGCCCAACTCATGCAGTTCATCCAGATCGCAGGGTTGACCGCCATAATGCACCGGGATGATAGCTCGGGTTTTGCCGGTGATCGCCCTTTCCACCGCGGCCACATCCATATTATGGGTGTCTCGTTCGACATCAACCAGGACCGGTTGGGCATTAAAATAACTTACCACCTCGCTGGTGGCGATAAAGGTCAGGGCCGGAACGATGACTTCATCACCGGCCGACAAGCCGATGGCCTTCAGCGCTAAATGCATGGCCGCGGTGCAGGAATTGACCGCTACGGCATAAGGAGACTTGACATAGTTGGCAAATGCTTCCTCAAACTTAACCGTCTTAGGCCCCATGGTGAGCCAGCCGGATCTCAGGGAGTCGATGACTTCCTTAATTTCGTCGTCGGTAATATGGGCCTGGTGAAATTGAATGTAATGTATAGCTGTTGATTCCTGCGGCTGCATTTTGTCTCCCTCAAGCATTATTTCGGGAAAAAATCTTTTAACTTTAATATGAGCAGTCGGGCAAACTGTTGTAAATTGTCATGGGCTGAATCTAGATCTTGGCCCACCGGGGTATCGATGCGAATCAAAGCCCCGTCGCTGCGCCGCTGGACCAGCAGGTCGTAGAGGGTGGCAAGTTTATTGCCGTAATCGCCTGAAACCCAGCGACCGGCTTGCCGATACCAATAATAGACCAACACCCGATTACCATTCTGGTCCATGATCATCGAGGTGGCTGGTAACCCAGGGGCCAGCCTAATTTCCTTAGAGTTAAGCGCTCGCCAGCCGCTGCCGGTCATACAAATGGCCGGGGAATGAAATGATTTGCCGCGTTTTTTGTCTTGATAATAAGCAATCCACAAGTTTACCAGCTCTCCCTGAGGATTGCGGAAACGACCATTGAAATGATCATCCGAGGTCGTAACCTTGATTATTTGCTCATCGACGGTTACTATTACCCCCTGCCAGTTGCCCAGGGTTAAGGGAAATTTCTCCAGGCCCGCGGTTAGCGGCCGGGGTGGCACATTCGGGGCACTTAAAGCTAAGGGACCAGCCAGCACTATTATTACCAAGGCCGCAATCAGATACGGAGTAAGACGTGACATCCCGGCTGTCGCCATGACCGCTAATTTTCCCGGAATAGCCTGCCTCTCGGACCGGACCGCGGGCCTCTCAATTCGGTTTAATAGCCAGTTGATCAGTCTAAGATAGTCAAACCCCAGTAAAATAATTGATAAGCCCAGGGAACTATGCCACAGGCCGTCTTGAAAGATGGGAAAGATACCGATGGTGGCGATACGCAGGGCATTGCCGACGATGGCATAGGGAATGATCGCCAAGATAATGACCGCCACCTTCCAGGCCCGGCGTTGAAAGAAATAACAAAAAATCGCCCCCCCGGTCCACATATTGATGATGTAGCGTAACCCGCTGCAGGCCGCCACGACGTTCAACTGCCGGTCACCCAGGTCGATGATATTACCCTGTAAGTTGAGGGTATAGCCCGAGAGTTCGAGCATACCGGCGGCCAATCGGGAAGAGACCAGTTGCAAGGGCAAGGTGAGCTTTCGTACCCAAAAGCCCTGATAAGGGATCATAAACAGCAGGAGCAGCAGCGGAAAGGCCAATTCCCGGACCAGACCCGGTCCGCCCATTAGCCAGACCAGACCCATCAATACCACCACGAACGAGAAGGCCGGGATAAACAGGCTCTGGAAAAGTTCCCCAAAGATATAGATCCCTAATCCGGCGGCCACTACTAATAACCCCCACCACGAAGGCTGCAGGGGCAGTTCCCGCAGTCGGGCCCATTTGCGATAAATAATAAAACCGCTGACCAGGGGCAGGAGCACCATATAGGAAGAATCGTCATCGTGGATCACCAGCCCCGCCCAGGTGGTCAGCACCGGCCAATAAAAACCGATTACCGCGGCCAGCAGTAATAAGCCGATGACCAGGGGAACCAAAGGCCAGGACCTATAATTATCTTCCATCACCTGTTCCATCTACCCTATACTTTCCTGGCAGCCTGGCCGCGCAAAACCACTGGCGCTAGCTGGTTTACTTCTAAACACGGTTATTTCTTCCACGCTCTGGGGTTTAAAGCGTAACAGACGTAATGACAAGTGTTGGCAGAGTTGGGTCAACTGTTGCACCGGTCTTGGGTCCCCGCCATTGGTGGTGACATAAATTTCCTGAATTTTGTAAAGCTGCTTGAGCATCTCCAGATGGGTCTGATCTCCTAAGACTTTTACCCCCCCTACAAACCGGTGGTGCAGCTTGGGATCGGAATCCAAAAAACCCACCACTTCATAATGAGGGTCTCGATGTTCTTGTAAAAACCGGTGGCAGCTCACTCCATCGTCATCCGCCCCCCAGATTAACACCCGGCGTCGCGGCGAGCCGTTCCCGGTTTTCGCCGCCTGCCACCGCCGGTGGACAATTTTCCCCAAGGTCCGATAGCCCAGGAGCAGGGCGGTTAACAGCAACCAGTCGATCAGGCACACCGAACGCCCGAAGCTTTGCAGGTTTACTCCCACAAAGAAGCTGGTAATCAGGAGGAACCCGCTGGAGATCAGCACGCCGTCCGCCACCCGCCGCAGGTCCGCCAGCCCCAGGTGGCGAATCAGAGTCCGGTAAAATCCGAAATAGATGAACACCGGCAACCGGAACAACACCGCCAGGGGCAGCATGGTCAGCAAGGCCTGCTGTTCGGTCTGGGTCAACACCACCCCAAAATCACTGCTAAATCTTCCGAACCGGAGGGCGAAAGCCGCGGTAAGCGATAGGACACAGGCAAAGGTGTCCAGTCCCAACATATACATCTGGGTGCGATTGTCGGTGAGGTGCTGGCGGCCCACTACCCCGGACACCGTGGCCCAGACCCCGGCGGCTAGGAGTTTGAGGTCGCCCCAGAAGCTTTTATTGTGGAGGTATGCTAAATCATTGACGATTTTTCCGGGGAGAATCTGTTTCAAGTAATACTGCCGGTGATTGACGCCGGGGGGATACCATTCCTCTTCATTGCGGCCGATGATCTGGTTGGGGCCGATCAGTCCGGGTTTGGCATCGAAAATCTCTTTGCCCGCCTCCGGGTAATCCGCGGCCAGGTCCGGGGCCTCGGGCCGGGGGCCGATGAGCGTCATGTCACCCTTGAGCAGATTCCAGAACTGGGGCAGCTCGTCGAGCTTGGTACGCCGCAGCCACCGCCCTACTTCCGTGACCCGCGGGTCGTCCTGGGGCGAGACACTGGCCCCCAGCGGCTCTTTAGTGGCATACATGGAACGGAATTTATACATGGTAAACCCGCGACCGCCCTGGCCCACCCGCGCTGCCCGGTAGAGAATCGGCCCGCGAGAATCAAGCTTGATCAGGAAGCCCAACAACGGCAACAGACACAACCAGCCGCAGGTACCTAACAGCCCCACCATCATATCCAACACTCTAGTGGCCAACCTGCTCCATCTATTATCTATGGCGCTCAATTTCCGGTCCCTGACGAATTCGAATTTTCTGAGCCGCCCCACAGATGGACTTAAGAACATAGACCTATTTCGGGGTCGGCTGAAGTCTGGCCTAGTCATCGACATATTCTGGTTTTTAGATTGAATCTTTACTGGTCCCTGAACCTGTAAAAGTGAATTGGTGACCACGCATAAACAAGGCAACCTAATATTCTGATTGATTAATTCCGCTATAGGGGTTACCCAAAATCATCAAAATAATGGAGCCGACTTATAGCCTATTCTCCTCTACCTGCAAAATGCCTGTTCCCCCAGGATAATAGGTCTTGGCTCAGTTACCGGCTTTTCCAAGTAAGCTTTTTTATAATCAGATAAATATCTTTCTTAAAACGCCCTGTCTGAACAGTCGTGCAACTCTCTGGCCCGGCTCCGGAAGCTCTTTAGCTTGTTATTTTCTCGTTGGTCTCTGTAAAACCGACTATTATTCGTCATGCAAATCTTAGACCAATCTCACCAAGAAAAAACTAACTAGTTGATTATGATTAAAACTTAATAAATCAGGAGTTAATTACCGCCCTGGCCCGGCTTATTTGTGTTCACATATTGAAACAAGAACGCTAGAAAACATTGAATTATAGCCTGGTCTGGGTGTTATGGTAAAGAAATCTGAACATGGTTATTCATTTGAAATAATTGAGTTATAGCTGACTTGTTTAAAAAGCAGATACCTAATGTTAAGAAAATAATACATCCTCAGTGGCCGCGAAATTACCGTTCCCGCCCGTAGCACCACGCCAGCCGGTCTCGGATTAGCAAAGTTTTTCCATGATCATGCAATAGTAGCAGTAAGTTATGGTTTGGCGGAGAATAGATCCCTAGGCTGAGGTCTGCACTCGCCTCTGAGCACCGGGAACTTCAAGGTGGGACCTTCCGGAGAGCGGCGATTTCTTGGCAGAGATCATCGGGGTAGGCCATTATCTAAAAATTTAGGAAGTAATTTAGTCACTTATACCGTTATGAAATCTGGCTAGGGGTGATATCGGAAGACTTAAGTTGATTGTAGCCCCTAAATTAAAATTCATGGGCCTCAGAAGGCCGAATCTCAGCCATACCATGCACCGAGTGGAACATGATGTTAAAGAAATAAAACATTAATTGTTCTAAAAACAGATTTAACAAAATTAGAACCATAGTAATATTAGGAAATTATAAATTTAATTTTTTCGGCTGATGCTGGTATGAAAATTGCCTTTAAAGCCTACAGGGCCATCAGTAAGTTTTTGCTGGCAATCCGAAATGGGCCTCCAGCCGGGAGGCTAGGTTCAAGAGATAATGCTAGGATGGCTACTAATCAATAAAGGGGGTGGCCGGCGTCACAGCTAAAGATTAGGATTTTTCAATGACAAGGGAACGACGTCGTTTTTAACGTAAAGGAGATGATTATGAAAAAAACCTTCATTGTCCTGGTAACCGTCCTGGCGCTGGGGCTAATGGCCGGTGGCGCCGGGGCTTATGATTATCCTAACAATACCCTGATCCAAGGGTATTATAAAGACGCACCATACGGGACTGCGCTAGGTGCTCCATCAACACCACAGCCCCCCATTGCAGACTCAGTAAATGGGGGTTATTGGTATGATCGGATCGGCGCTAGCATATACGAGGTTTACGGGGTTGATGTTTCCGCAACTACCATGTCCATTTACACGAATATGCCTGCGGGTGGGGACACCACATATAGTGTTCCCGTTGCCGATCTTTTCTTTGACAGCGATCTCGATGGCACTTGGGATTACGCAATTGAGATGAATGCTACCAACCAAGGAAATATCTATGATGTGAGTGGGACTGCCTATCAGACATCCCAGGATATTTACGGTGGTACTAGTGGTACATTGGTATATGGGGGCCGCTGGGACTCGGATCAACAGAATGGTTCTCCGTTTAGCCCAGCAGCAATACCCGTGAATATTACTGCCAGTAATGCGTTATCGAGTACCAACGTATCTTGGAACCAATTGACGACCGGTAACCCGGATTGGTGCATCGATATAATCTTGACCGATACCCTTAAGGGCTACTTGACCGCAGATTATGCCTTTATCTGGGGTTCGGGGCAATGCGCCAATGACACCGCCCAAGGCAAAGTTCCCCTCCCCGGCGGGGTGCTGCTCTTAGGGGCGATGATGGGTCGCTTGGTGTGCTATGCCCGGCGGCGACGGCAGGAACTGCCCTAAGTTCTAAATGTTAACCTTAATACCTTCTGGGGGAGTGACCAAAACCTCCCCCAGAGGCCCAAAACTCGGAGGCCAGTAGGGTAGATCGGCTGGAGAAGCTCGGTTGCCCGAGTTATTCACTAGGCTAAGAGTGGGAAGGAGAGGAAAGTTTAGTGAACAAGCTACTTATTTTGTTAACGATCATGGGATTATGCCTGACCAGCCCCCTGGTCGGTGCCGGCCGGGCCGATGTTATGTATCTGGGGGGCCCGCAAGAAGGCAACTCCTGGCAACAAACCTTTACCATGTATAATTCGCAAACCTTCGATTACCTGGAAATCGCCAACAATGAGGGTACGAGCATTTTTGAGAAACCAGGGTTTGATAATTTTTCAGATTTTGGGTGGAGCGGCCAATTCGTAGGGGATAGCGCCTATGAAGCCTCGGCCAGCGGCCCGGCAGTGGCACAACTCCAGTTCGATATTCATTTCACTGGGGACTCTGATACTGGTCTGGCCTTTGATTTTAAGGCCTATAATGGTGGCGAACAGGGGAACCTCTTGGAAATAGCTCACCTGGCCTGGGATGGGGGTGGTGCTACCGGTAAGTGGACAATCACCTACACCGGTGACCATGAATCAGTCGTCGTTCCCCTTCCCGGGGCGGTGTTGCTCCTGGGCGGTTTTTTGGGCCGGATGGCGGCCTATACCCGGCGGCGGCAGGACCTGTCCTAAGTTCCAAAAGTCAAACATTAACCTTCACCCTTATAGGGCTGGGTTGATCCTGACCCACCCCTAAAGGCCACTGACTCGACGGCTAGGAGGACAAAGCAGGGGCAAGGGCCAGCAATCAGTGTGCTTCTCGATTCTAAAATTGGAAAGCTGAGGACGACTGATGCACAAGCTAATTATCTTGTTGGCGATTTTGGGATTAACCCTTGCTGGCTTCCTGGCCGATGCGAGCCAGACCCTGTACTGATCGCAGTGGTTTGAAATGGTAGAAAAATATAAATTAAGTATGATATAAGGATACTGAGGCTAATGAAGAAATTGCATGTTTTATTGGTTCTGGTGGCACTAGTTTTCGCCAGCATTGCTCCTGTCCCGGTCATGGCCGACTATGTTTTTAATGACGGCTTTGAGATTACATGGACGGGAGAATACTATTCCCCTTGGACGGTTGAGGGCTACCGCCATGGTGATGAACCGGTGGCCATTATGAAGCAGACCACTACGGCCCATAGTGGCAGTTATGGGTTACAACTGGAAATGAAATCCGTGCCCCAAACCTGGATGTGGTGGGGGGCGATCAATGCCAATGTTCCTGAATACGCCATGCAAAAGCAGTATGACCCCTATATGAGTGTCTGGTACTATGACGAATACACGGCGTCCGATGGCTGGAAGAAAGGCGGCCAACTCTACGCCGTACCCTCACTTGTAACCGGTGATGACGACTGGACTGACGTTCAGTTTGGCGCCCGCGCCGTAGAAGGCATAAGCCAAAATTATTATTACACCTGGGCAGACAGTCCGCACCCGGCTTGGCAGGATACCGGGGTGGCCCGCGATAATGACTGGCACCACCTAAAATTCCAGCTTAGTTCAGCGGACGGCCATATTCGGTTTTATCTGGATGGCAACCTTGTAGGCACATCTACCCGGAATGACTATACTGATCTGGGTTCGGCTATATTGATGGTCATGTTTGATGATCCATTAAGCGCATGGGGCGACAACAAACCATATGCCATCTTTGATGATTATCAAGTAGGATCCTCGGTGCCGATACCTACCGCTGTCCTGCTGATGGGGGCTTTCCTAGGCCGGATGGCGGCCTATACCCGGCGGCGGCGGAACATGCTTTCCTAGCCCCCGAGCACGCCAATTTACTTAACGGCAGGGTCGCCCAGGCCCTGCCGTTTTTATTTGGGGGTAGGCAATCGACTCCGATTACCACACGATCTTGTGATTAGTTTTCGTCCGGGCATCTCACCCCTGGCGAATGAGGCTAAAATAGGGACTAGAACTTGCACAGCAAAAGCTCATGTAATATTTTTCACCCTTACATTAAACCTTCCCCTAGCACGAGAGAGGGAATTGCTACTCAAGTTAGGGAAGGGGACAGCTCCAGAGATTAAATAGAAGGTAATATCCGGAGAAATAAGAGTAACATTAAATATAGAGGCTGGAGTCCCCCTGGCAAACCGATAATTACAATATAATCCGATGGTTGGTCTAGAAAACGATATTTTCCCAAACGCCGCCGCGGCCCTTGATTTTTTTTCTTGACACAGAGTTTGAGAATTTTGTAACATACATCCCTAGCATGACTAAGGAAAAGCCCAGAATATGAAGCTAATCGATTTTTTAAGGGAACATGAAGCCGCCATTGTGCAGAGGTGGTGTGATCTGATCTTCGGAACTTATGCACCGGAAACGGTGCAGTTCCTGAAGCGAGTGAAAAACCGCTTTGACAATCCAGTGGCCTATCAGACCAACGAAGGCGTGAAGGGCTTATATAGGGCCCTGATTGACGATATGGAGGCGGACCAGTTAAATAACTGTCTGGACGAAATCATCCGTATCCGGGCCATTCAGGATTTTTCTGCCGCGCAGGCCGTGGCCTTTATTTTCTTAATTAAGAATGTCGTGCGGGAGCAGTTACGCGAGCATTTCAAAGGCGAAGTCCGGATTGATCAGTTCTCCCAAGAGCTGTTTGATTTTGATTGTCGTATTGATGGGTTGGCCCTTCTCGGCTTTAACGTCTATATGAACCGCCGGGAGAAATTACATAAAATCAGACTTGAAGAGGTGAAAAGCAAGGTAAGCGGTCTATTACGCAAGACCGGGATGTCTATTGATTATCATTAGCCCAAATCTCTAAGCCTAGAAGTTGTCCAGGAAACGAGGTGACCATAAATGACCGACTTTTTTAAGCTTCATTTCTTTATCCCGCTTGGTATAGTGCTAGCCTTAATAATTATCCCCTACGTGGGATATATGGCCAACCTGCAATTGGTGTTGGGGATAGTGATACCTTATCTGGCCGTGCTGATTTTCTTGGAAGGCTTGATCTATCGGGTTATCAAATGGGCCCGTTCCCCGGTGCCCTTCCGGATTCCCACCACCTGTGCGCAGCATCGCTCCCTGCCGTGGCTCAAAAAGAGTTTGGGAGACAAGCTGGATAATCCCGAGACCACCCTGCAGGTGATCGGCCGGATGGCCCTGGAAGTGCTATTTTTCCGAAGCCTGTTTAGGAATCTAACTACTAAATTAAGAAGGCCGGCCGATCATCCGGAGGATGCCAAGCTGTTTTATTGGTCCTACAAATGGCTATGGCTGGGGGCGATTGCCTTCCATTATACCTTTCTGATCGTGCTGCTGCGCCACCTGCGGTTTTTTACCGAGACCACGCCCGGTTTTGTGCAAACTATTGAACATGTCGATGGTTGGTTCCAAATCTTTCAACCCACGGTCTATCTGACGGGTATTATACTGTTGGTGGCTCTCACCTACCTGCTGGGGCGCCGGGTTTATAATCCGAGTATGCGTTATATCTCCCTGGCCAGCGACTACTTTCCGTTATTTCTGATCCTGGCCATCGGCACTACGGGCGTCTTGATGCGCTATTTCTTCAAGGTGGATATTACCGCGGTGAAGCAGTTGGCGCTGGGTTGGGTAACATTCAAGCCGACCGTGCCGGCCGGTATCGGGGTGATCTTTTATATCCATCTCTTTCTGGTCAGCGTGCTGTTTATGTATTTTCCCTTCAGCAAGTTGCTGCATATGGCCGGGGTTTTCCTCAGCCCGACGCGCAACCTGGCTAGCAACAACCGTTGGGTGAGACATATCAATCCCTGGAATTATCCAGTAAAGTTCCATCCTTATATCGAGCATGAAAACAAATATCGCCAAGCAATGAAAGAAGTTGGATTGCCGGTGGAAAAGGAGTAACAATGGCCAAGATTCCGACCCCAGAAGAAGTATCCAATATAAGTTTCCAGCCACCTGCCAAAGGCTGGATGGACACCAAGCCTGAATTTAAAGAGGGTTGTTATTGCAATGCTGCCAGTCCCAAGTGGGTAGAGTGGCTTGAATACCCTTTCCCAAGGAACTGGTCGGTCCGCGATGCGGATTGGAAATTACCCCCCAATTGGAAAGAAATCATCTTAGAAGGGTTTGAAGACCGCCTGGGCCGCTTCCGGACACTGAAGTTGTTTATGGACATCTGTGTGCGGTGTGGTGCCTGCTCTGACAAATGTCAGTTCTTCATCGGTTCCGGGGATCCCAAAAATATGCCGGTATTGCGGGCCGAACTGATGCGGTCAATATACCGCCGCTACTTTACCACGGCCGGGAAGGTGTTGGGAAAGTTGGCCGGGGCCCGGCCCTTAACCGAAGATGTCATTAAAGAGTGGTATTATTATCTTTACCAATGCAGTGAGTGTCGGCGCTGTTCGGTATTTTGCCCGTACGGCATTGACATGGCCGACCTGACGATCCTGGGCCGGGAAATGCTTAGTTCCATCGGCCTCAACATCGAGTGGACCATGGCCTCGGTGGGCAGCTGTTACGAGACCGTCGGACATATCGGCGCCACCCCTCAGGCCTACAAGGATATGATTGATTTCTTCGCCGAGGAAAATGAGCGGGTCACCGGGATCTATACCAATGTCACCTATAACCGCAAGGGCGCCGAAATCCTTTTTATTGTCCCTTCGGGTGACTATTTTGCCGACCCGGGCACCTTCAATTATATGGGATATCTCCTGCTCTTTGAGTATCTGGGACTGGATTATACCATTAGTACCTATGCCGCGGAGGGCGGCAACTTTGGATATTTCATGTCCCATGAGATGGGCAAAAGGCTAAATGCCAAGTTCTACGAAGAGGCCAAGCGCTTAGGAGTCAAGTGGATTTTAGGTGGTGAATGTGGACATATGTGGCGGGTGTGCAATCAATACATGAGCACCTGGAATGGGCCGGCGGATTTCCTGGAAGAACCGGTATCGCCCATCACCGGCACCAAATTTGAGAACGCCAAAAACCACAAGATGGTGCATATCTCCGAATTTACCGCCGACCTGATCAAACATGGAAAACTGAAGTTAGACCCCAGTCGGAATGCGCATATCAAACTCACCTACCATGATTCTTGTAACCCGTCCCGAGGCATGGGGCTTTTCGAGGAGCCTCGTTATATCATCAAGAATGTTGTCCCGGAAGGCAATTTCATTGAAATGCCGCCCAACACCATCCGGGAAAAAACCTTCTGCTGTGGCAGTGGCAGTGGTTTTAATGGTGATGAATATTTGGAAATGCGCTTTCGGGGGGGATTTCCCCGGGCTAACGCGGTGCGCTATGTGCGGGATAAGTACGGGGTGAACCATCTGGCCTGCATCTGTGCCATTGACCGAGCTGTTTTCCCCCCGTTAATGGATTACTGGGTTCCCGGCATGGACGTCATCGGCGTCAGCGAAATGGTAGGCAATGCCTTAGTATTTCCCAATGAGATGGAGCGTACTACTGATCTGCGGGATCGTCCCTTAGTGGGTTATGAGGAAGCTGAGGAGGAAGAAGGGGGGGAGACTGAATAATTATGAAAGAGCCAGTTAAATCAGAATTTGGGACCGTGGGAGAGAAACCCAAGGTTGAGAAGAAATTTTACAACAGAAATCTCATCTTAGCCGGCATTATCGTCTTCGTGGCCCTGATCACCTACCCCATCTGGAATTTGCAGGGCAAATCGGTTCCTCCTCCAGACCCTAAACTCGATACCCCGGTCATCCAGAAAATGGCCGAGCAAGACCGGAAGTGTATCGAAGATAAAACCTATATGCGGAACTATCACATGCAGATGTTGGACGAGTGGCGGGACCAGGTAGTCCGCAATGGCAATCGGGAATACACCAGCCTCAGTGGAAAAAAATACACGGCCAGCCTTCAGAATACCTGCCTGGAATGTCACTCCAATAAAAGTCAATTCTGTGATCAATGCCACAACTATGTGGGCGTCGCCCCATATTGCTGGGGTTGCCATCTCACCCGAGAGAAGAAGCTGGCGGAGGCAAAGTGATGAGTATTAGTAGAAGAGATTTTCTAAGGATCGCTGGATTCTCCACATTATTTGGGCTGGGAGCCAAATCCGCGTTTGAAATGCTGGCCCCGGGCGAGCTGGAGGCTAAATTAACGCCCAATCCTAAAGCCCTGAGCGCACAACGTTGGGCTATGGTGGTGGATATGCGCAAGCTCAATGAGCAGACCGCGGAGAAATGTATCGAAGCCTGCCACCGGGTTCATAATGTTCCTGATTTTGAAGATCCTATAGATCCTAAGGACAAGATTGATCCCGAGGAAAAGATCCGCTGGGAAGTTAAATGGATCTGGAAGGAAAAGTACGAGCATGCCTTCCCTGGACAAGCAGAGGTGGCTATCCCGGAGAAGATCCACAAGTTAAACTTCCTTTTGCTGTGCAACCATTGTGACAATCCGCCCTGCGTCCGGGTCTGTCCTACCAAGGCGACCTGGAAACGGGAAGACGGTGTGGTCATGATGGACCAGCATCGCTGTATCGGCTGTCGTTACTGTATGGCGGCCTGTCCCTACGGGGCCCGCAGCTTTAATTGGCGCGACCCTCGTCCTTTCATAAAAGGTGATGATGAAAGCTATCCGACCCGTGAGATCGGAGTGGTAGAGAAATGTAATTTCTGCGCCGAACGATTGGCCAAGGGGCAATTACCGGCCTGCGTCGAGGTTTCCAAAGGGGCCTTGACCGTGGGTGACCTCAACGATGCCAAATCCAAAGTCAGAGAACTGCTGCGGACCAATTTCACTATTCGGCGCAAAACCCAGCTTGGTTCAAACCCCCAGGTCTACTATATAGTGTGAGGTGGCTATGTTTGAAAAGGCTTTAGTTGGAACTAGAAGGTACTACGGAGTACTAGGATTCCTCCTGCTACTGAGTGGGATAGGATTTTTCATCTACCTCAAACAATTAGACTTTGGCCTGGGAATCACCGGTATGAGCCGGGATGTCTCCTGGGGTTTTTATATCGCCCAATTTACCTATTTGGTCGGGGTCGCGGCCTCGGCGGTGATGGTGGTCTTGCCGCTTTATCTGCATGACTATAAAGCCTTTGGCCGGATCGCCATCTTGGGGGAATTTCTGGCGGTAGCCGCGGTCAGCATGTGTATGCTGTTTATTATCGTCGACTTGGGCAAGCCCAGCCGACTCTTTAATGTCCTCTTGCATCCGACCCCGAATTCAGTCCTCTTCTGGGACATGATCGTCCTCAACGGCTACCTGTTTTTGAACATAGTCTGCGGCTGGACGGTGTTGCAGGCCGAGCGCAATGAGGTGCCGCCGCCGCGTTGGCTCAAGCCCTTTATCTACATCGCGATTCCCTGGGCCCCGAGCATTCACACGGTGACCGCCTTCCTATACGCCGGATTACCGGGCCGGGGCTACTGGTTAACGGCCATCATGGCCCCTCGCTTTCTGTCTTCGGCTTTCGCGGCGGGGCCGGCCTTACTGGTGTTATTATGCCTGTTGGTCAGAAAATATACCAAATTCGATCCCGGTCGGGAGCAGATTCAAACCCTGGCCAAGATTGTTACCTATGCTATCCTGATCAATGTATTTTTCTTCTTCTGTGAAATCTTTACGGTCTTTTACAGCCAGATACCCGACCATATGTTGCACTTCCAATACCTCTTTGCCGGTTTGGAAGGCAAAGGTAAGTTGGTGCCGTTAATGTGGGTGTCGATTGTCGGCATGACTATTACTGCCATTTTGTTAATCATCCCCAGCGTCCGCAAGAATGAAACCACTCTGGCAGTGGCCTGTGCCGCGGTAATCGTCACTACTTGGATTGACAAAGGCATGGGGCTGATTACCGGCGGCTTTGTTCCCAATCCTTTTGAGGGCGTTACTGAATATTTCCCGACCATGCCCGAGGCCTTAATTACCTTAGGAGTCTGGGCCATTGGTTTCCTGATCCTCACCATGCTTTATAAAATCGCGGTATCGGTCAAGGAAGAAATCAGAGCCTAGATTCTTAGACCGCTAACCAAGCTAAAAACCGAAACCCCGGGTGATCAACCTGGGGTTTTGGTTTTTCTGACCTGACGTATCAGGAAATTAGGTTCGGGCGGCAACCGCGCGGGCCGCGCACAGACCGCTGACCGAGGCCTGCACCAGACCGCGGCTAATACCGGCGCCATCGCCGATGATAAACAGATTAGGGATACTGGATTCGAGTTGTGGGGTCAGTCTGAGGCGGTGGGAATAGAATTTGACTTCGACGCCATAGAGTAAGGTATGCCGGGAGTTGATACCCGGTGCCAGGCAGTCCATGGCCTCCAGCATTTCCAGAATGTCGATCAGATAGCGGTAGGGCAGGACGAAACTTAAATCACCGGGAGTGGCTTCCGGTAGGGTAGGGGTGGTGGTACAACGAGCCAGACGGGCCGGGGTGGAACGGCGACCGGATTGCAAATCGCCCAGGCGTTGCACCAAAGCCCCTTTGCCCAGCAGGTTGGCCAGCCGGGCAATATAACGGCCATAGCTGATCGGGTCATCAAAGGGTTCGGTAAAGGTCGAGCTGACCAAAATGGCAAAATTGGTGTTTTCCGATTTGTGGTAGGTGTAGCTGTGGCCATTGACGGTAAGCAGGCCGTCGAGATCTTCCAGCACAACTTCGCCATAGGGATTCATGCAAAAGGTGCGCACCTTATCATCGAAGGTGCGGGAATAATAGATGAGTTTGGCTTCGTAGGCGGCCTCGGTCAAGGGCGCCAGCACCGGGGCCGGGGCTTCCACCCGGACGCCGATATCCACCGGGCTGGGGATCGAGGTAATACCTAAGCGTAGGGCTTCTTGGCGGATCCACTCCGCTCCGGCCCGTCCCGGCGCGGCAATGACAAAGCGGGCGGCCAGATGCTCGCCGGTGGCCAGCTCGACGCCCTGTACTCCTTGCTCATTTGCCAGAATCTGGGTCACCCGGCAGTTGGTGCGGATGTCAATTTGCCCTTCCAGGTGGGCCCGCAGGCGGGTCAGAACCTGCAAACAATTCTCCGTGCCGATGTGGCGCAGGCGGGTCGGGACCAGAATCATGCCGGCGTGACGGGCCCGAGCCTCTAACAGCTCCAAGGCTTCGGAATCGCCGCCGTACAGGCGCTCGGGGGCGCCGAATTGAACGTAGATGGCGTCAGCTTCCTGAATCAGCTTTTGTAAGGTCGGCAAGGGCAACAGTTCGGCTAGAAAGCCCCCTACTTCCGGAGTAAGCATGAGTTTGCCGTCGCTATAAGCCCCGGCTCCACCCCAGCCACAGAGTAAGTCGCCTGGACCGCGCTGCTGGCGGGCCTGGAGGTCTTTGCCTTGCTCCACGATTAATATACGATAACGATTTAACTGGGCCAGGGTTAAGGCGGCAAACAGGCCGGCCGGCCCCGCGCCGATGATGATGATGTCATAGTCCTGGGCCATAGGATTTACCAATCAGGATCGCGCTCAGGAGGCCAGGGCCTGCTTATGGTTTGGGCCTTCCTTTAATCGGTGACCGCAGGCCGGGCAAAAAGTGAAGTCATGACTGAGGTGCTGGTGGCATTGGGGACAGACCTGGTCCTGATAAGCCGAGGGCAGGGACTCGGGTTGAGAGAGCTCGGAGATGGAAGGAAGAGCAGATTGCAGGTCAGCGCTGGCCGCTTTGAATTTACGGACCATCCGGGCCAGACTTTGCGCAAATTCCGGCAATTTTTGGGGGCCAAAGAGGATTAAGGCAAGGAGCAGAATGACCACTAGTTCAGGGAATTCTATCCCAAACATATTGCATTATCCTTATTTTTCGGGTGCCGGCTCCTCCTTGATCCGCTGTCCACAGTGCGGACAGAAGGCAAAGCCGGTCGGACTTTCCTGATGACATTGAGGGCAGAGATCGGAAGAG
>JAQVHY010000064.1 GCA_028695935.1 Desulfobacca sp.
TGAGCCATGGTTTTCCTCCTCTTTATGAGCTTTGTACAGCTTTTTTAATAAAGGATAATCATGGCTCGCTGCATTGGGAAGCATTCTCATGCTTCGTTGTGTTCTGGAGAACATGTGAACTTATATATTTATATATGGGAAATTTAACAAAAAATAATATCATATATTAAGCATCAATTCAAAAAATTTTTTCAGGAAATCTAAGTCCGATAATTAATTAGAAATTAAGGATTGATGTCCTCAACTCGTCCTTGCTATCCTGGGACATATAGACATGAGGTGATAGATAAGTTACACTTAAAAACCTCTTTTGGGCAAGTGAACAGTGAACCTAAGGATTCTCGTAACCGCTTGTAGCCTTTATGTCGGTAGCGCGGCCAACGCCTCAGAAAGTCATCTCCGCCCTGCTAAGACAAGAAGCCGGGCTCCGGATCATACGCCTGAGCGGCTCACCCGCTGAGCTAGGTTATGCCCACGGCCGTTTATTGGCCCCAGAGATTCATGAACTAAAGCGGGGGCTGCTGAATTATTTGGCAAAAATCACCGGCTGGGTGGGAGGCTGGCCCCTTTATCTGGGACTCGCGGCTTTGGCCCGGCGCTTCCGGCCCTTTATTCCTGTTCCTTATTGGGAGGAAATGCAAGGCGTGGCGGCCGGGGCCCGGGTCGGCGTGCATTTGATCTTATTGCTTAATGTCTTTGATGATTTGGCCCAGAATTTGCCGCACTGCTCAGCCCTGGCGGCCAGGTGTGGTTATCGTCCGAACGGCCCCTGGTTATTGGCCCGGAATCTGGATTACGCAGTTTTTACTGAGGTTATGGCCCGGCTGCAAACGGTCTTCCTGCTTTATCCCGCGGGTGAGCAGCCGCTGTTGTCGGTGGCCTGGCCGGGGTTTGTCGGACTCTACACTGGTATGAATCAGAGTCAGGTAGCCCTGGCCCAGCTCTCCGCAATGACGGTGGACCGCACTTTTAAAGGCTGCCCGGCTGGCATCCGCAACCGCCGGGCCTTGGAACAGGGCCACAACCTGCCTGAGGTGGCCCAGTGGCTCACCGCCGGCCCCCGCACCACGGGCAATAATCTTATGCTTTGTAGTCCCGAGGACGCCGTGGTATTGGAGTTGTCGGCCCGCTACTGGGAGCCGCGGCCTGCCACCCAGGGCCTGATTGTTGCCACCAATCATTACCAGAGTGCCGGCATGCAATCTCTCAAAGGTCGGTTTCCACGCCGGCCGCCCTTGTCGCCACTCTCCCCCTGGCACTTTACCGAGGCCTCTAGCCATAGCCGCCAGCGGCGTTTGGAGGAATTAGCCGCGTCTGGTGTGGAGATTAGTAAGGCGCAGGCCATGCTGGCCGACCCCCAGGTGGCCAACCCGGGGACGGTGACCAGCATTATTTTCGCACCTCAGGACTTAAACTTGTGGCTGGCGCAATCGCTGACCCCTCCGGTGGCTTCGGGCCCGTGGCGGCGGCTGACCAAGCTATTCTCAGACTCAGGCCCGGAAATCGAAGCAATGCCAGCCTAGTAAGTGGTCTTTTCTAAGTTTAATCAGCGGTAGGGTTAAGGGGTTGTAAGTGCTTAAGGGAGGATAACACCATGAAAAAACCAACATGGTTGGCGGTCAGTGTGTTAATGGTATTGGCGGGTTGGGGGGTCTTACTCCACGGGCCGGGGGGGCCAGTCGCCTATGCCATCTCTCCCGCCGAAGAGTATGTCCTCCAACAGGTAAAAAAAGGCGAGTTGGCTGATCTAAAGAGGCAATTTGGTGAAGCGGAAAAATCCCGAACTTTGTCAACCCGCTTTGTCGCCGCCTTGCTGACGGGCGAGTTTAAGGATCTGAAGATTGACCGTCATGGGGTCAGGATCGCCCATGCCCTGATTGCAGAGCCGTTAGATCTGGAATTTGCCGTGGTGTCCTGCCCGGTGGAGCTTAGCAACTGTCAGTTCCTGGCCCCGGTAACCTTTAAGGATTGCCATTTTCACAAGGATCTGGACCTGAGGGGCAGCCATTTCCACCAAGACGCGAATTGCCAATTTCAAGCCGGAATCAATGTCTTTCTTCAGGATGTGGTCTTTGATGGGCCGGCCCGTTGGGCCGGGGCCAGTGTGGGCGCGGAATTAATCGCCTCCGGTGCCCGGTTTAATCACGATGCCTTTTGTCCGGGTCTGAAAGTGGTCCGCAGCGCCTATTTTAATAACGTAATCTTTCAAAAGCAGGTAAATTTTTTTAGGGCCGAGATCGGTGAAGACCTATATTTGAATAAGGCGCGGTTGGAAAGCTGTAAAATTGGGGCGTTAAATTTTTCTGGGATTAGCATCGGCTGGAACGCCTATTTAGATGGGGCATATTTCCTGGGGCCGGTCAATCTTCAGGGATCGCAGATCGGCAGATTATTCAGCGCCATAGGAACCCGGTTTGAGAATTGGGTAGATTTCTCCGAAGCCGATATCGGCAAGGCCAACATTGGCGCGCAAGCCGTTTCGGAAGAGGAACGCGGCGCCCTCCTAAAGGGAGTAAAGTTTAAAGGCAGCGTATTGATATTTGACGCGCATTTCTCTAATCTGACGATCGAAGGCTCAGCCGCAAGGCCGGTTAATATTAGCGAGTTAAAGCTAGTGCGCACGAAAGTGGAGGGGCAGACGATCTTGGCTAAGGTTACGATTGCCGATCAGGCCGATTTTAGCGATAGCCGTCTGCAATGCCTGAAAATCCAAAACGTTATCTGGCCCCAGCAAAAAGATGCCGTGGTTTTGAATGGCATGGAATATCAATTCATCCGGGCCGGAGAGGAAGGCAAAGATTGGCCGGCGCTGATTGAGTGGATAGGCCTCAGCCGGTTCGATACCCGGAATTATAAGCAGTTGGAGACTTATTTACAGCGCTCCGGGTATGAGACCGAGGCCGATAAGGTCTATATCATGATGAAACGCCGAGAATTGGAAAACCGGGGGTTGGTGGGGCGCTGGGCCACGCGCATTTTCTGGGACTGGCTGGCGGGATATGGCCGCCGCCCCAGTCATATCTTTCTGGCCAGTCTGGTTATTTTTCTAACCGGTACGCTCGTGTTTAAACCGGAATATGCAGAAGGAGCCCAAAAAATATATAAGGACACAGTTTGTTATAATATTATGGCCAGATTGGTCCTGAGCTTAGATCAATTTTTGCCGGCCATTAATTTGGGAGTCGCTAAGGACTGGCACTATCAAGAAATGCCGGCCATCGTTGCCCTTTATGCCTGTTTGCATCGGCTTTCGGGGTATGTGTTGATTTCCATTGCCCTGGCCGCCCTGATTTCGTCTTTTAAATAATGTTGGTTTTCAAAGGAAAAATAAATTATAAGCTGAGATGATGATCAAACTAGGGTCAATAACCATGCCGGCCGATTTCCGACAGGAAGTATTGAATGTCATCCTGGCCCAAATTCTCCAGGAACGCGGCGTCGTCTCCGTGCCCGAAAGCATTATCAGTGATGTTTTAGTGCATCGCCGCCGGATGCCCGACGTCATGATCGACTTCTATGGATTGCGCACGGTGATTGAGGGTGAGGTCGGCGACCGCCCCGCCGCCCGGGAGCGGGCCCTGAACTCAGCCCGCCAGCGCGTGGAGGAAGGCATTGCGCACATCGGCATAGCCGTAGTTTATCCCAGCTATCTTCGCCAGGTGGAGTTTGATCAGTTAAAACCACAACTTAATGATAGTCAACTAGAAGTGGCGATTTTCACCGAATCCGGGGAGCGGGGCTTTACCAGTGGCAGTATAGATTATTTAACCACGCTGCTGCACCAAACCCTGGATCAGTTGATTAAGCAAGACGTGGTGGCCGAAGCCGTGGCCATTCTGGATACCGGAATTGACCGGGTTAACGCCGTGGTCCGGGAAACTCCGGGTTTTATCAGCCGGGCCGCGCAGATCTTGGGAATTCGTCTGACTGGCAAGATTACCCCCTCCCAGGTCAACGGCATTAGCCGGATCAGCAGCCTGGTGGTGGTTAATGCCATGATCTTCCAGGAAATCCTGGCCGAACACGAAGGGGCTGTCTATCCTCTGCAAAAGATGCTGGAGCGCGATAATCTGTTGGCGGCCAGCAGCGACCACTGGCGTTTCATCCTGGATGAGATCGATTATTATCCGATTTTTTACCTGGCCCGGGAAATTATTCTGAGTCTGACCGCCCAGGCCGATACCCTGGCGGCGTTGGAAAATCTGGTTCATACTGCCCAAAAAATTGTCAGCCTCCGAGCTGCGCTGCGTCATGACCTGATGGGCCGGGTTTACCACCGCCTGCTGGCCGAGGCCAAATATTTGGGCACCTATTATACCAGCGTGCCGGCCGCGGTGCTGCTGCTTAAGCTGGCCTTAGGGGACAATGTCCTCATGACTTCCTGGCATGATCTGGCCGGGATCGCCCAATTGCGGATCGCGGATCTGGCCTGCGGCACCGGTACCCTGCTGATGGCCGCCGCGGAGGCGATCAGCGATAACTATTTAAGGTCCTGCGCCAGAAATCGCATTAGACCTTTTATGGGCGAATTACACCGGTTTCTGGCCGAAGAAGTGATCTATGGTTATGATGTCTTGCCCTCCGCGGTGCATCTGACTGCTTCTACCCTGGCGCTCCGCGCCCCGGATATTGCCTTTGCCAAAATGAACCTGTTCAGCCTGCCGCTGGGCGGGCCAGAGTTTCGCCTGGGAAGCCTGGAATTTCTCAAAAGCCGGGATCTGAAAACCCGAGACCTGTTCGGCGCGCTGGTGGAGACCCGAACGATAAGCAGTTGGGGAGAGAGCGAAAATCAGGCCGCCCAGATCCCCGATCTTGATCTATGTGTGATGAATCCACCCTTTACCCGCAGTGTGGGCGGGAATCTGCTGTTTGGGTCGGTCCCGGAAGCTGAACGCCGCCAGATGCAATCCGACCTCCGGGAGCTGGTCGGGCGCAGTGACCTAAAGGCCAGTATTACCGCGGGCCTGGGCGCGGTATTCGCAGCTCTGGGCGACCGCTATCTCAAGCCCGGCGGTCGCCTGGCCCTGGTGCTGCCCAAGGCCCTGATTTCGGGAGTAGCCTGGGAGCAGACCCGTGAACTGTTGCGGAGTAGATATCGCCTGGAATATCTGGTGTGCAGTCATGACCCGTTGCGCTGGAACTTCTCGGAGAGCACTGATTTAAGCGAGATCCTGCTAGTGGCGGCCAAGATTAATGAGGCCTCGGCTGCCGATTCCGACAACCTCACGGTCGTCAACCTGTGGCGTAATCCGACCAGCGCCATTGATGCGGTGACCATTTTTCACGCCCTTAAGGATAATCCTTC
Source organism: Desulfobacca sp. (assembly GCA_028695935.1). Lineage (GTDB taxonomy): Bacteria > Desulfobacterota > Desulfobaccia > Desulfobaccales > Desulfobaccaceae > Desulfobacca_B. The sequence goes on from JAQVHY010000064.1 coordinate 5,306, forward strand.
TCCTCCGCAACTGCCGCAGGGGCAAGGAGCCCTGGAATTACTTATGGGTCAGGAGAAATTGGGAGAGGCTATAACTATTTCTTGGGAAGAAGCTAAAAAATGGTCTCAGTGGATGCTGCCCTGTGCCTTTGCCCAATCCGATCTTATCCGGGCCGCCTATCATCTTTTACAAGGTAAACTCTGGCTTCCAGGGTATGGACAAGTAGGAATAATTTCACTTTCAATGTTGAGCAATTTTGGAACTCTTGGCCCTGACCGGAGAGATATCCATGATGGCTTTAATTTGAGTAAAAGTCTGACTGCCTATCCTAGTTTTTGGGGCCACGATGCTCAATCCGTTTTTACCATGGAGCAAAGTCCTAATGCTTATCTTTCCCCTTTAGCACATGCCAAAAATAACCGGCCATTGCGCCAGGTCGAAGATCTCTGGCCCCTAGCCGGTAAGGTCTTGCTGGCCGAACGATTACGCTTGAATACGCAAAGACTGACAGTCACGCGGTGCTCCGAACCAGTTCTGTCCAATATGTGGTGGCCGGTCAAATTTATAGAACATATTAATATGGATCGGTTTGAAAAAATACTGGTGCTATGGCTAAACTCCACCTTGGGCCTTATAATCCTATTAGCCAATAGACAGGAAACCGAAGGTGCCTGGATAGATTTTAAAAAACCAATATTTTCCAACCTGCCCGTCCTCGATCTAAACACTCTCAGCGAGGATCAGCTTAAACGACTAGCCGCAACTTATGATGCTTTAGGCCACCAGGGATTGCAACCCTTTCCCGAGATGCACGTTGATCCGGTGCGGGCCCAGATTGACGCCACGATTGCCGAGGTCCTGAGCCTGCCGGATTTTCCTATCCTGCGCCGCTTGCTGGCCCAGGAACCGGTGGTCTGTCTGCGGCGGCTTTGAGTAACCCCAAAGCTAAACCTCAGACGATAATCGACCCCAGGTGGCGGCGCGGGGTGAGATCGACTTCCTGATCCAAGCCCTGAGCTTCGCAATTTTTGACTTTGATGTTGACCTCGATCCAGGCCTCTTTCAGGCGACCCAACATCTCGATGACTTCATCTACGGCCTTAGGCTCCCAATTAATATTAGCCCGGGTCAGATAACCGCTCATAAAGTTATAGATCCGGGAAAGATTGGCCGCCACGTCTCCCCCCGCCTTAAAATTCAAAGAAGCGTTGAGTTCAGCGATAATATCCAGAGCCTTGTTGATAAACATACCCTTGCTGGCGGCATCTTTGGCGGCCATTTTTTCTTTGGCCTGTTTGAGAAACGAGATGGCCCCCTCGTAGAGCATGACCACTAGTTTGAGACGATCGGCGGTGCTGATCTGAGTGGACACATAACGCTTTTGGGCCAGTTGGTTATACATGGTTACCTACACCTCCCTAAGGTAAGGAGTTAATATTTAATAAAGTTTTCGGTTTTCGGTTTCCGGTTTTCTGTTAACATAATCATTTTAATCAATTACTTAATATTATTAGTTGGTTGCATTTGATTGCAAAATTCATATAATATTTTTTTAATCCTCTAATTGCTAGGTCTTGGTCATGACGAATTGCTCAGCTTATTAATCTGGCTGGAAAGATACTCGGCCTGGCTATTCAATTCGCTCAGGGTGGCCTCCAGGGCCGCAAATTGGGTCACCAGGCGGTTTTGCAGAGACGTTAGCCGACGTTGCTCCCGTTCGATTTTTTGGTCAATGCCATCGATAATATCGTTATAGTTATCGATTAAAATATTGATGGGGCCGCTGGAGGCACTCAACAGATCGGCTAGCTCAGCTTCGAACTGTCCATTGATCCCTAACTTTAGGCGGACGGTCCCGGTATAATGACCATCCACCAGGTTGACGCGCACTGCCAAGCCACATTCCGGATAACCGCTCTGGCCGGTGAGGGTGTCACCTTCAACCGAAGCCGGGTGGCCGTTGATGGTTCCGGTTAACACGCCGCCGACCACGGTGGCGTCGATCTCATAGATGCCGGGTCTGGTTATTCCAGGGATGGAGCTATAATAGGTGATATTGCCGTTGGCATCGTCGCTGACCCCCTGAAAATATACGGCCAACAGGTCGGCCACACCTTGGGGACTGCTGAGGAGAGCACTTTGGAGTTTGGCTGAGTCGATTATCAACTGGCCGAAGGTCTCCGAAGTCTCATCAGCATCAGTACTGATGCCCAACTGGGCCAGGTTGATAAAAGGATCGTAATCACTATTGAAGCCGGGGGCGTTGCCGGTGCCGATAGCGTTCAATTTGTTCTTAACAATGTTAACCGCATAATTACCAAATAACACCCCGGCTTTCCCGGTATCGGTATTATAATAGGTTTGTTCTTTGATGTAGGCGATGACCTCGTTGTAATTACCGACCATCTCCTCAATTTTTGCTTGCATGGCATCGAGGTCATTGGCTACCGTAACCTGGGTAATAGTATTACTGGTGGTCGGGGTCACATCATAAGTAAAGCTATCGCCGAGTACCAGGGTGCCGGCAGCAAAACGGATCTGCGTGCCCTCGGCCACCTCCACCCAGCCGCCATTATAATCGGCGTCCAAGGTGATAGTGCCGGAGTTCGTGCCATCGCTCCACTGCAGGATGACATCAGGCGAGGGAGCGGGCACGGTGCCCCCTTGGGTGACGGTCAGGGTGTAAGTTTTGGCTACCGTGCCGGTATAGAGCCCCCCGCTAGTAGGGGTAGCAGTGGAGGCCCCGGACCAGGCCGAGGCCGCCCCGGGAGCCGTAAAGGCAGCCGGGGACGTAAGCTTAAGGCTGACCCCGTTAATCACATCGGTGACCGTATTGGTGGCCCGCTCAATCCAGCCATCCGCGGGATAGCCGTCAACCCGCAGTCGGGCATCCTGGGCGGTCTGGGACTCAGTATAGGTTGAGGTGCGAAAATCAATAGTACTGCTGGTTCCGTCCAGAGTGGTCAGGCTGTCATCGATGGTCAGATCGTATGCCGCACCGGTATCATTCCCCTGTAGTACCAGGCGGTAGCGGCTGGCCCCGGCCCCCGACCCCATATCCAGGATAGAAGCGGTGACCCCGGGATTGGCCCCGCTGGTATTGATGGCATCTACCAGGTCGGACAGGGTGGCGCCGTTGGCTACCGAGATGGTTACCGCGGGATTGCTGCCATAGGTAAAGACAAAGTCTTTAGTCGCGCCGCTGTCGTTAATTACCGTATCACTAGCGCTCACCCCTTGATGCACGATGGTCTCTGATTTGGCCAATTGGGCGACTACCACCTCATGGTTGCCGGTAGCGGCAGTAGAAGTGGCGCTGGCGGTGAGTACGGTCGTATTACTACTAGACGCGGTGCGGGACTGGAATTCGGCCGGGGTATCCATGGCCGCGACGCTGGCCTTAAAATCGCTTAATAAGGTATTAAGGGTATTTAGCGCTTCAATCTTCTCGTTCCACTCGGCCTTCCAGGTTTCCATGCGGTTGAGGGCATAGCTTTCGACCTCCACCAATTTTTCAATCATACTTTGATAATCAATATCCGAACCCAGACCCGAGAAGGTTATCGAGGCACTATAAAGACTGGAAATAGTGTCAATCCCTGAACTACTCATGTATTCCTCATCATCAGGCAAGATCAGCAGAGCTTATCTACCTATGGTCCCTCCGGATACCATTGTTCTTTTCCCCTTGATGGGGGAGCTTTCCCCTGTCAGAACTGCAAGCTATATACCAATGTGTGATCAGGCGTCGTTCTGTGTACTATTAACATAAGTTGACCTAAGACTTGCGAGTAATGGAGGTGATTTATTTCCCCCAAAACTATGGTCCGGGGAGGGCAGGGAAGAATTTTCCTCCCTGCCCGAAGAGATGATGGCACTAACCGCCTAGCAGGCTTAAGGCCATTGAAGGTAGGGAATTGGCCTGCGCCAGCATGGCTACCGCGGCCTGGGTCAGGATCATATTACGGGTATATTCCGTCATCTCGGTAGCAATATCAACGTCCGAAATGCGGGATTCCGCGGCCTGCAGGTTTTCGGCCTGAATAGTCAGGTTGGTAATGGTGTTGGACAGTCGATTGGCCAAGCCACCCAAATCGGCCCGGATATTATCCTTGCTGTTGATTGCCGTATCTATGGCTTCCAGGGCGACTTGGGCCGCGGATTGGGTACTGATAGTATAACCGGCAGTACCGACTGCGATGGAATTGCCCACGCCCAGGGCAGAGGCCGTGGAACTGTTGATCTTGATGTAGTAGTAGTCCTCAGCCGAACTATTACCGGTGCCGAAGTGGATCTTCATCTGGTTGCCGGCAGAGCCGTCCACACCGCTTCCGGACAGGCTGCCATCCAGCAAGTGGACCCCGTTAAAATCAGTGGCATTAGCAATCCGGGTGATCTCCGAGGCCATCGCCTGATACTCGCTGTCCATAATCAGGCGTTGGGCGCTGGTATAGGTCCCGGTAGCCGCCTGTTCGGCCAGTTCCTTCATCCGGGTCAGCTTCTCATCAATGACGGACAGCGCTCCGTCCGCAGTCTGAATCATAGACAGGGCGTCGTTGGCGTTACGGACCCCTTGATTGAGCACCCGGATATCGGCGCGCATCATTTCCCGAATCGCCAGACCCGCGGCGTCATCCGCCGCGGAATTGATACGGAGACCAGAAGAAAGGCGTTGAACTGAGGTGGATAGGCGGGTATAGGTAGTACTTAAATTCCTAGCCGCATTCATTGCCATTAGGTTATGATTAATGACAAGACTCATAGTTTTCCTCCTTGAATAGCTCGGGGGGTCAATCCATTACCCCCAACGCATCCTTGCGTGACCGGATGAAGTCATCAGGCTAACTGAGCTTTGGCCTCCTTTCTCGCCCGGGATATTTGACTCGCTCCTTGGTCTTGTCTAATTTATCGGCATTAGTAGGAAAAACTTAAATTCATTGTCTAGCTAGGCGGAATAAATTTCCCTCGGCAATCTATCTAGCTTTCATCCGGAAACCCCCCCGCCCCTGGTGGGAGGACTTTGGGGGGAGGGGGCATAAATTTCAAGATATTGTTATGATATGATATTTCTCACTCCCACCCTGACTCTCCCCCATCTAGAGGGAGGAGAACAATGGGTTTCCAGATGCACACTATCTAGTCGTTCCTGGTTCAGGGTAATAACTTGCCGGAATTACCGACTTGATTTAAAATAGGGCAGGAAAATCAGGCCTGGAGGTAGGAAATGCGGGAACAGCTGCGGAAGTTGTATAAGCTCTTTGCGCACGAAGACCGGTTGTTGATTGTGATTGACGCCGACCCCGATTCCATCGCCAGCGCCCTGGCTCTAAAACGGTTGCTCTGGCGCCGGGTAGCCGCCTGTATCATCTCCCCGATCCGTCCCATCACCCGACCCCAGAATCAGACCATGGTCCGACTTTTGGAGATTCCTTTAGTCCCCTATGAAAAGATTAACCCAGCAGAATTCACCCGCAAGGCCTTGGTTGATGGTCAGCCGGCCCACCATGAACGCTTTGGGGGGATGGCCTACGACCTGATTATCGACCACCATCCTCTGCATCCCCAAACCCAGGCGCGGTTGGTCGATGTGCGGCCGGAATACGGTTCGACAGCTACCATCCTGACTGAATATTTACGGCGGGCCAAGATCAAGCCTTCTCTCAAGTTGGCCACCGCCCTATTCTATGCCATCAAGACCGATACTGGCAATTTTGAGAGTCATTCCATCGAAGCCGACGTCCAGGCCTTTCACTTTCTGTTCCGTTATACCCGCCGGGCCATAGTGCGCCGCATTGAAATCGCGGAATTAACCCTGGGCATGCTTAAATATTTTAGGCGCGGTCTGGGGCGCTGGCAGATTCGCCATGACCGACTCTATAGCTTTGTGGGCACGGTTCCCACTCCTGATCTCCTGGTCATGCTGGCGGAATTTTTCCTGCGCTTGGTAGAGATCTCCTGGAGCATCGTCGGCGGTATCTACCAGGATAAGTTTATCGTCATCTTTCGCAACGATGGCTTGCGCAAAAACGCCGGCCGGTTGGCCATTAAAGCCTTTGGCAAACTGGGCTCGGCGGGCGGCCACGCGGCCAGTGCTCGGGCGGAGATTCCGCTCACCGCTTTGGGGGAAATCAACCTTGGAGAAGATGCCGATGCCTGGGAAAATTTTCTGATCACCCTGGTAGAAGGCAAATAATAGAGTTTTCTGTTTTTGGTTTTCTGGGGAACTGATAAATTTAATTAGCGTCCATCCGGAAAGCCATTTTTTTCCTCCCCCTTGATGGGGGAGGGCTAGGGTGGGGGTGAAAAAATATTATATAGTCTCAATATGTTGAAATTACCGTCCCCCTCCCCCCCAACGCCCTCCCACCAGGGGCGGGGGAGTTTCCCGATGAAATCAACCTAAACTTGCTCAAGTTAAGCTTTCTCCGACCGCCTAACCAAGACCACCCGCTGGATCTGTTGGTAATCGCGGCGTAGTTGGGCCGGGCCATATGCTGCCTGCTGGGCTATCAGGTCCAGAACCGCTTCGGCCTGCCCCTGGCCCATTTCCAGGGCCAGGAGCCCACCGGGAAGTAAGTACTGATGGGCTGTTGAAATCAGACGCCGAATAACTGCCAGCCCATCCGGACCGCCGTCCAGGGCGGCCCGCGGTTCAAAGTCGCGAGTTTCCCGCGGCAGGCGCTGCCAGTCGCCGGTCGGCACATAAGGGGGATTGGACACGATCAACGCAAACGTAGGGCCGGGGGCCAGGGGCTGCGAGAGATCACCCTGAACAAAACTAATACGGTCGGCGGCCCCTAAGCGCCGGGCGTTTTCCTGGGCCAGGGCTAGGGCTGTAGCCGACAGGTCCAAGGCTACCACCCAGGGATCGGGAAGGGTTCGGGCCAGAACTACCGCCAATACGCCGCTGCCGGTGCCCACATCCAGCACTGGGCCCTTCGCTAGGGGAGAATCCGGCTGTTGGACCTGCTCCAGGACGGCCTCTATCAGGATTTCGGTTTCGGGACGGGGAATCAGGGCCGCAGGCGTAACCAGAAAATCTAAAGACCAAAATTCCTGATGGCCGGTGATGTATTGGGTGGGTTCCCCGGTCAGACGACGCCGGATTAGGGTTTTAAAGCTGGCCAGTTCTTCGGCGGTTAGCGGCTTATTATATTGCAGGTAAAGCTCTATCCGCTCCAGGCCCAAACAGTGGGCCAGCAGCACCTGGGCCGCGGCTCGGGGTTCACTGACTCCTTTGGCCTTGAAATAGTCGGTAGTCCAGCGGAGCAATTCCAGAATGGTCCAGACTACTCCGCGGTCGGCCTTCATGCCTCCGACTGATTCAGAAGCGCGGTGCGGTGATAGGATTGCAAGGCATCCAGCAGTTCATCCAGGTCCCCGGCTAACATGCCCTCCAGGCGGTAAAGGGTTAGGCCGGGCCGGTGGTCGGTGACCCGACCCTGCGGGAAATTATAGGTGCGGATGCGTTCGCTGCGATCCCCGGTGCCGACCTGGCTTTTGCGGTCCTGAGCAATTTGTTGCTGTTGTTCCCGTTGCTTAAGATCGAGCAGCCGGGATCTGAGCACCTTTAAGGCCTTGGCCTTATTTTTGTGCTGGGATTTTTCATCCTGGCAGGAAACCACCAGACCCGTAGGCATATGGGTAAGGCGCACCGCGGAGTCGGTGGTATTGACGCTCTGTCCCCCCGGTCCCGAGGAGCGGAAGACATCCACCCGAATTTCCTCCGGATTGATCTGCACATCAACGTCCTCGGCTTCGGGCAGGATAGCCACGGTCACCGCCGAGGTATGAATCCGGCCCTGGGATTCGGTGACCGGCACCCGCTGCACCCGGTGCACCCCGCTCTCATACTTTAAACGGCTATAGACCTGCTGCCCCGAGATCAGGGCGATGATCTCTTTCAGGCCGCCCATGCCGGTGGGGCTATGACTTAAGACTTCGACCTTCCAACCCTTAGTTTCGGCATATCGGCTATACATCCGGAACAGATCGGCAACAAATAGCGCGGCCTCCTCGCCGCCGGTGCCGGCCCGGATTTCCAGGAGGATATTGCGGGCGTCATTGGGATCTTTGGGGAGTAACAGAACGCGCAGTTCCTCTTCCAGTTCGCTCAGTTGGGTCTTCAACTGCTGGATTTCTTCGCGGGCCAGGTCCTTAATGTCCTCATCGGTCTCTTCTTCTAACAGGGTCTGATTAGACTCCAGCTCTTGGCGGACCAGTTGATAATGCCGGAAGGTTTGGACTAACGGGGCTAATTCGGCATGCTCGCGGGCATATTGTTGGTAGCGCTCCTGGTCTTTAATGACCTGGGGATTGCTTAAATGGGCTTCCAGTCCCTGGAATTTATCTGCAATGATTTGTAAGCGTTCGATAAACATAATATTTTAGAACACACGGCCCTTTATTACTCGGAGCGTTAAATTGTTTACATCTAAAATTCCCCCTGACCCCCCTTTAGGAAAGGGGGGAGACACAAGCCAGACATTTAAAAGTCCCCCTTTTTTAAAGGGGGATTGAGGGGGGATTTTTGATACCAATGATTCGTGGAAAAAAATCTATTTTATGTACTTGTTAGTAACTAAGGGCCATTATTATTTAAATTATAAGGGAAATTGTTCCCGATTGCAAGCCGCCGGCTATTTCCTGGATGATGAGGCTTAAGATCAATCTGACGACCACCGGGATGGGACACGGTTTTTCTATCAGGTGGCCTGAGAGAGTCCCTGTTCCTCGTGGATGGCGGCGCTCAGGGCCTCCAGCGCGACCTCCAGTTGGTCATCGGCGGGTTCCCGGGCGGTGAGACGCTGGGTCGCCAGCCCCGGCCAGAGGACCAAGCGCATCAGGGGGTGTTCGACATGGCGACCGCCGAAGCGAATGACTTCATAGGACAGGGCGGCAATCGGGAACATCAGGACGACCTTGAGCCCGACCTGGAGCAGGAGATCCCACACGCGTCCCCAGCCGCTGAGGCCGGGGAACAGCGGGAATAACGCCGCGAACAGGAAAATGCTCACCAAGAGGACCACCAGGATAAAGGAGGTGCCGCAGCGGGGGTGCATGATCTGGTGCTGACGGGCATTTTCCACGGTCAGGGCCTGTCCGGCCTCATAGGTAAAAATCGATTTGTGCTCGGCCCCGTGGTATTCAAAAACCCGGCGGACTTCCTGGAACCAGGATATTGACCAGATATATAAAAGAAAAAACCCGATTTTGAGCAAGCCGTCAATCGCGTGGAAGGCAAAAGAGTCGGTGGTCAACTCCTCCCCCCAGAGCTTGCCGATCAGACCACTCAGATAATGGGGCAGCAGGCCGAAGAAAAACAGCGCCAGGGCAAAGGCCGAGATGATGGTAAAGGCCATGGCCCCGGTACTGAGTTGTTCCGCTTCTTCCTCTACCGCGGCGTGCGCCGAGAAGGTCAGGGCCCGGATGCCATAGAGCAGGGATTCCCACAGGACTACCGGTCCCCGGAAAAAGGGCCAGCGCAAAAAGGACAGGCGGTCGGCTACCAGCTTGAGGCGATCGGCCTTGACGATTATTGACCCATCGGGCTTGCGGACCGCAATGGTCATCACGTGGGGGGCCCGCATCATCACGCCCTCGATCACCGCCTGCCCGCCGACGGGAAAATCCGGCATAGCCAATTACTCCGCGACCTCTTCGGTTTCTTTATTCTGGACCTTAGAATAGCGCCGTAAGAAGCGCTCGACCTGCCCAGCAGAATCGACCAGCTTCTGCTTGCCGGTAAAAAAGGGGTGGCATTTGGAACAAATTTCCACGCGGATGTTTTCCTGGGTAGAACCGGTCTGGAATTCATTCCCACAGGCACAGCGCACCGTGGTCTGAAAATATTTGGGGTGGATATCCTTTTTCATCAGTGAGGCTTGATCCTCCATTTTTTTATTAACATTATAATTATCGTTACTTCTCAACCAAAAATCAAGGTTTTTTGGTTGATTAGCCAAAAATGGGGCGTAGGACGCACCCTATATTAATTTTCATGGTCTTAGGTGATTCTTTGGAAGATAATTCACTGATTATTTAATGAAGTTTGTAGATAGTATCTGTCCGGAAACCCGTTTTTCCCTCCCCCTTGAGGGGGGAGGGTTAGGGTGGGGGTGAAATATATCATATAATCTCAATATGTTGAAATTGCCAACCCCCTCCCACCAGGGCGGGGGAGTTTCCGGATGAAAAATAGATAGGAACAATATTTTGAGCTTCAATGCAAAATTATATGGATCCCTTGATTTCTAGAGGTTAATAAGCGCCGGCCCGGGTTGAAAACCTGGGCTACCAGTTTTTTTACCCCTGGGGTTTATGGGGACGTGGTTGACAACGAGGACAGAAAAAACTGCTGCGGCCGGCCTGGACCAGGCGCGCCAGCGGCGTACCACAGATAGGGCAGGGTTCTCCCGCATGGCCATAAACTTTAAGCTGGGGGTGAAAATTACCGATCTCCCCCTGGCTGTTCTTAAAGTCGGCGATGGTGGTGCCCCCTAAACGTATAGCCGCACGCAGAATCCGCCGCGTGGCCTTAATCACTCGCTGCCAGTCCTCCCGGCTAAGCAGCCCTACCGGCGTTTGGGGATGGATCCGGGCGGCAAAAAGAATTTCACAGGCATAGATATTGCCGATGCCCGCCATAATCCGGCCATCTAATAAGAAATTTTTAATGGGCCGCTGATGCCCTTGGGTTAGCTCCAGAAGCCAATCGGGGGTTAGACGCCGGGAAAACGGGTCCAGTCCGACCGCGGCCAGGGGCGGGGGCTTAACTCCGGGAGGATAGATCAGAAACTGGCCGAAACGCCGGGTGTCCTGGAAGATTAATTCCCGCCCGTCGTCCAAATGGAGGATAATGTGCGCATGCGGAAGAGGCGGCGCGGGAGCCTGAAATAACAACAACCGGCCGCTCATCCCCAAGTGAACCAATAACGTCGCGCCCTGATCTAAGTGGAGTAACAGGTACTTGCCCCGGCGGGAAAGTTTCTCGATGCGGTGGCCGAGCGCCCAGCGCTGTAATTCTGCTGCGGGGGACTGTTGCCGCAACCGCTTATCGCCCAAGGCTAGGTCAATGATGCGTCGCCCGGGGAGATGCTGAGCCAGTCCGCGGCGGATGACTTCGACCTCCGGGCCTTCCGGCATAGGCGCTTAAACCTCGGCGGCCAACCAGGCTTTCAACCGCGGCAATTCCCCTGCCTCCCATTCGGGTCCCAGGCGCAGGCGCAAGAATTCGGCAAACAGCCGGTCCAAGATCTCGGTGACTTCCTCAATCTGGGCCATCTGATCAAAAAAGTGGGCTTCGTCGTCTTCGTCGGCCGGGGCCGGGCTGGCATTGCTTTTCAGGCCCTTGACCTCAAAGGTGGTGGCTTTCAGGGTCAGGGGCCATTCCAGTTTTTCCCGAGTAATTTTCAGATGTAATTCTTCGGGAGTCTTGCCTTGTCGCAATCCCAGTCGGGCCTCCTGGTGGTCGGAATGGCTGCCCTGAACCGCCAAGCTCTGGAAATATTCCCCTTCTCCGACCTCGAGGCGCATTTTTTCTCCGACTTCCAGAGACACGGGTGGCTGTCCGGGCAGGTTAATGGTACCCTCGGGATCGTCTTCGCTCTTAAACCAGAGCCAGGTCAGGAATTCGCGCCCCAGAAATCGATAATTCCAGAGCCGTTCTATCACATCTAGATTAATCATCCTTGCCCTCCGGACGGAATGGGCGTCCCTAATGACGGGCTGAGCAGTTCCAGGGCCTCAAAGGCCGATTCGGTCGTCAGTTGGCTCTGGGCCAGGGTATAGGGAAAGAGCAGGTAGAGATCCAACTCAAAGGTCTCCCTAAATAAGGTCTCAAAGACTTCCCGGACCTTGGGACTGGTGCTGAACAGCCACAGACGCCCGGCGGTCGGACTCCAGACCACGTCATAGAGCTGGGGTTGGGGCATCTGGCGGCGCAGCAGATCTTGCATGACGGTTTCTTTTAAGGCCGCCTTCAGGGCCCGGCTCATACTGCGATTTTTCTGCCGCAGTTGAGCAGCTTCGGCCAATAGATAATGTTTGCGGAATAGCGCGGCCGGGACTTTGCGGGTATCGATGCGCAGCGAGAAGGTTAGATACTCGCCCTTATGAGCCACCCCTTGTTGAAAATCGGTCTCCAAAAGATTACCCAATGCCACCCAACCCACCGATTTTTCCTGCGCGCTGTCGTCGATATCCAAAAAAAGATATTTTTGCAAGCGAGCATCCACCCAGGACAGAAAATCACTGGGTAGCTGCCCTTGAACAAAATAGCGGCAAAAGCTTACGGATCTGGATAAAATTCCCATATTAAGCAGTTCTCCTTCTTGGCCCCCAGCATCCTAACCAAAAATCACCATCAACGCAAGTGAATTTAATGTAAATTTAACATAATGGTTGACATTGCCGAAAGATCTAGGGTAGCAATATAATAAATAGCATAAACCGGATAATTAATATTAATCTTGGTTTCATTACCGGGCCAGAGTGATTCAGGCCCATATTTCGGCCTGTCTCCCCGCCAGCCGGTGCAGACTGGAGATGAGGAAAACGGAGAAATTTTTTAAAACAGAAGACTAAGATATGCTAGGTGGAAAATCTACCAAATATCAGCGACTGATCCTGATGACGCTGCTTAGCCTCCTAATCTTAGGAGGGCTGCCCATCCAGAGCCCGGGCTTAGAGCTGGTGGTAGCCCTGGATACTTCCGGCAGCATGAAACAGAATGACCCGCATCAGCTCCTGCCCCAGGCCGTGCGTCTTCTGATTACTCTGGTCCAGCCCCAGGACCGCCTGGGAATATTGACCTTCGAAGATGGCGCAGCCTTAAAGTTGCCGGTGTTGCCGCTCACCCCCACGCATCATCAACAGTCCTTAGCGGAGCTCAAAAAATTAGCCCCGCGCGGTCTTTACACCGACCTGTATGCGGCTCTGGATGAGGGTCTCAAGGCCTTCCCGGACGGGGACCCAACTCCCCCGCGAGCTTTAATATTATTGACCGATGGTCAGATGGACATCAACCCCCAGAAAGGACAGTCCGCGGATTTTACGGCGCGGCTGATACAAGAAATCTTGCCGCAGTACCAGGAGCGCAAAATTCCCATCTATGCCGTGGCCTTTACCGAGCAGAGCGATCAGAAATTTCTCCAACAGTTGGCCGCCCAGACCGGCGGACGTTTTCTTTTAGTGCAACAGGCCGCAGATTTGTACCTGGCGTTTGCGACGATTTACGAAGAACTGGAACACCCGCAATTGGCGCCGGTGATCGGCGATCAGTTTATGATCGATGCCAATGTCCAGGAGGCCACCCTGATCATCTCCCGGGCCCAGCCCCGGGCCGCGGTGGGGCTGATTGATC
>JAQVHY010000065.1 GCA_028695935.1 Desulfobacca sp.
ACGCTTTTGGCCAGGTTGCGGGGTTGATCGACATCAGTGCCCCTAAGATCAGCAATATGGTAAGCCAGCAGTTGCAGCGGCACCACTAAGAGGATGGGGGACAGGGCCAGCGGCGTCTCCGGGACCGGAATTAAGGTCTCCACTTTCTCGTATACTGGATAATTGTCGGCCTCACTCAGGGCGATCACCCGCCCCCGCCGGGCGATCACTTCCTCAACATTGGCCATCATTTTATCAAAGACCGGCCCTCGGGTGGCCAGCACCACGACCGGCAGGTGTTCGTCAATCAGGGCAATGGGCCCGTGCTTCATCTCCCCGGCCGGATAGCCTTCGGCATGGATGTAGGAGATTTCCTTGAGCTTGAGCGCCCCTTCCAGGGCAATGGGATAATGAATGCCCCGGCCCAGATAGAGGAAATTTTGGGCCTGGACATAGCGCCGGCCAATTTCCCGCAATTCCTGGTCGTAATCCAGCACCTCCTGCACCAAGGTCGGCAATTTCAGCAAATTGCTCAGTTGCTCCTGAACCTGAGCCGCAGTCTGCCGTCCCAGGCGCCGGGCCAGGTACAGGGCAATCAGGAACAGGGCCACCAGTTGGGTGGTAAAGGCCTTGGTGGAGGCCACCCCGATCTCCGGACCGGCATGGGTATAAAAGACGTTCTCCGACTCCCGGGCAATCGACGACCCCACCGCATTGCAGATGGCCAGGGTATGCGCGCCCTTGGCCTTGCCTTCCCGCAACCCGGCCAAAGTATCGGCGGTCTCGCCCGATTGCGAAATGGGGATCAGTAAGGTGTGGGAATCCACAAAGGGATTGCGATAGCGAAATTCCGAGCCCAGGTCCACCTCCACCGGCAGGCGGCACAGATCCTCCAATAAAAACTTGCCTACCAGCGCGGCGTGAAAGGAAGTGCCGCAGGCCACCAGGGTGATTTTCTTTAGGTTATGCAGCTCTTCGTCCGGCAGTTTAAACTCTTCCAGGAAAATGTCCCCCTGATCCGGGTCGATGCGGGTGCGGAAGGTATCGATCAAGGCGCGGGGCTGCTCGAAGATCTCTTTTTGCATAAAATGCTTGTAGCCCGCCTTCTCGGCCATGGCCGGGCTCCAGGTGATGGTAGCCACCGGCCGCGTCACCGGTTGGCCGTCTTGGCCTTCCAGGGAAAATTCTCCGTCTTTCAAGATGACCAGATCATGGTCTTCCAGGAAGATCACCTGGCGGGTATGGTGCAGGATGGCCGGGATATCCGAGGCCACAAAATATTCGCCGTTGGCCAGTCCCAGGATGAGCGGGCTTTCTTTGCGGGCCGCGATCAGGGTGCGCGGTTCCTGGGCATTAAGCACCACCAGGGCAAAAGAGCCCCGGATGTCTTTGAGCGCCCGCCGCACTGCCTGGGCAAAATCCGCGCCCTGGGAGCTATATTTATAGATTAATTGCGCCACGATCTCGGTGTCGGTTTCGGAAGAAAAACTATGCCCTTCCTGAATCAGGGCCTGCTTCAGCTCCAGATAATTTTCAATGATGCCGTTGTGCACCACGGCAATGTGCCCGACCTGATGGGGGTGGGCGTTGGTCTCGGAGGGCCGGCCGTGGGTGGCCCAGCGGGTGTGGCCGATACCCATGGTGCCAACCAGCGGCGAGTCCTGGAGCAATTTTTCCAGCTCTTTTAATTTGCCCAGACTGCGCCGGATCTCCAGGCCGTTAACGCCGATCACCGCCATGCCGGCGGAATCATAGCCCCGATATTCCAAACGTTTCAGGCCCTCCAATAACAGGGGCATAGCCTCTTGCGCCCCTAAATAGCCAACAATACCGCACATATAGTCCTCTAATTTAATATTTAATATTAAAAGTGCTCACGCTAAGACGCCAAGATCGCAAAGTTATCGCATCGACTCTTGGCGAACTTAGCGTCTTGGCGTGAACCCTTATTTAGGTTTAATTTCTTTGATGACCTGGCGTCCTCGCGCAATGGCCAGTTTGCCGGGAGGCACGTCCGCGGTAATTGTCGACCCGGCGCCCACATATGCCCCCTCCCCTATCCGTACCGGCGCTACCAGGGCGCTATTGCTGCCGATAAACACCCCAGCCTCAATAATGGTCTGGTGCTTTTTCTGACCGTCGTAATTACAGGTGATGGTCCCGGCCCCGATATTGACCTCCGGGCCGATCTCGGCATCGCCCAGGTAACTGAGATGGCCAGCCTTGACCCCCGGATGAATCAGGGATTTTTTCACTTCCACAAAATTGCCGATCCTAGCCTTGTCCCGAATCTCGCTTAAGGGCCGAAGATGGGCAAACGGCCCGATCTGCACCTCATCAGCAATAATACTTTCGGTGATCACCGTGGCCATTTTGATGGTCACTCGGGTTCCCAATGTACTATCGACAATTTTGACGTTGGGCTCCAAAATACAACCCGAACCCAGGCGCGTATTACCCATAAGGTAGCAATTCGGATAAATTACCGTATCCGGGCCGATCTCTACATCAGCCTCGATGTAAGTAGCTTCGGGGTCAATCAGGGTGACCCCGGCCAGCATGTGCCGTTCATTGATCTGCTGGCACACCCGGCGACTGACGATCGACAGGTCCACCCGGGTATTGATCCCTTGAAAACTTATGGCCTCCGGTGCCTTAAGGCTAGAGACCTGCAAATTTTGGGCCTGAGCCTGGGCAATGACATCGGTGAGGTAGAGTTCCTGCTGGTCGTTGTCGGGCCGCAGCTTTTCTAAGGCATTTAGTAAAAAGGGGATTTGAAAGCAGTAAATGCCGGTATTGATCTCTCGGATTGATAATTCCTCCGGAGTGGCATCCCGGGCCTCGACAATTTTGAGAATATTACCTTGGCCATCTTTAACCAGGCGTCCATAGCTGCCAGGATCGGTCAACTCAACGGTCAATACCGTAGCCGCGGCCCCGGTCTGCTGATGCTGATGGTAGAGGGCCTCCAGATAGGCCTCGGGCAACAGCGGCACATCGCCGCAGACGACCAGCACCGAGCCTTGATTGCGGTCCAGGGTTTGGCAGGCCACCTGCACCGCGTGGCCGGTACCTAACTGCGGCTCCTGGACAACGAAGGTAACCGGATAGTCTGAAAAGGCCGCTTTCACCGCCTCGGCCTGATAGCCGACCACGGCAATAATCTGATTGATTCCCAGGTTTTTTAAGGTCTCCAGGGGATAGGCCAGCATGGGGCGGCCCATAATGGGATGCAGCACCTTGGCGAGCTGCGACTTCATCCGGGTGCCCTTGCCCGCGGCCAGGACAATGGCCACCAGTTTTGACATTTCTGTATTCATTGATTCGACTTTTTAATATATCTTTAAGACTGATCTAATCTTAGAAGCTTAATCAACCCATTACCGCATAATCTACCGCCCGGGGATTATCAATCCGCTTGGAGGCGTCTAAGATCTCCAACCCCACGATGTTCCCCTCTTTATCATAGTCGATGATGACGCCGGGTTTGTCCTCATCGCTTTCCTCGATAGGGGCGTTGCTAAATAGAATGCGCAACACATCCACTCCGGGGTCATAGGTCACCTTCATGGCATCCTCACGTAATTTATGAAATAAAAAGGCAAGTCTTTCTAGACTTGCCTTTTTTAGCTTAGGTTGTCAACAGAAAATTTAGCGGCCGGCGACCTTCATACGCCCAATAGACCGGCGTAAGGCAGCTTCGGCCCGGGCCCAGTCAATCTCCGCGGTCCGGCCCATAGCCAGGCGGCGTTCGGCCCGTTCCCGGGCCCGACGGGCCCGTTCCACGTCGATTTCATGGCCACGTTCGGCGGAATCGGCCAAAACTGTAACTTTCTGGCCGGTAACCTCGGCAAAGCCGCCGCTAATAAACAGGTACTGGACCTGACCGCCCTTCCGATAATACATCTCGCCTGTGTCCAGGGCCGAGAGGAAGGGGATATGGTTTACCAGCACCCCGAACTGGCCTTCCACTCCCGGAGCCACCACGATGTCAACCTCCTCGGAGACCACCTTACGCTCAGGAGTAATGACCTCTAGTAATAAACTCTTTTCTGCCATGATTCCCCCTTTCCCGGAAAGGGCTTAGCCCATGGCCGCCAGACGCTCGGCTTTAGCTACGACCTCTTCGATGCCCCCGACCATATAGAAGGCCTGCTCGGGGAGATCATCATGTTTACCTTCTAGAATTTCCTTGAAGCCCCGGATGGTATCAGGCATGGACACGAATTTACCTTCGGAGCCGGTAAATTCGGCGGCCACAAAAAATGGCTGGGACAGGAAGCGCTGAATCTTGCGGGCCCGAGCCACGGTGATTTTATCCTCATCAGAGAGCTCATCAATGCCCAGGATGGCGATGATATCCTGCAGATCTTTATACTTCTGCAAGGTCATCTGCACGCTCCGGGCCACACTGTAATGCTCTTCGCCCAAGACCGCCGGGTCTAGGATGCGCGAGGTGGAGTCAAGCGGGTCCACTGCCGGATAGATGCCCAGCTCGGCGATCTGCCGGGAGAGCACCACGGTGCCGTCTAAGTGCGCAAAGGTGGTCGCCGGGGCCGGGTCGGTCAGGTCATCGGCGGGCACGTACACACACTGCACCGAAGTAATGGAACCCTTCTTGGTAGAGGTAATGCGTTCCTGCAATTCACCCAAGTCGGTACCCAGAGTAGGCTGATAACCCACGGCGGACGGCATGCGGCCCAGAAGCGCCGAAACCTCAGAACCGGCCTGGGTAAAACGGAAGATGTTATCAATGAACAGGAGCACGTCCTGGCCTTCGACATCCCGGAAGTACTCGGCCGCGGTTAAGCCGGTTAACCCCACCCGGGCCCGGGCTCCCGGGGGTTCGGTCATCTGGCCGTAAATCAGTGCCGCTTTAGCCAAAACCCCGGATTGTTTCATTTCCAGATAGAGGTCGTTACCTTCCCGGGTGCGCTCCCCAACTCCGGCAAACACCGAGATACCACCATGGTGCATGGCGATATTGTGAATCATCTCCATCATGATGACGGTTTTGCCGACCCCGGCGCCGCCGAACATGCCCATCTTACCGCCCCGGGGGAAAGGCACCAGCAGGTCCATAACCTTGACGCCGGTTTCCAGCACCTTGACCGAGGTATCCTGATCGACAAAGGACGGCGCCGACCGATGGATGGGGTAAAGAACTTTGGCATTAACCGGTCCCAGGCCATCCACGGGTTTGCCGACCACGTTCAGGATGCGACCCAGGGCCTCGAAGCCGACGGGTACGGCGATGGGCTGACCGGTGTCTTTAACCGGCATACCCCGCACCAGACCGTCAGTAGTGTCCATGGCGATGGTGCGCACCATATTATTACCAAGGTGTTGAGCGACCTCAATCACCAGGTTATCTTCACTGTCATCGATAGCTGGATTAGTAATAAGCAAGCCGTTAAGAATTTCGGGAAGTTTGCCTTCCTCAAATTCCACGTCGACAACTGGGCCAATGACGCGGGCAATATGTCCAATATTCATAGTTTCCTGGTCCTCCTCAAATTTTCGGGCTAGCCTTTGAGGGCTTCGGCCCCGCCGATAATATCCATCAACTCCTTGGTAATGGCCGCTTGACGGGCTTTATTCATTACCAGGGTAAGTTGCTGAACCATCTCTTTGCAGTTGCTGCTGGCGTTATCCATGGCGGTCATGCTGGCGGCATGTTCGCTGGTGGAATTCTCCAAAAACCCATGATACACCATGACATTGATATATCGGGGCAAGAGGTAGTCCAGAAACTGCGCTTCCGGTGGTTCACAGAGGTATTCCTGACTAGGCCCTTCTTCCTCTGCCACCTCCGGGCTAACGGGCAACAGTTGTACCAGCTTCGGTCGCTGGACCGCCATATTAACGAACTCAGAATAGATCAGATAGACTTCCTGCACCTCGCCGTTGGTAAAAGGCGCTACTGCCTCCCGGGCCACGGCGATGGCATCGTTGAAATCATATTTGTTCCACATATCCACATAACCGGTGCGGATATCGGCCTTCCGGCGCCGGAAAAAGTCTCGGCCTTTGCGCCCCACACAGGTAAGCGAGACTTCCAGGCCTTCAGCTTTTTTTTGCTTGATAAATTTATCGGCAGTATTAATCAGGTTCATATTAAAACTGCCGCATAACCCTCGGTCAGCGGTCAGCAACACCAGCTCAATCTTTTCCACCAAAGGAGCCTGGATAAAGAAAGGATGAGCTTCCGGTTCCACCCGACCAGCAATGCTGCCTAACATCTGGTAAAATGCCGCGGCATAGGGACGGAATTGTTCCATCCGCCCCTGAGCTCCACGCAGTTTAGCCGCCGCCACCATATTCATCGCCTTGGTGATCTGCTGAGTTTTCTGGACCGCCCCGATTTTTCGCTTGATATCACGTAAGGTTGCCATTGCCTTTGATTACCCTCCTTGATTGCCGGTGGCCCCGGTCATCAGGCGGCCTGGCTGGCTTGAAATATGGTTTTGAATTCTCCCAGGGCAGCTTTCATTTTATTATCCAGATCCGGGCTAATTTCTTTCTGTTCCTTGATTTCAGTAAAGATCTCTGGATATTTGGCTCCGATAAAATCGTAGAGTTGCCGCTCGTAGTCGGCCAGTACCTCTACCGGCCACTCGTCCAAGAAGCCTCGGGTCCCGGCATAAATGATGGTGATCTCTTTTTCCATGGGCAAGGGCTGGTACTGGGGCTGTTTAAGAATTTCCACCAAACGGATGCCCCGGTTCAGTTGTGATTGGGTAGCTTTGTCCAATTCCGAACCGAACTGGGCGAACGCCGCCAGTTCCCGATACTGGGCCAGATCGAGTCGCAATGACCCGGCTACCTGCTTCATGGCCTTGACCTGGGCCGCACCGCCAACTCGGGAAACGGACAGTCCGACGTTGATCGCCGGCCGCACCCCAGCAAAGAACAGACCCGGTTCCAGGTAGACCTGACCATCAGTAATGGAAATCACGTTGGTAGGAATATAGGCCGACACGTCACCGGCCTGGGTTTCGATAATGGGCAGCGCCGTTAAAGACCCCCCGCCCAAGCTATCATTTAATTTAGCCGCCCGTTCTAAGAGTCGGGAGTGGTTATAAAAGATGTCGCCCGGATAAGCTTCCCGTCCCGGAGGACGCCGCAGGAGCAGCGAAATCTGCCGATAAGCCGCGGCCTGCTTGGACAGGTCATCATAGATGATCAGGGCGTGACGGTTGGTATCACGGTAATATTCGCCCATGGTGCAACCGGAATAGGCGGCTACATACTGCAAGGGCGCCGGTTCACTGGCGGTGGCGGAGATTACGATGGTATGCTTCATGGCCCCGTGCCGTTCCAGGGCATCCACCACCTGGGCTACGGTCGATTTCTTCTGGCCAATGGCGACATAAATGCAAATCACGCCGGAGTCTAACTGGTTAATGATCGAATCCACGCATAGCGCGGTTTTGCCGATCTGACGGTCGCCAATGATCAGTTCCCGCTGGCCCCGGCCAATCGGGGTCATGGCATCGATGGACTTGTAGCCGGTATACATCGGCTCATTCACCGGCTGCCGGTCAATAACCCCGGGGGCCTTTAATTCAATGCGGCGAAACTCTTTGGCTTCAATGGGGCCCTTACCGTCAATCGGGTTGCCGACCGGGTCCAGTACGCGGCCGATAACGGCATCTCCGACCGGGACCTCGGCGATGCGGCCCGTCCGTTTAACAATATCGCCTTCCTTGATATGGATAACCTCACCCAGGACGGCGCAGCCGACATTGTCCTCTTCCAGGTTCAGGGCAATGCCGTAGATCCCGCCGGGGAATTCCAATAGTTCCATGGCCATGCATTTTTCCACGCCATGCACCCGGGCGATCCCATCACCGACTGAGAGCACCGTCCCGGTCTCGGCCACCTCAACCTTAGTCTCGTACTCCTTGATCTGAGTCCGGATGATCTGACTGATTTCTTCGGCTCTGATTTCCATTTAAAAAACCTCACTCCTTTTCAAAGATTCTGTTAAACTTTGAAGTTGGGTACGAACACTGCCGTCCAAGATCAAGTCTCCGGCCCGGGCCATAATCCCCCCGATAATCGCCGGCTCCTCTTCGACTTCCATTACTACGGTGTTGCCGGTAATCTTTTCCAGGGTCTCGCGGATCCGGGACAGAGTATCTTCCTCTAAAGGCACCGCGATCTTTACGTGGGCGCGGCTGATGTTCTCCAACTGATCGACTAGTTGTTGGTAAACTTGGGAAATTCCCAGAACGGCATCAATACGGCGCTTGTCGAACAAGAGTTTAACAAAGTTTGACACCATTGGGGAGAGCTGGATGAGCTCCGTGACGCGCTGTAATACCCCGCGGCGATCGTCGTGGCTGTAAATGGGATTGGTAACGGCGTTTTTCAGTTCTGGTTCCCGTTCCAGCAGTTGCGCAAAGGCGTTAAGTTCCTCCCCATATTCCTTATACCGGCCATCCTCCTTGCCAATGGTCAGCAAAGCCTTGGCATAACGTCGGGCAATGATCAGATTTATCAATGGGCTTCCACCACCTTTGTCAAGTAGTTATCAACCAACCGCTGTTGGTCATCGGCCGTGATGTTTTCTTTGATCAGACCCTCGGAAAGCTGGGCGGCCGTTTCCACCAGCTCCCGTTTTAATTGGGCCGCGGCTTTTTTGGTTTCTCCCTCGATGGTCAGGGCTGCCATTTCTTTGATACGAGCTGCGGCCTGTTCGGCCCGCTCGATGATCTTGGTTTTCTCGGCTTCACCTTCAGAGATAAAGATTTGGATGATCTTTTCCCGCTCTTCGGCTACCGCCGCCAATTGCGCCTGGGCTTCGGCCAGGGCCTTCTCGGCCGCGACTTTTTGGCTTTCCAACTCCTCCAGATTCTGAGCGATCTGCTGCTTGCGGCCCGCAAAGAACTCCTTTATGGGCTTGGTCGCCAGTTTAATTAAAATTCCGGCAAACACCACAAAGTTTACGCTGCGCCAGATCAGGTCTTTCATCCTGGCCGCGTCATGTTCACCGCCGCCATGGCCGGCCTCAGTGGCCCAAGCTACTCCCGCGATCAGGACCGTGCTCGCCACCGCCAGTACTGCCCCTACCTTAGACCCCCGGTTTTTTCCTGTGCCTGTGCTCATGCCATCGCCCTCCCTAAAATTTTGGCAGCCAGCTCCAGGGCAAAGGATTGGGCCTGTGGCTTCAGGGCCTCTCGGGCCTTGGCCATATCCTCTTTGATCTTTTTCTCCATCTGCTCCCATTCGGCATCAGCTTCTTTCTTGACCCGCTCCAGCAAAGAACTTTCTGCATCACTGCCTTCCTTCTTGATCATCTCCCGCTTTTCGAAGCCACTCTTGCGGGCCGCAGTGAGCTCGGCCTGGATACTACCCTCCACCTGTTGGTGATTCTCGGTGAGGCTGGCAATGTCACCCTCAAAACCCATAATCCGGGCTTGGCGGTCTCTGAGTGCCCCCCGGATCGGCCGGAACAACACTTGATTCAAGACAAAGACCAGGAGCAAGAAGTTGATGATTTGTACGTACAGTGTCCAATTAAGCTCAATCATCTCTCTGGCCACCTCATATAAGTTTTTGTTAAAACAAATAAATCAGACTATGTGAACTTTTCCGCAAAGTTAATTAGCATTTTTACCTTATTTTACTTCTCCTGTCAAAGGATTTTTTGCAAAATCTCAAATTGACCCGGTCGGCTGGAGGCGCATACGGATATTAAGGAGTAAGCCAATGCCTATCAGAGTTGAAATTAACGATGACCCGCCATAGCTAAACAAAGGTAGGGTGATGCCAACCACCGGCAGCATTCCGGTTACCATGGAGATATTAATAAATATTTGCCAGAAGATCATGGCCACGATTCCCAGGGCGAGCAGATTGCCGAACCGCTCTTTACAAGATCGGGAGATCTGGAGCCCCCAGAGAATCAATAGCGTATAAAGCAGGAGCATGACTATCGAACCAGCAAAGCCCCATTCTTCCGCAAAGACTGAGAATACAAAGTCGGTATGCTGTTCCGGTAAAAAATTAAGCTTGCTCTGGGTACCGGCCAGGAAACCCTTGCCCCAGAGCAGACCGGAACCTACCGCAATTTTAGACTGGATAATATGATAGCCGGCGCCCAACGGGTCGCCTTCGGGATTCAAGTAGGTAAGAATACGCTGTTTCTGATAATCCTTAAGAAAGTGCCAGAGGATTGGCGACAATAATAATAAGCTACTTGCCAAAACCGTCAGGGCCTGCCAGCGCACCCCGACAAATAAAACCATCGCGGTGGCGATCAGCGCGATTAACAGGGCGGTGCCCAGGTCCGGTTGTTTGGCTACCAGACAGAAAGGAACCGCCGCAAGGAGAAAAGGAAATAACAATTCTCGCATACTCAGGGGGGTCAATTCCTCACGCGGGGAAAAGTGGCGAGCCAGAGCCAGGATAATGGCTAACTTGGTCAATTCCGAAGGTTGAAAAGATAACGGCCCCAGGGGTAGCCAGCGCTGGGAGCCGGAAACCACCTTGCCCACTACCAGCACCGCCACCAACAAGGCCACGGTGAGCCAGAAGATCGGATAGGCGGCTTTCTCCAGGTAGCGGTAATCAAACAGCAAGGTCGCCAACATCAGGCCGAAACCGATCCCCAGCCAGTAAAGTTGCTTAATATACAATGGGGTGTCTTGTTTGACGGCTTGACTGAGTCCAGCGCTGTAAAGATTAAGGATGCCCACGGAGACGATGGCCAGCACCAAGATCAGCAAGAACCAGTCAAAATTATGGATATAGCGCCGATCGATCAGCATCTTAATTTATCTTACCTCAAGCTGGGGTGACTTTTGGGCTTTCCTCATTGGCCATAATTGCAAGTAATTCATCTAAAGCATGTTCCAACCTGCGAAAAGATCTTGAACGCTGCTTCACAAAATCCGTATTTATTAGCGCACTCATGGCTACCTGGTCCAAGTTTTCTTTGTAAATACGGCCTGGGCCCATATGTTCTGTAAGCCATTTCTTGGGATTTCCGATGCTTTCTGGATTATTTACTGTTGGTAGATTAGCTTCAAGCCCTCTTTTCCCAGCAAGGGTTTCAAGACTAGCCAAGAACCAATTTTCAAACATATGATTTGGCGCCACCACCGCAATAGCGATGTGGGTGATTAAATTCCGGGCCCGCAACGCTAATTTCTGGGCAACGTCCTTTGCACAATCCCTTTCAGCATCCATTAGCACCAGAATAGCCTTGCAATCTGGACGCTTTTCTGCCACCCTTAGAAAGTTTTCCAAGCCGTTGGGTTTAGTAATGTTACCACGACCGTGTGCATTTATTGGTGGCTTGGAGATCTCGATATCAAATCGCTTTCTAATATCAAGTAGCCGACGCAAAAGTTCAGGCACCGCCTTAACTTCACCATTACCTTCAACAATTGCTACGATGGAGTCTAAAGCCATTGATTTTTAGTGCTGGGCTCTCAGTCCCTCAATGCGAAGAAGATCACCTGAACTAAAGAGTTTCTCGTTGATAAGCTCAATTTGATTTTCATCAACGGGGCTAATAGTTGTTCCATCTTTATAATTCCAGGCGACCACACGTAAATCTTTCGCTGAAAATTTTGAAATTAAATCCGGGCTGTGAGTGGTTACGATCACCTGACTTCGTTTTAGACTAGCTTCTCGGATTAAATCTGCTAAAACTGCCAGAACCCCGGGATGAACCGTCAGCTCTGGCTCTTCAATAACCAATAATTCTGGGGGTGGATCCTGGAATAATGCCACTAAGATCCCCAAGACTCTTAGAGTCCCATCTGATTCTTGATAGGCTTCAAACTCCTGCGCCTTTTTATTTTTATATTCATGTTTAAATTTTAATCTTAAAAAACCGCCTACTTTAACAATCTTAACATCGGTAAGCCCCGAAACAACTACTCCTAAAGCCTCCTTTATATCTCCCAGCCTGATATTTTTTTTACGTTGCATGCTCCTTAACACCGAAGCAATATTTCTACCATCCGACTCTAAAGGATATTCAGAACCAACTTTAGTGGGAATACGCATAATATTGGGGTAAATATTGTAAAAAGTCATACCTTTAAAATAATCAACTATTTCATTAAAAGGCTTAGTAGTTAATAAAGGTAATATTAAGTCTGTAGAAGTTGGCTCAATCTTAACCCACTTAGGTTTTTCTACCCACTTCCCATTAGCTACCTCGAAGTTTAGTGATTCAGTTTCGAGCTCAAAATCACAACTCTCACGTTTAATTTCGTAATTTACAAGTGTATCAATTTCCTGAGCTTTTGGCGGCTTAAGGTGCACTCTATATTTTCCTTTAATGTTTTTATCTTCAATTTCTGACTCTATTTCAATATCATATGGTCGCAATGGATCCTGGCGTCTCAAGGTTTCAATACCTTCACGTTCATCTAAAGCATATTCCATCCCTCTTTTTAAAGCATCCGAGATAAAGCGGAGCACGTCAACAAAATTACTTTTTCCCGATCCATTGGGACCCACCAGGATTGTTAAGCGATCAAGGCTAACCTCCACTTCGGCCAAGCTGCGATAATTTTTAGCATAAACTCTTTTAATCATAACTTCATCCTTACATTATCTATACATTATCTATGCCACTAAACCAGTCTCAAGTCTCCACCCGATGGCGCAGGGCTTCCTTGAGGGTCTGCTGGTCGCAATACTTCAGATCGCCGCCCATGGGGATGCCGTAGGCAATGCGAGTCACCTTTATTCCTCGCTGGCGGAGTTGCTCTGACAAATATGCCGTGGTGCTCTCCCCTTCCAGGCTGGGATTAAGGGCCAGCACCACTTCCTTAATGTTTTCGGGCTCCAGGCGGGAGAATAGCTCGGCGATCCGTAGATCCTCCGGTCCGACGCCTTCCAAGGGGGAAATTAGTCCGCCCAAGACATGATAAACTCCCGCAAAGAATCCGGCCCGTTCCAGGGCCAACAGATCGCCGGGGTCGGCAACCACACATAACTGACCCTGATACCGGTCAGGATCAGCACAAATTGGACATAATTCCTGATCAGCAAAGGCAAAACAGCGGGAACAGAGACGGATTTTATCCTTTAGCGCGGTGAGGGCTTGAGTAAGTTCGGCGACCTCGGCAGTTGAGGCCCGTAAGAGATAAAGGGCCAGGCGAGCGGCAGTTTTCTCCCCGATCCCCGGCCACTTACTTAAACAATTAACTACCTTCTGGAGCGGGGCCGGATAGATTCCTTTTGGCATCGAACCCTAAGCTCACATCAGACCAGGAATTTTGAAGCCGCCGGTCAGCTTGGACATTTCTTCACTAACCATTTCCTTCGAGCGCTGCAGAGCATCGTTCACCGCGGCCAGCACCAGGTCCTGCAGCATTTCTACATCATCGGGATTGATCACTTCCGGGTCGATGCGGATCGACACCAACTCCTGACGACCGTTGGCCATCACTTCCACCATGCCGCCGCCGGCCTGGGCGGTTACGGTCCGCTCCCCCAGCTCATCCTGGATGGCCATCATTTTGCTTTGCAGCTTCTGGGCCTGTTTCATCAGATTATTAATATTTTTCAAGCTGATTCCTCCTTAGGTGCGTTCAGCCGCCCCTCTTCGGTAATCCATTGTCCGCCAAAGATCTCCAACACTTGCTGTTTAATCTCGGCCATAGTGGCCAGTTGGCGTGGCGTGCCGGGCGTCTTCGGGGCTGGCGACGGCGGGGGCGCTTGGATGACTAGTTGATACTGGTTACCAAAAAACTCCTGGGCCAACTCTTGCAGACGGGCCTGATACGACTCTTCGACCGCCTGCCAGGCCGGGCCGACGTTGACCATCAGGCGCTGCTCCGCTTCCTGGGCCACGCGGCTACCCGCTAACCCCGCAGCCAGCGAATTTCCGGCCTGGGCCTGCACAAATTCGATAAATTGCGGCCAACGGGATGTGGGAGGGTCCTCAACTTCCGGCTCCGGCACCATAACCGGTTCGGTTACCGCAGCCTGGGGCTGGTCCGGAGTCACCGCTAACGGTTCAGGCCTGATGTCCCCCTGGCCCAGTCGGGCTTCCAGGTCGGCCAAACGTTCAAGCCAGTCCGAGATCGGCACTAAAGGTTCAAGATGTACTAAGCGCAGCAGCAGAATCTCCAGGGCCAGGCGCGGGAAACTGGCGCGGCGCAGGTCCTCATTGCCCCGGAGTAACTCATTAAGCAGATTAAACAGATGCGGCAAGGGACGCTGCTGAACCAAGGCTTGCAGTTGCTGCCATTCCGGGTCGGCCACTTCCACCAGGGTCCGGGCCTCGGGGCCCAACCCGGCGACCAGTAAATGACGGCTGTAAAGCACCAGATCCTGATAAAAGCGTTTCAGATCCAGGCCATGTTCGTGCAGTTCTTCCACTAACTGCAACAACTCGGCCCCCTGGCGGTTGATGATCGCCCCCAGGGCCTGCAGTAACATCCGGCGATCGGTCAACCCCAGGATGCGGGCTACCTCCGCAGCGCTGACCTGCTGACCGCCAAAGGTCACCACCTGGTCCAGCAACCCCAGGGCATCCCGCATGCTGCCCTCAGCCTCTTGGGCTAAGAGTTGCAAGCCCTCCGGCTCCAGTTGCCAGCCTTCCTGGGCGGTCAGATGGGCCAGATGCTCCTGGATTAGCGGGGCGGGCAGGCGCTTGAAATCATAGCGTTGGCAGCGGGATAAGATAGTCACCGGCACCTTGTGGGGCTCGGTAGTGGCCATGACAAACAGGGCGTGCGGCGGCGGCTCCTCCAGGGTTTTGAGCAGGGCGTTAAAGGCCTCTTTGGTGAGCATATGCACTTCGTCAATAATATAGACCTTGTAGCGGCCCTGCGCCGGTACGTATTTGATATTTTCCCGAAGTTCGCGGATCTCATCAATGCCCCGGTTGGAGGCCCCGTCGATTTCCAGGACATCCAGACTATGGCCCTGAGTAATCTCCTGGCAGGACTGACATTGGTTGCAGGGAGTGGCCGTCGGCCCGGACGCGCAATTCAGCGCCTTGGCCAGGATGCGGGCCACCGAGGTTTTGCCGACCCCGCGGGGGCCGCTGAACAAAAAGGCATGGGCCACCCGGCCCTGGGCAATGGCATTCTTCAGGGTCTGAGTGGCAGGCTCTTGTCCTACTACCTCATCAAAAGTTTGTGGACGCCACTTCCGGGCCAGTACCAGATATGACATTATTTGATTTTAAGTTCTTGATAATAAAAAATAAAAATTTGAAAACATCTTTATTCAGGGACCAAAGCCCCAGGAAATTATATGAAAAATACTCGGCCCGCGCTCCAGCGGGCCATACGCATGATTATCAGTGGCCCCAGACCGCAATATCTGGCGGCATCTCAGCAGCCAGCCAGGGGGCTTGCTGCTCTAAACCTCTCAGCCGCTTCTTTAAATACTCGACCTTGGCCTGAAGAACTGGGTTCGACGGGTCCTGGTGCCGGGCCGAGTCGGCCCCACATAACTCTTTCCGGAGGTCAAGGTATTCCTGCTCCAAGCCCCGAGCCTGTTTCCGGAAATCCTGGTAGTCTTTCATTTCCTCAGGCTTATCGTCCAGGCAGATAGGCAAGACGCCCTCTCCTCTCATATTCTTTTGTCTGGGCTGGGCTATTTGGAGACATCTCCATGGTTTTCAGTGCGGCGAACCCCACAGGTCATATTCCAAGGGTCTATCGCCGGTGAGCCAGGCAGCCTGCTTCTCCAGATCTTTCACCCTCTTGTCAAGATAGTCCACCTTGGCCTTAAGATCAGCGTTATCAGGCTCCGCCCGGAGCGCCGCCTCCGCGTCTCGCAACAATACTCGTAGTTCCAGGTACTCCTTTTCCAGGGACAGGGATTGCTTTCTGAAGGCCTTATAGTCTTCCATCTCCCCATAGTCGTCATAAAACCACATGGTCATGGCGTACCTCCCTGTTTGTTGGTCATGGGTGGCGGAGAGAGAGGGATTCGAACCCTCGGTACACCTTTTGGGCGTACACGCGATTTCCAGTCGCGCCCCTTCAGCCTCTCGGGCATCTCTCCGTTTAAAAAGTTTCGAGTTTCGGGTTCTTAGTTTCGGTTAATTCTGAGTATCGCGGCTAATCTATAACTGACCACTAACCACTTTCAACTGACCACTAATAATGGCGGAGGGGGTGGGATTCGAACCCACGTGGGAGTGATTAGCCCCCAAGTCGATTTCGAGTCGACCCCGTTACGGCCTCTTCGGTACCCCTCCAAAATTTATTCGTTTACTTTATAAGTTAGTTGCTTCACGCCGCTGGCGAAAAAACTCCTGAATCAGGGCCCGGCATTCTTACTCCCGGATGCCGCCCTGGACCTCCAGCCGATGATTCAACCGAGGATCTGCGGGAATCTGATATAGGGAAACACAGGCCCCGGCTTTCGGATCCGGCGCGCCGAACACCAGCCGCTGCAACCGGGCATGAATTATCGCCCCCAGGCACATCAGACATGGTTCAATAGTAACATAGAGGGTAGTGCCAGGCAAACGATAATTTCCAGCCTGGCGAGCCGCTTCGCGCAAGGCCAGGATTTCGGCGTGGGCGGTGGGATCGGCCAGATTAATGGGCTGATTATAACCCCGTCCCCAGATCTCCCCGTCCGGGCCCACCAACACCGCCCCGACCGGGACTTCGCCCGCGGCCTGAGCTTTGCGAGCCTCAGCCAACGCCTCGTCCATATAGAAGGAGGAGTTTCGAGTTTCGAGTTTTGAGTTTCGGGTAAATTCGGAAAGCTGTTCGGAATTTAGCATAGGTTAATTAGTGTCCGTCCGGAAACTGGGTTTTCCCTGTCCATTGATGGATGAGGTTTAGGGTAGGGTGTAGATTATAAGAGGATAGCAATTTGTTCGAATTTATTCCCCCTCCCCCCCAACCCCCTCCCACCAGGGGCGGGGGAGTTTCTGTCTCCGATCACAGGCAAGATGCCTGTGCCATTGGGTCCTTTAACAATTTGATCAAACTTCAGCTTTAATGAGGCTTTGACACAGAGGGACAGCCTCCAATAAAACAGAAAACTTTGAAACTTGAAACTCGAAACTCACCCCAGATAAGTCTTGGCCTCCTGCTCATATTGCCCCAGCAGGGCCAGGGCCTGTTGTTCCTGGCTCAGCAGCTCCTGGTAGCGCTCCAAGGGGGCGGCCCGTGGTTCTTGATGCTGCAACTTGGCTACCGCCTGGCAGCGCTGTTGGTGCTGTTCTTTGAGCAGCCGTAAGCGCAGGATGATTAACTGGCCCAGCAACCGGACCGCGTCCCGGTCGGGCGGCCCGGCCAGTTTCAAATATCGCAGGCTCTCTGGGAAATCATCCTCTTCTAGAGCTGCCAAGGCCTGGGAGCGGTAATAGCCCTCCGGCATCAGGCCGGAGTCTTCCACCGGCTCGGCCAGCAGCCAGCGCCCCAAGCGAAAGAGCAGGTTGAGCCCCAGCATCTCAGGCGTTCTGGGCCGACATCCCGGCTTCCACCATCCTGAGGATGGTCTCCCGCAGTTCCGGCAAATCCTCGGTTAGCTCGTCGATCCGTTTGGCTACCTGGCGGTAGTCTTCATCATCGTTGAGCCGGGCCCGGACTATGGTATCCTGCAATGATTCGCCTAAGCGGCGGTCCAAGCGCCACAGGCCCACCGCCGCCCCGACCAGTTCCAACAGACCGTTGGTGATATGATGGCCGGTAATTTCCGTAATAGTGACATCGGCGGCCAGTCCGATCAAGGCCCCAGCCAGTCCGCCTTTAACTGAAAGATTTGCTTTAGACATGGGTGTTACTCCCGAAAAAAATTTGCTTTGCGTCTTTTCTGATTTATTTGACCTGCGGTGGGACCGCAATCTTGACCTTGGCCAACCCCTGGACCAGTTTTTCCGTCTCGGTCAGCATCCGCCCGATATGACGATCCTTTTCCTCCAGGCGGCGTTTCAATTGACGGTTTTCGTCACGCAGACGTTTGACTTCCGAGCCTTTAAACAGGCTTTTAATTTTGATTACGGCCAGGGTTAACCCAACCCCAAAAATGAGGCCGATCACTAGACCCAAAATAAATTCCAGCGCACTGAACTCCATTCGGACCTCTTTATCGGAAAAGTTATCAATTCTAATCGCTATTGTCAATTAAGGAGAAGGGCTTAGACAGTTTACGGCCCAAACTTTAGTGTCCATCCGGAAACCCTTTTTCCCCTCCCCCTTGATGGGGGAGGGTCAGGGTGGGGGTGAAGAATATCATGGAAAT